>CAYPAX010000219.1:0-1779 GCA_964408735.1 uncultured Rhodospirillaceae bacterium | reverse complement strand
TATGACGGGCCAGACGATATCCTTCGACTTGGCACGGTGAACGCGTACCTGCATCCGGCAGAGATCGGGCGGCTCACGGCCAATCGCGAAGCTCGCATGCGCGGCGAACCGGCGCCCGAGATCGTCGAATTCCGGGCCGTACGCAAGGATGGCTCGACCGTTTGGCTCGAAGCGCGCCCGACAATCGTCTCCTGGGATGGCGAGCCTGCCATACAGGCGGCCTGCATCGATATCACCGAGCGCAAGATGGCGGAGGACGCTCTTCTACGTGCCCGCGACGACTTGGAGCTCAAGGTGAGGGAGCGGACCCAGGAGCTCCGCGAAGAGGTCGCCGAGCGCAAATCGGCACAGGAGGCGGCGACACGGGCCAATCAGGCCAAATCGGAGTTCCTCTCCTCAATGAGCCACGAGCTGCGCACGCCGCTCAATGCGATTATGGGATTCGCGCAGCTGCTAAGAGACTACTCGGACGAGCCGCTCAGCGAGGAGCAGAACATCCATGTCGAGCAGATACTGGATGGCGGCAAGCACCTATTGGGGTTGATCAACGAAGTTCTCGATCTTTCCAGGGTAGAAGCAGGCCGGCTCAATCTGGCTGTGGAGCGGATAGATTTGGCGGAGATCGTTCCCGAGAGCTTGTTGCTCGTCCAGCCACAGGCTGAGACGCGTGGCATATCGCTGGTCGTTGGCGCAGCTGTTGCGGCGGCACAGCCGGTGCGGGCCGATGCGAGTCGGCTCAAGCAGGTCTTGCTGAATATTCTTTCCAACGCGGTCAAATACAACCGCGATAACGGCAGCGTAACCGTGGATGCCGCTACTGGCGCTAGCGGCATGATGCGGATCAGCATCACCGATACCGGGCCGGGCGTACCCGCCGATAAGCATGAGGAAGTGTTCCGCCCGTTCTTGCGCCTTGGCACAGAAGCATCGAAAGTAGAGGGCACCGGCATCGGCTTGACCATCAGCCGTCGGCTGGTGGAAGCGATGGGCGGCAGGCTGGATTTCGACAGCACGCCCGGCGACGGCTGCACCTTCTGGTTCGAGCTTCCGGCTGACTAGCGGCCCATATCAATGCTAGCTAACGTCGGTTATTCCACTTCTGCTTTCTCGGGAATATCTGCCAGGACCATCTCGTAGAAATGCTCGAAGTCCGCCGTGTCATAGTCGCTTTTCATGCGTTTCTTGGCGCCTAGCTCGGTCAGCGTGTAATGAACGTCGGGAGCGATATCGTGGTGCTGCAAACAGGACTTCACACAGTGAAGGTGGCAGCCGTCGATGGCCACGATGGGACGCCCGGAGCGTGCTATTCTGACCAGGGACTTCACATTCCCGCCGACTCCGGCAATGCACGACATCTCAGCCCGCCCGTCACGGTGCAGGCGCAAGGCGATGTCGTTGGCGGCTTGCGCCAAATTCGAGCACCCTGAGCACGAGTAGATCAACGTTTTCGGCCTGTTCGGGATTTCTCCTGCATGATGCGTTGCCACTTTGACCTCCCCCTGATCGACAGTATCCAGATAATTCCCTGGCATGGCTGCCGTGATAGTGGAGCCGGCCCCGTCTCGGAACCTTAACCAGGATTGCTTCTCGGACAACCGGATTGCGTTTCCGGTCTGCACCACCGCATCAACTGTTATCGCCGGCTGACACCAACGGCGACCCGGGGCAAGCATGCTTCTCGGACGGTGTCGCCGACGATATGATCGCCGCTTGACGAAGCAGGGCTGTCAATCGGCATTGAACATTGACCCCCTATCGGCGTCCAATTTTGACCCCTTT
>CAYPAX010000218.1:0-1796 GCA_964408735.1 uncultured Rhodospirillaceae bacterium | reverse complement strand
GCCTGCGGTGGCCCGAGGCGGCTCCCCGGATGCGTCGCGACGCTTGAACGATGTCCGCGCATCGCCCGGCGCGCCGCTCCTACCCGGAAAACCACCTCGGCCCATCAAATGGGTCTTTATCATTGATCCTTGGTATCAACCCGAGCCTTGGCCGGCAGACAATCCCGCGACTGCTCATTGTCCTGCTCGGCTTGTTTCCCTGTCCGCCGGTGGCGGCCCAGGTGCCGGCCGAGCTCAGTGCCGGCGAAAGCGGTGTCGTGGTCGGTGTCGTCGATGGCGACACGGTGGTCCTCGACAACGGCATAGAGGTGCGCCTGGTCGGCCTGCAGGCGCCCAAGCTGGCGCTCGGGCGGCACAATTTCGAGGACTGGCCACTGGCGGAGGAATCGCGCCAAGCCATGCTGGCGCTGTCGATGGGCGAGCGTGTCTCGCTCTACTACGGCGGCGCCCGGCGCGACCGCTATGACCGGGCACTGGCGCATCTGCAGCGCGCCGACGGGCTCTGGCTGCAAGAGGAGATGCTGGACCGCGGCATGGCGCGGGTCTACAGCTTTGCCGACAATCGCGCCGTGGTGCCACGGCTGCTGGCCATCGAGCGCGCCGCGCGGCGGCGCGGCCTCGGCATCTGGGCCCATCCCTATTACCGCATCCGCGACCCGGCCCGACTGATGCGCGACATCGGCAGCTTCCAGCTCGTCGAAGGGCGCGTGCTGAGCGCCGCCAAAGTGCGCGGCAGGCTTTACTTCAATTTCGGCGAGGACTGGGGCGAGGACTTCACGGTGAGCGTCGCCCCGCGCCACCGCCGCGCCTTCGAGGCCGCCTGGGACGGTGCCGATATCGCCACATTCGCCGGGCGGACCGTGCGCGTGCGCGGCTGGCTCAAGTCGTTTAACGGCCCCATGATCGAGGCCACCCACCCCGAGCAGATGGAGTGGTTCGAATAGGGCGGCGCAAAAGAAAATGGCCGCGGCAGGGGAACCGCGGCCAAATCCCGTCTTGGCGGGAGAGACTTGCCGTTAGGCGAGTGTGAGCGCTTTTTGTGCCGTATCGCTGCCCAGCCGGGTGACTGAGGTGCGCAACTTGCGCAGCACCTTGTGCTCGATCTGGCGCACGCGCTCCTTCGAGATGCCGAGGCGCTTACCGAGCTCTTCGAGCGTCAGGGGGTCGTCGCGCAGACGGCGCTCGCGGATGATGATCTGCTCGCGCTCGCTCAATTCTTCCATGGCGGTATGCAGCCAGCCTGAGCGGGTGGCATTGTCGTGGCCTTCCTGCACCAGCTCTTCCGGGTTGGGACCGTCGTCGCACATGAAGTCCTGCCACTCGTCGTCGCTGGCCTCGCTGACCGTGGCGTTGAGAGACTGGTCGCTACCGGCCAGGCGCATCTCCATGTCCTCGACGTCGGTCACGCGCACCCGCAGCTCGGTGGCGATCTTGTCCTTGGCGTTGCCGCTGAGCCAGCCGTCGACCTCGTCGGCGTGCTTGGCGCGCATGCGCCGCAGGTTGAAGAACAGGGATTTCTGCGCCGCCGTGGTGCCGGTGCGCACGATCGACCAGTTGCGCAGCACGAAGTCCTGCATGGCCGAGCGGATCCACCAGGCGGCATAGGTGGAGAAACGCACTTCGCGTTCGGGTTCGAAACGAGCCGCCGCCTGCAACAGGCCGATATTGCCTTCCTGAACCAGGTCGCTCATCGGCAGGCCGTAATTGCGGAAGCGCGAGGCGAGCTTGATGACCAGACGGCCATAACAGCCCGTTGACGAAGTCTGCTCTGGACGCGTGTCGCTGTGTCTGATTCT
>CAYPAX010000217.1:0-1834 GCA_964408735.1 uncultured Rhodospirillaceae bacterium | reverse complement strand
GCTGCCGTCTGCCTTGTTGCTACGATATGCTATTGGTTATGAGTCTGGAGCCTAGAACTCACTGGCTACGAGGTCCGAAAAATAGGCGATGGTGCGTTCGAGCCCGGCTTCCAGCTCGGTGTGCGGCTGCCAGTCCAGAATGCTCTTCGCCTTGGAAATATCCGGCTTGCGGCGTTTGGGATCGTCGGCGGGCAGGGGGCCGTATATGACTTCGGATTTTGAGTCGGTCATGGTAACAATGGTCTCGGCAAGCTGACCCACGGTCAGCTCGATGGGATTGCCGAGATTGATGGGCCCCGTGACCTCGTCATCGGATGCCATAAGCTTGCACAATCCGTCGATTAGGTCGTTGACGTAGCAGAACGACCGGCTCTGGCTGCCGTCGCCGAAAATCGTGATCGGCTCCCCCTCCAGCGCGCGCACCACGAACTCCGAGACCACGCGACCGTCATTGGG
This sequence comes from uncultured Rhodospirillaceae bacterium, assembly GCA_964408735.1. Lineage (GTDB taxonomy): Bacteria > Pseudomonadota > Alphaproteobacteria > UBA7887 > UBA7887 > UBA7887. The sequence goes on along the minus strand of CAYPAX010000217.1, from coordinate 1,378 downwards.
GTGCATGCGCGGGCCATAGGTGTTGAAGATGCGCGCGATCTTGATGCCAAGATTGTGCTGGCGGCGATAGTCCATGAACAGGGTCTCGGCACAGCGCTTGCCTTCGTCGTAGCAGGCGCGCGGGCCGAGCGGGTTGACGTTGCCCCAATAATCTTCGCGCTGGGGGTGGACGTCGGGGTCGCCGTATACCTCGCTGGTCGAGGCTTGCAGAATGCGGGCCTTCACGCGCTTGGCGAGGCCCAGCATATTGATGGCGCCGTGAACGCTGACCTTGGTCGTCTGAACCGGATCGAACTGATAGTGAATGGGTGATGCGGGGCAGGCGAGATTGTATATCTCGTCAACCTCGACATAGAGGGGAAAGGTGATGTCGTGCCGCAGGATCTCGAAGCTCGGATCGTCCAATAAGTGGGCGATATTTTTTCGTGTTCCCGTAAAATAATTGTCGGCACAAATGACTTCGTTCTTTTCACTCAGAAGGCGTTCGCAGAGATGGGAGCCGAGAAAGCCCGCGCCACCGGTTACTAGAATTCTCTTGCTGCGATGCATGGCCCACGGCCCTTCGCTGATGATTCTCTGTTCAGGTGACACTATTCCCTGGTATTCCCCTGCCTATCAAGGGGATTTGGCTGAGACGGAGCGTATCCCCGCCACCTGTCCGAGGACGACATGGCTTACGACCTGCTGATCAAGAACGGTACCGTGATCGACGGCACTGGCGCCGCTGCCCGCCGGGGCGATGTCGCGGTGAAGGACGGCAGGATTGCCGAGATCGGCCGTATCACCGAGGGTGCCGATAGGGTCGTCGATGCCGCCGATTGTGTGGTGGCACCCGGTTTCATCGATCCGCACACCCACTACGACGCGCAAATCTGCTGGGACAACGCCATCACGCCGTCGTCCTGGCATGGCGTGACCAGTGCGGTGCTCGGCAATTGCGGCGTCGGTATCGCGCCATGTCTGCCTGCCGCGCGCGAGATCGCCATGCGCGATCTGGTCAATGTCGAGGCCATCGCCTACGACGTGCTCGACGCGGGCATCACCTGGGACTGGCAGAGCTTTCCCGAATATCTCGATGCGGCAGCGCGCCGCGGCCCGGCCCTGAACCTCGCCTTCCTGGCGCCGCTGACGCCGTTCCGCCACTACGTCATGGGCGACGAATCGATGGAGCGCGCGGCGACAGCGGAAGAGACGGCGCAAATCCGCGACCTCATCGCCGAGGCCATGACCGCCGGCGCCTTCGGCTTTTCCAGCACCATCCTCAACCAGCATGTCGGCTTCCAGGGCCGTCCGCTGGCCTGCCGCAATGCCAGCCGCGACGAACTAAAGGCCTATGCCAATGTGCTCAAAGAGATGGGCAAGGGCGCCATCGAGGTGG
>CAYPAX010000216.1:0-1883 GCA_964408735.1 uncultured Rhodospirillaceae bacterium | reverse complement strand
TCAAACCCGAAGCGCTGCGGCCCCAGTTCAAGACGTGGATCGACGGCCTGCGCAAGGCCGGCCTGGATATTCCCGACGAGGCTTAATCGAGGGCCCCTCGCGCCGCCTCGAAAGCGGGCCACGGCTTTAGCGCGCTATCCATCAGCGTACCCACAGGGTGGCCGGGGAAGGTCTCGGGAATCCAGGAATAGCGATCCGTGAAGCCCCAGAGCACGATGTCGGCGGCGGCACCATCTGCGGCGGCGCGGAACACGGTCTCGTAGAGGCGCGCCTGGGCGGCGAGTTTCTCGGGCGTCACCGGTGCGCGGATACGCACGTCGAGCTCGGTGATGTGAGTGCTGACGCCGAGGGCGCGGAAGCGGGCCAGGTTGGCGGTGATGTCGCTGACGCTTCGCTGGTCGTGGCCCGTCAGCAGGTGGAACTGGAAGCCGACGGCGTCGATCGGCGCGCCTTCCGCCAACAGGCGCACGACGAGATCGTAATAGGCATCGACACGCGCGCCCTGGCCGCGATAGTCGGCACCCCAGTCGTTGAGCATCAGCCTGGCTGTGGGATCGACGCGGCGGGCGTGTTTGAATGCCAGCCTGACATAGTCCGGCCCGATCAGCCTGTCCCAAAGCGTGGTACCGGAGAGCGCCTCGTTGACCACCACCCAGTCGCGCACCTGGCCGCCATAGCGGCGCATGACGGTCTCGATATGCTCCTGCATCAGGGCGATGGCCGCATCTCGGCTGAGGTCCGCACCGTGCAGCCAGGCGGGTATCGGTGTCCAGCCGCCGAAGGGATTGGCGCTATCCAGCGGCATGCCCCAGACCAGGGCGTGGCCGCGCACCGCCAGGCCGCGCTCGGCGGCGAAGGCCAGCACCGCGTCGGCTTCCGCGAAGTCCCAAACACCCCGCGCCGGGCGCAGCTGGCTCATATACATGCCGTATTCAGGCACCACGAGGGCGAAGTGCCGCTCGACCAGCGCCAGATAGGGGGCATCGTCGAGGCCCGCTGGGGACACAGCCGTACCGAGCGCAATGCCGTGGCGCGCGGCGAGGTCGCGCAGGCCGTGCGAAGGCTCCTGCGCAGCGGCTTCGACACCGGTTAGGAGGAGGGCGAGAAGGGCCAGGCAAAGCCACTGCCCCGGCATATGCCGCATTGCGCTGGCGGTCAGGCGCGTTCGCTGAGCAAGTTGCCAAGCCGCGCGGCGATCGCGTCCGGGCGGGCGGCAAAGGCGACGCCCATGCCTTTGCTGTCGGCCCAGGCGACGCGCACCGGCAATTCGCCGAACCTGGCGAGCTGCAGGTCGAGTTCGCTGCCGGGCTCGGCGGGGGTGTCGCTGGCAAGATAGGCGCCACCGGCCGAAAGGTTGCCAACGCGCGCCTGGACGAAGCTCGTGCCGAGATAGAACGAGCCCGCCAGCAAAACGCGCCGCCGCGCCTGCAGCCGTCGGTCCCGCGAGATGCCGGGCTCGGAGACGATACGCTGGACGAGACCCTCGACCTCGCTTGGATCGGCCAGGAAGGAGAGCCCGTGATTGTCGCGGTTCGTGCGCACGAGCTGGGCCGGGAGAGGCGCGAAATCGGCGATCTTGAGGGACAGCGGGCCCGAGTCGGGAAATGGCCCGTCGCGATGCACCAGCGCGCCGCCGGCCGAGATGTTGATCACGAAACAGGAATGCTCGATGCCGTCGGCGAGCAGGCTTGCCGGCACGTAGGTGTCGACGCGCTCGAAGCGCCGCAACCCGCCCCCGGCCGCTGAACTGCATAGGGGCCCGTCCCTGAGCCGAGAGCCGGCATATTCCCGCGCAAGCACCTGAGCAACCATAGGCAGCTTCCTTTCACCTAGCAGCCCGTTGACGAAGTCTGCTCTGGACGCGTGTCGCTGTGTCTGATTCT
>CAYPAX010000215.1:0-1887 GCA_964408735.1 uncultured Rhodospirillaceae bacterium | reverse complement strand
CGTCGCGGATGCAAGCTATGCCGACGATTGGGCTGCTTAATCTCCGATTCTAGCCGTGACAATGGCCGAAGGCGTATGCGTGCTGTTGACCCAAGTCGGAAGTGGGCATCATCGTCGCCGACGGCTGGGCAAGAACCATTCGCGTGGGTTTAACGGCCGACTTCCTTGAGGCCTGTGCGCCGCCGTCGTACCTTTCACAATTCGAAGGGTGGGATGACGAGCATGGCCGAGGCCAAGCGAAAATTGGCGGCAATCATGGCGGCGGACGTCGCCGGCTATTCGCGCCTCATGGGCGAAGATGAGCGCGCCACCATGGAACTGCTCGTCGTGTGCCGTGATGTATTTCGAACGCATATCTCAGATCATGAAGGCCGGGTGGTTGATACTGCGGGCGACAGTGTCCTGGCGACATTTCCCAGTGTCGTAGAGGCGGTGGATTGCGCGGTCGAAATTCAGAGCGATCTTGGGGGGCACAACGCTGAGCTACCTGAAAGTCGCCGGATGGCGTTCCGCATCGGTGTTAACCTCGGCGATGTTATCGAGCAAAACGACGGTACGATCTATGGCGACGGCGTCAACGTGGCGGCACGGCTTGAAAGTTTGGCGCATCCTGGTGGCATCTGTCTTTCAGGCAGCGCCCATGAGCAGATCGAGGGAAAGACCGAATACGGCTTTGAGGACATCGGCGAGCATGAGGTCAAGAATATTGCCCGGCCGGTGCGGGTCTACCGGGCGAATACGGGTGCCAACGAAACCCAGTCCAAGCCGTTAGCTGCCGTGACAGAGCCCGAGCGGCCATCCATTGCCGTGTTGGCGTTCGAGAACCTGAGCGGCGATCCTGAGCAGGAATATTTCGCTGACGGCATCACCGAGGACCTGATCACTGAACTTTCGCGTCTGCGTTGGCTGCAGGTCACGGCGCGCAATACCACCTTCACCTATAAGGGCCGGGCGGTCGATATAAGACAAGTCGGGCGCGACCTCGGCGTCCGATACGTCGTCGAAGGCAGCGTTCGCAAAGGCGGTGAGCGCGTTCGTATCACGGCGCAGTTGGTCGATGCCGCCACTGGCAACCACATATGGGCCGAGCGCTACGACCGCGACCTCTCCGATATCTTCGCGTTGCAGGACGAGATCACCGAGACCCTGGTTGCGGCGCTGCAAGGGCAAGTCGGCGAGTTCGAGCGCGAACGCGCCCACCGCAAACCGCCGGAAAGTCTGGATGCGTGGGAGTCCTACCAACGCGGCCTGTGGCATCTATGGCGAATGGATGCCGAGGACTTGGCCGAAGCGCGCCGATTGTTCGGACGTGCAGCCGAGTTGGATCCTAATTTCGCCCAAGCCTTCGCGGCGTGGGGATTTACGCTGTTTCTTGAGGTGGCCACCCTTTATTCCGACTCCCCCCTTGAAACCTTGGAGCAGGCGTTGCGGTTGGCGAATCAAGCCGTCGCCCTCGACGACAACGAAGCGATGGCCCACAACGCGCTTGGCAGAGTTCAAATCTTGCGAGGCGAATACGATTCTGCGATCGCGGAGTTGCGCACCGCCATAGACCTCAATCCCAGCTCGGCCCTGGCACGTTACGGGCTCGGCATGGCGCTCCTGCTGACCGAGCAATTGGGCGAGGCCATCTCCGAACTTGACACGGCCATTCGGTTGAGCCCGCGCGACCCATTCGCATGGGCGTTTTATACCACCCGTGCTGCCGCGCTCTTTTTCTTCGGAGATTACGAAGCGGTGGTGGAAGACACGCGGCGCGCGATCCGGCATCCAGCGGCTTCGTTCTGGCCTTACGCGTGGCTGGCATCAGCGCTGGCGCTTCTTGATAGACCTGAAGAGGCCAAGATTGCGCTCGACAAGTTGTTGGAAGTTAAACCGGACTTTAGC
>CAYPAX010000214.1:0-1960 GCA_964408735.1 uncultured Rhodospirillaceae bacterium | reverse complement strand
CGATATAGGTGCTGCGGGCGGTCAGCAGCCACAGCGCACCGCACAGCACCGGCAACACGATGACCGCCGCAGCGTTGGCGACGATGGTCATGATGATAAAGCCGGGCATGCCGGGCAGGCTCCAGACCAGCGGCGAGAACAGGGCCCAGGCCGCGACGGCGCGATAGGTGCGCGAGTGCCCGACATCGAGGCGCGCCGCGCGTGTCGCAGCGGGCGTGCGCCTAACGCGGACCACGTCGGTCATCAGATAGCCGAAGCCGGCGGCAATGCCGATCACCGAGCTGTAAAGCGCCGCAAACACACCCAGATAGAAGATCGGCCCACCGAGTGCGCCGAGCGTCAGGGTCAGGAGATTGGCGAGATCGTCGAGGCTTGACACGGTCAGGCCGCTCGGGTGCAGGAGCTCGGCGCCGATCGTCCAGACCGACAGATTGAGCAGCACCAGCACGCCTGTGCCGAAGGCCAGGTCATAGAGCTGCAGGCGCCGGTAGCGCGGCCCGCGCCAGCCCTTTTGCTGCATGAAATAGGGATACAACAGGTTGGCGATCGAGCCGCCGACAGCGCCGATCAGCGAGGTGATCACCAGCAGCGCGCCGAACGGCCCGCTCTGCTCCGGGATATCCAACAGGAAGATGCCCTTGGCCGCGGCGAGCGGACTCGGCCCGGTCCATGCGGCAACCCCGATCAGCGAGACGCTGAGCAGGATCAGGAAGACGGTGAACACGACCTCGAGGCGGCGATAGATGCCGCGGAACAGGAAGGCCGCCGCCAGCACCACCCAGAAGATCGACCAGGCCCAGGCCGGGCCGATGCCGCTCAAATGCACGCTGACCTCGCCGAGGCCGCGCACCATGTAGGAGCCGTAGAAGTGGGCGAAGAACAGCGCCACCGCGCCGACGAACAGCGGCATCCCCGGATGCAGCCGTGCGAAGCCCGCCATGACGCTTTCGTCGTGCTGGTTGCAGAGCTGGTACTTGGCGATGATCGAGACGAAGACGAAGCGCACCGCGAGCGCGATCACCATGGCCCACATCAGGGTGTAGCCGTAATTGCCCCCGGCGACCGACGAATCCACCAGATCGCCGGCGCCCAGCCAGGTCAGCGCGACGATCACTCCCGGCCCCATCGACCGCACGTAGTGCCAGAAGCTCGTCGGCACGGGGGGTTGGGTCTCTGCCTCGGCCATCGCCGGCCCTCCCCTTAGAACCCCGGAACCGTCGGCGAAGCGCGCAGCGGCGTCAAGAGGCCGCACGTGCCCCGCCTGCCCCGGAGCCGAGGCGTGCGGCTTGCTCTTGGCGTTTGGCATCGCGGGTGCCGGCCGGAGGACATTCTCGACGACCGTGCGCAAAACCTGGCGCCTGGGTTATAAAGGCGACACCAAGCGAGATATCTGTGGGGAAGACAATCCAATGACGCGACACGTTTTGAATCTGACGGCAAAAGCCGCAATCGCTGCCATGGCGCTGGCTCTCGGAGCCCTGTTCCCGCCTTCGCCTGTCCAAGCCCAGGAGGATGGCTCTAGACTGGCGGGCCCGACCCATGGGCTGGCAACAAGCGCGCCCGAGTTGTCCGGGCTGCCGACCTTGCAGGACCCGGATTTCTCCTATTTCCAGGCGCGGTCGTTCCTGGTCCGGCTTTGCGTCTCGCTGGCGGACGTGCAGAGCGCCTTGGACAGCATGGAGCCCGGGCGCTATCGGGCAGCCCCCTTCCCGCCCTGCGGCGATGACGGCACGGCGACTCTTGTGGCATTGGATGCGGCGGTCGACAGGGTTTTCGATTTCGGCGACGGCGCGGCCATCGTCGGCCCCACCACGCGATTGATTGTGCTCGGCCTGGGGGTGGATACGAAAGGCACCGAAAACCCGGGCGACGACGGCAAGGGCCTGCTGCAGCTCGCCGTCTATACGCCCACGCCGGCGCCCATCAACCGGGCTCTCGGCGTTAGCGGCGTGGCGCGACC
>CAYPAX010000213.1:0-1961 GCA_964408735.1 uncultured Rhodospirillaceae bacterium | reverse complement strand
GTCGAAGTCATCAAAGACTAACCCACTGGGGGAAGCAGCCGGTCCATCCCATTAGAAGACCTCGGCGATAGCCCATTCATTCTGGCAGGCCGGCCTTGATCAAGCCCTCGGCGTAGTGATCGATATCTTCTTGCAGCCGCCAGCGGAAATTGCGTACATGCCGCGAGGCCGAAATTTCGGGGAGGCGTGCTTCAAAGGGGACGAGAGCCGTTCTCGCTTCCTCCAGTCGGTCCGATTGTGCTAATGCCGCCGCGCGGCATCCTAATGATTGCACTTGGTTGGGCCATAACTTCAGACACTGGCTCGCCCAAGACAGCGACGCATCGTAATCCCTCAATTGATAGTGGACGAAGCAAAGAATAGCTGCCCATTCGGCGCGATCTGGATCGTTGGTGCCGAGCCGCCAGGCAATACTAATATTCTCGGCCGCCTCGGCGTGATCTCCATTGGCCCACTGCGCTAAACCAAGCGAAAACCAGGCATACGGCGCGTAGGAATTGAAGTTTAGAGCTTGGCGGCCATGGTCTAATGCCTCCTCGTAGCGACCTGAAAGGGCATACGCCTGGGAAAGGAAGGAATGAGCCCGGAAATCGTCAGCGGCAAGTGCTACGCCGCGTTCAGCGTCCTGTATCGAGTCTTGCCAGACTTTCGCCGACAATTTGACGAACATCAGTTGTCCGCCGAGAGTTACCAGAAAGGACGAATAATAATATGCAGGCGCAAAGTCCGGATCGTACGCCTTTATGCGCTCACAGAGCGCAAGAGCGGTTTGGAAATCGTCTTTCGTCGTGCGGTAATAGTGGTGCAACATGCGCAGGTACATATCCCACGTATCCAGGTCGTTGGTGGGCCGTTCTTGCGCCCGCTCGATTTCCTGGCGGCGCAAGGTTGGGGCGACGCGACTGGCTATGTTGCCGGTGATTTCGTCCTGCAAATCGAAGATATCGGCCAACTCGCGGTCGTAACGCTCCGCCCACAGGTGATGACCGCTCGAAGCGTCTATCAACTGAGCGGTGATCCGTACCCGATTGCCGGCCTTGCGCACGCTGCCTTCCAGAACATAACGCGCATCCAGTTCGGCCGCGACCAGCTTGATGTCCTTAGCCTGGCCCTTGTAGGCGAAGGTAGAATTGCGCGCGATCACCTTTAGGTCCGGGACCAAAGAGAGGGCGGTGATGAGATCCTCGGTGATGCCATCGACGAAATATTCCTGTTCGGGGTCGTTCGATATATTGTCGAAGGGCAGCACGGCGATCGCGGAGCGTTCCGCCTTGCCGAGCGCCGCAGCGGCCTCCAGACCCGCCTGTTCGGAATCGCCCACGTCGATCCGCCATAGCGCCACTGGTTCGGCTATATTCTTGAGTTCCCGGGCGCCTAGGTCGATCAGGCCGACGTCGATTTGGCGATAGACGGCGTCGCGCGCCGCGCCTGAAAGCGCAATACCACCTGGATCGGCAACTTCCTGCAAGCGCGCGGCGATATTTACGACATCGCCGAATATGTCGTCGTCATCGATCATGACTTCGCCCAAATGCACGCCGATGCGAACCTGCATGCGGCGCTCGTCAGGCAGCGTGGCATTGCGCTCGGCCATGATCTTCTGCATTTCCAGACTGGACTTCACCGACGCAATCACGGTGGGGAATTCCAGTAGCAGGCCATCGCCGGTTGTCTTAACGATGCGCCCGCCATTATTGAAGATGACAGGATCGATGGCATTGCGGTGGGCTTTGAGCGCCGCCAGCGTGCCGGTTTCGTCCGCTCCCATGAGGCGCGAGAAACCAACGACATCGGTGGACACGATCGCCGCTAGTTTTCGTTGAGTACCCTCGGTCATTCGGAGAGTGTAGCGGCAGGTGTTCAGCTAATCTATGCGTGATTATTTAGAGCGCTGAATGACGCCTTTTGGCAGATTTTGTTGAAGAAGTCGCTGGCTTGGCTCGGCTGATCGTGATTCCATC
>CAYPAX010000212.1:0-2057 GCA_964408735.1 uncultured Rhodospirillaceae bacterium | reverse complement strand
GAATCGAGCTACTCCGCCAGCTGACCGAGGACGTGAATTACCGCCGTTTCGGGGAGCGGAATATTCTGACTTTGTCGTTTGCCCTGTCCGGCATTAAATGATCCGGGTTCGGTCGGCCAAATGGACCTGGCGGGCGGGCGCTTGATGGGTATGGCAATCGCCTATCGTTTGCAGGAGCAGGCGCTGGGCAGCTTGAAAGTCGCCACGCGCCACAAGCCAGAGCAGGCCGCACATGCCATAGAAGAGGGGCTGGACCAGGATATCAATTCCCTCGACGCGCAACACGAGGCCTGCGAGGCCTATATCAAGAGCCAAGCAGGCGAAGGTTGGAAAGCCATCCGCTTGCCGTACGACGATGGTGGCTTCTCGGGCGGCTCCATGGACCGTCCCGCTCTCAACGCGCTCCTTGCCGATATCATGGCGCGAAAGATCGATACGGTAGTCGTCTACAAGGTCGATCGCCTGACACGATCGCTGGCGGATTTCGCCAAGATCGTCGAGATTTTCGATGCGCATGGCGTGGCGTTCGTCTCGGTCACGCAGTCCTTCAACACCACCACGTCGATGGGGCGCTTGACCCTCAACATGCTGCTCTCGTTCGCTCAGTTCGAGCGCGAGGTCAACGGCGAGCGCATCCGCGACAAGATCGCCGCATCGAAACAGAAAGGCATGTGGATGGGCGGCTTCGTTCCGCTCGGCTATGAGCCCGATGGCCGCACTCTCCTCATCAACGAAAGCGAGGCCGAGACCGTGCGTATGGTCTTTCGCCTCTATCTCGAACTCGGCAATGTGCGCGAAGTCAAAAAGGCCGCGGATCGGCTATGCCTGACCACCAAGCAGCGCACAAGCGCTGCCGGCCGCATAGCGGCGGACGTCCCTTGAGCCGCGACCATATACAATCCCCTCTACAGCGGCCGCATCCCTCATAAGGGTACATCTTATGATGGCCTGCATCCCGCTATCATCGATGGCGAGACTTGGGATGCCGTCCAAATCAAGCTGGCACGAAACGCCTGCGATCGTAGATCGGGCAAGGGCGTTCGCGAACCGAGCCCGCTGGCGGGCAAGCTATTCGACGACAATGGCATCGCCCTGACACCAAGCCATGCTGTGAAATCGGGATGACGCTATCGCTATTACGTGTCGCGAAATCTCATCGATGGAGGCCAAGCTAACGGTTCGGTCCAACAGGCATGGCGCTTGCCCGCCAGAGAGATCGAGCACGTCGTCGCCGACGCGGTCACATCGCTCATGACGGATCGTGCCGGCTTGGCGGAGTCGCTGCGACAAGCGGAAGTGGCTGCCGGCGATCTTCCCGGCATCTTGACGGCCGCCGGCAATTGGAAAGGCACCCCTTTGCCTCTGGTTTCGAGGGTCGGGCTTTCCACCGATGACATCGCCATCACCCTCGACCTGTCGGACCTGGATTACAGCACACCACCGGCGATCCGGCATGCCATGCCGATGCAGCTCAAGCGCCGCGGTGCCGAGATGCGACTCGTCCTCGAAGGTTAGACCCCGCCACGACAGGATCCGGCGCTCATCAAGGCCGTCGCACGGGCACGCAAGTGGAACGATGGCCTGATCGGTGGGCGCACCCCATCTGTCGCCGCGATCTCCCAAGCCGAGGGCGTCAGCGTTCGTTACGTCGGACAGCTCTTGCCGCTGGCTTTCCTCGCACCGGAGATCGTCGAAGCGATCCTGTCAGGATGCCAGCCTATCGCTATGAGCGCCGAAGCGCTGATCAAGCGCACCGACTTGCCGCATCGCTGGGACGAGCAGAAAGCGCTCCTGGGCTTCGCCCGAACCAAATAACTCCACGGAACTCGAACCGGCCACCTCGGCCACAGAGAATATCGGCCCGACTCGGCCCGATCTGCCGCGCGCCGGGTGCTCTCCGGTGCCACGTTACAACCCTGTCGGTACCAAGCCCCACAGAACGCCCCGAACCGTACCGGGAGTTCGAATCTCGTCCGAAAATACTGCGATATCAGAGACTTGGTGGCGGAGGGGGTGGGATTCGAACCCACGGTACCCATAGGGCACAACGGTTTTCG
>CAYPAX010000211.1:0-2100 GCA_964408735.1 uncultured Rhodospirillaceae bacterium | reverse complement strand
CTTGAATCACGAAATCAACGCCCTGGGAATCCTTTTTATGGGTCCGGAGCCTAGGCTTGGAAAGAGGAGAGTATCGATGATCACCGTTCTCGGCCTTGATCACTTGGTTCTGCGCACGGCGCAGCCGGAAGTCATGATCGCCTTCTACGGCGACATCCTCGGCTGCAAGGTGGAACGGCGCCTCGATGATCTCGGCCTTATACAATTGCGCGCCGGCACGGCGCTCATAGACCTGGTCGATATTGCCGGCCCGATAGGCAGCAAAGGCGGCGCCGCGGCGGGCAGCGAGGGACGGAATCTCGATCATTTCTGCCTGCGCGTCGAGCCGGCAGACATGGCGGAAGTGGCGGCAAGCCTGGCCGAACATGGCATCGAGGCCGGCGAACCCGGCCGCCGCTACGGCGCCGAAGGCTTTGGCCAGTCGCTCTACTTCAGCGACCCGGACGGCAACTCGGTAGAACTCAAGGGGCCGCCCGAAGACTCCTAGCTATCCTTGGGGCCGTATTTCTCGTCGAAGGCCCAGACGTCCTCGAAACCGATGAGCTTGTTGAAGTCGGCGAAGGGCGTCATGGGCGCGTTGGCGCTTGCGCTGCCGCCGGTTTGTTTGAGGGTGGCATAGACCGAGCCCAGCGCCGCACCGACCGCAAGGAAGCCCGTGGCCGGATAGATGGCGATGCGGTAGCCGAGTTCGGCCAGGCGCTCGGCCGGCAGCATGGGCGTACGCCCGCCCTCGACCATGTTGGCGAGGCAGGGCGCGTCGAAGGTGGCGCAGATGCGCGCCATCTCGTCTTCGCTCTCGGGCGACTCGACGAACAGCACATCGGCGCCAGCGGCCTGAAAGGCCTCGGCCCGGCGCAGGGCTTCGTCCAACCCGAGGGCGGTGCGCGCGTCGGTGCGCGCGACGATGAGCGTATTGTCGTCCTCGCGGCTGTCCACGGCGACCTTGATCTTGGTCACCATGTCGTCCAGCGGAATCACCTTGCGGCCCAGCGTATGGCCGCATTTCTTGGGAAATTCCTGGTCCTCGAGCTGGATGCCGGCAGCCCCCGCCGCCTCGTAATGGCGCACGGTGTGGCGCACGTTCAGCGCACCGCCATAGCCGGTGTCCGCATCGGCGATCAGCGGCGTCTTGGTGACATCGACCAGATGCCGCACCCGGTCGACCATCTCGGTCAGGGTCGCGAAGCCGGCGTCCGCCATGCCGAGATAGGAAGCCGAGACGCCATAGCCCGTCATGTAGAGGGCATCGAAGCCCTCGCCGTCGGCCACCCGCGCCGAGATGCCGTCGAACACCCCCGGGGCGATGATCAAGCCGCCGCTGTCGAAGCGCGCGCGCAAGGACTTGCGCTTGTCTCTCGCCGTCATCTCCAGCCCCTCTTTCCGATGCCGAAGGCATGGTGCCGGCGCGACATGACAAAGTCACGCACCTTTCAATTAGAGCCCTTCAGGCCGTAGGTCACGGCGCCCCAGACTAACTGTTACTCACCCTGTAGAGCTGCCAATCTTCCGGCACGCCTTTCAAGGTGTGAACACCGAAATCCTCAAAGGCGATGCCTGAGCCGGCCACGAGGTCCTTGATCGTGCGGGAAACGATGATCTCTGCCCCTGGCGCGAGGGCCGAGACCCTGGCTGCGATATTAAAGGCCACGCCGGAAATTGCGCCGTCTGCGATCTCGCACTCGCCGGTGTGCAGGCCGACCCGCACGGTCAGTCCCAACTTGGCGACGGCGTCTCTCACCGCGGCGGCGCAACGGACCGCGCGGGCCGGCCCGTCGAAAGAGGCGACAAAGCCGTCTCCGTTGGTGTCGACCTCCATGCCATGAAAGGCTGCCAGCTCGGCCCTCACCGCCGAATGATGGGCGTCACGCAAATCGCCCCATTGCCGGTCCCCGAGCGATACGGCGCGCTTGGTGGAATCGACAATGTCGGTGAACATGATCGTTGCCAGAACCCTGTCGATGTCGGCCTTGGGACGGTGTCCGGTCAAAAAGGTCTGAACGCTCTCGACGGTCGCCTCGGCACCGTCGAGCCAAGGCAAGTGGTCTCTACCAGCCCGTTGATTAAGTGGCTTTGCTGATTCTCACTCCCAGACGATGAATG
>CAYPAX010000210.1:0-2176 GCA_964408735.1 uncultured Rhodospirillaceae bacterium | reverse complement strand
GCCGATACCGCACGTTCCAATCAAATCTCATGGCCGGCATGAATAATTCGGGCTCGCTGGGCAGGGTATCGGCCTGAATGGCCGCGACATCGAGTGCGGCGATGGTGATGGCGGTGGCGCGGATCTGGCCGCCTTCGGGTGGCGTCACCACCACATCCGGAAAGACGACGGCGCCAGCCTCGTCATTGAAGGGCTTGCCGTGCTTGAGCATGCCCGGGGGCAGGGAATCGAGCAGGGGCTGCAAATCCGCCACTTCGAGCGCGATAGCGCTTGCCGGAGCCATCGCCAATGCCGCGAAGGCGAGCGCACGCATCTTCCTGAACCGGGTCATGGTGAACCTCCTCCCAAAGGTCTTCACATTAGGCAATCTGTTGCCGCCGGTTGCAAGCCAATAAAATATGCGGCTGTGAAGTATGTCACTGTAGTCATTTGCGAATCTGGGGAATGTCAAAGGGTACAGAGAATGAAGGGGAATATCTTTCTCAAGTATCGCGTGTCGTTACGAACTTGTGATCTGTTTGTGATCTTGTGGATTCTTGAAAGCGGCCGGAATCACTCTAAGTTTTCTTAGACGGCAAAAAAAGATCAGGGAGGTCAAACGCAACAGTCAGTGATGGAGGCAACGATGTTTCGGTTCCTCAAGACGGCTCTCCTGGCCACCGCTTTGACAGCCGTGGCCGCCAGTACCAGCGGCGCCCAGGCGCAAGGCCCATGCCTGCCCCATGACGATGCCGTGAGCAAGCTCGCGCAAAGCTATGGCGAGCAGAAAGTCGGGCTCGGGATCGGCCCCAACGGTGGCATGGTCTATGAGCTTTATGTCGGCGAATCGGGCAGCTGGACGATCCTCGTCACCCGGCCCAACGGCCTGAGCTGCATCGCCGCATCCGGCGACAACTGGATGACGACGCCGATGCTGATCGGAGACCCGGCCTAGTCCTCAGCCAAGAGCTTCAAGTTGGCCGCGTCGGCGTTGCCGCCCGACAGGATCACGGCGACCGTTTTCCCCGCCATCTCCTGGCGCTCCTTGACCGCCGCCGCCAGCGGCGCAGCACCCGCCGGCTCAGCCAGATTGTGGGTCGCCCGCAGCAACAGTTTCTGTGCCGCCAGGATTTCCCCATCTTCCAGCGTAACGATACGCGCCGCATGGCGGTTGACGATCGCCACCGCCTGCTCGTCCGGCACCCGCGTCGCCAGGCCGTCGGCATAGGTGTCCGCGGTTTGCGTCGGCACCGCGTGGCCGGCGGCAAACGACAGCGCATAGGACGGCGCGCCAGCCGCCTGCACGCCGATCACCTCGGTGGTCAGGCCAAGCGCTTCTCGCGCGGCGATCACGCCGCAAATCCCCGAGCCGAGCCCGATCGGCACATAGACCGCATCGAGCGGCCCGGCATTCTCGAACAGCTCAAGCGCATAGCTCGCCACGCCTGCCACCAGGGCCTGGTCGAAGGATGCCACCATGTGCAGGCCTTGCGCTTCCGCCAGGCTCGCCGCATGGCCGACCGCCGCCTCGAAATCCTCGCCGTGTACCACCAGCTCGGCACCCTGGGCCGTCATGGCATCGTTCTTCTCTGGATTGTTGCCGTGGGGCACGACGATGACAGCGCGCATGCCATTGTGCGCCGCGGCCACCGCGATCGACTGCCCGTGATTGCCCCGCGTTGCCGCAATGACGCCGGGACAGCCAGGCACGGCGCGCTTCAGCGCGTCCATATAGACCGCCCCGCCGCGCACCTTGAAAGCGCCGATCGGCGTGTGGTTCTCATGCTTGACCCACACCGTCAGCCCGAGCGCCTTTTCCAGCAACGGCCAGGCATATTGCGCCGTCGGCAACATCAGGCCCGAGACAACGGCCTGCGCCGCGCGCATCTCGTCAAGGGTGGGGAGCACGTTTGCCTCCAGGATAAGTGACTCGGTGCACCCCATACCATGCCCACCGGCCTGTCGCCATGGCCTGGCAAGACGTTCGTGCGAGACCGGCTCGCGTAGTGTGAAAGAATATGCAGCAGCGTGATCGCTAAATCCCCGTGTGGCGCCGGACAAGGTTCCGTGCCACCGCGAACATCCACCCCCAGGCATAGGAGAATTTCAGCAATCCCGAACCGCCGCCGTCATAGGAATTCGGGTTAACAGCCCGTTGACGAAGTCTGCTCTGGACGCGTGTCGCTGTGTCTGATTC
>CAYPAX010000209.1:0-2182 GCA_964408735.1 uncultured Rhodospirillaceae bacterium | reverse complement strand
CGAAAAGCCACCTTGGACCATCAAACCGGCTCCAATTAACCGCGACACGCTCTAGCTCTCTATCTCGCTTGGCAGCGCAGGGTGGGGCAGCACGTGGGCGCGCGTCACCAAGCTGATCGCGGGCACCGAGCAGGGCCCGACACGGACGTCGATTCCCAAGTCCATCAGCCGTTCAGCTGCATCAGGCGGGATATGGCCGCAGATCACCTGATTTGGCGCCAGGCCGGCTATGAGGTCTATGAGGCCGTCAGCCTGGAAGCCGGCATTGCGCTGAATGGCCGGCCGCTCTCCCTCGCCCGGCACCAGCATGAGCCACGGCGCCATGGCGAAAAACGGCGATAGCGGCGCATCCTCGGCATCGGCAGATACAATTAGGGCGATCGTGTCAGACATGGGGCTCCCGCCACCAGCGCGGCCCTATCGACAACCAACGGAACCACACTTGCCATGCATTTTGCTGGCTGGTGTATTGTTGTTCCTTGATTTAGATTAAGCTGCCTGTTTGGAGACGGGGTAGCGCAAGGCGACGTGACGCCGAGATTCGGGGACGCCAGGACCATGACCGCCAAAGCGACGGCAATGACCAGCGAGTTACCTGCGGGCAGTCCCTGCGCCGCCTGCCCGGTGCGTGAGCTGGCAATCTGCGAGCCGCTCGACGAAGCGGATCTGCCGATCATGGATCTCTACAAGAGCGGGGACCGGACGATCCCGGCGGGCACCGACTTCATTCGCCAGGGGGAACCGGTCAGCGAGCTGTTTACGCTTCTGGATGGCTGGGCCTTCCACTACCGCCTGCTGGAAGATGGCCGGCGCCAGATTACACGAGTCCTCCTGCCAGGCGATTTCATCGGTTTTCAGGCCGAGCTGGGGGCGCCGGCCGAGAATGCCGCGCAAGCCCTGACCGATTGCCGTTTCTGCGTCTTCCCGCAAGATTCCGCCAAGGCCATGATCAGCGAACAGCCTGAGCTCGCCCTGCGCCTGATCTGGACCGTGGCGCGCGACGAGGCGCGCGTGGAGGAGTTGCTGACCAGCATCGGCCGGCGCTCGGCACGCGAGCGCGTGGCGCTGTTCCTGCTGGAGCTCTATTACCGGGTGCGCCTGCGCGACACCCAGCCGCTCGGCGCGGAGATCCCCTTGCCGCTGACCCAGGAGCATATCGGCGATGCCCTGGGGCTGACCTCGGTGCACGTGAACCGCACCTTGCGGGAGCTGCGCGAGGCAGGCCTGCTGATCGTCTCCAAGCGCACCTTGCAGATCCTCGACCCGGACGGCCTGGTGCTCGAGGCAGGCTACGACCCGGAGCAGCTCGGCCGACTCAAGCCCTAAAGTTCTTCATCTAAGATTTTGGTTTCACTGCCGGAATTTACGATGACGCGATTTCGGCCCTGGGACTTGGCGGCATAGAGGCAGCTATCCGCAGCTTCGATCAGATCTTCCGGCGCCACGCCCGTTCGCGGCAGCATGCTGGCCACGCCAAAGCTGGCGCTAACGATGCTCAGACCTTCGACCTCCGTCATCTCGTGGGCGATCTTCATGGCGGTGATATCGCTGCGGATGCGCTCGCCGATTGTTGCAGCGACCGCCTCGCTGGTGCCACTGAGAACGAGCACAAATTCCTCCCCGCCGTAGCGTGCCAGCAAATCGCCGGGGCGGCTGGCGTAGCCCCCCACCGACAACAGCTCACCCACCCGCTTAAGGCAGGTGTCCCCGGCAAGATGGCCATAGGTGTCATTGTAGACCTTGAAGAAATCGATATCGAAGATGATCAACGAGACGGGCTCCCCACTGCGCAGGCAGCGGTTCCACTCCGAATTGAGATGGTTGTCGAAAGCCCTGCGGTTGGCGATTCCTGTCAGGCCGTCCTTGACCGCGGTCTCCGTCAATTGCCGATTGGTCTCCCTGAGCTTTTCCTGAGCCAGCTTGAGATGCTCCTCGGCACGAACGCGCTCGGCGATCTGCTCCTGAAGGCTCTCGTTTATGCGCAGCAGCTCGTCGGTCCGCTCGCTCACGCGGGACTCCAGAACCAGCCCCGCGGCCGTCAGGTCCGCGACAGCCCTGGAACGCACAAACACCAGATACATGGCGAGCAGCAGAGAAAAGACCGTCGCAAGCGCTATGCTGGAAACCACCTGTGAACCGGCGTGGAATATTGACCCCTTGGCGGGGGTAATCGGCGTCCAAA
>CAYPAX010000208.1:0-2215 GCA_964408735.1 uncultured Rhodospirillaceae bacterium | reverse complement strand
GTTAAGGCGGCGTAATCCTGTGGCTAACATAATGACCGTCCCTATACCGGGCGCCCTTTGGCGCCTCGAATCCACATTCGCACAAGATGCAAGCGATTTCAGCCCACATTTGTCCGCACAAGATCGTCATAATGTGTGGGAAGCAAGATTCGCGCCGATTTTCTGACTCATGCGAAATTCGCTTGGCGGAAGCCGCCGCCCAGGCGCCGAAATCGCCGGAAGCAGAAGCCGAGGCGTGGGAACTGCTGCGGTGCGCCGGTGCGATTTGACTTGCAGGGCACCATGGCTGGGGCTGCCGCCGGCAATTGCGACAACAATGCCTGCAACGTGCCGCACGGCAATTATCTCACGGCAGCGGACAAGATTGCCGGCTTGAAAGCAGCTCAGTAAGCAGATGTCGGTTCGCCGGGGCGGGCCATTTGACCCGCCCCCGGGTGTCGGTCTTTTTCCTACAGACGCCCGTAGGAGGCCCACAGCGCGTAGCCGTCGCGGAAGGTGCTGAGATCTTCCCAGACGCGCTTGAAGTCCGCGTCCTTGGCGGATTCCTCGGCCACCACTTCGGCCCACGACGCTTGCAGTGCCGCCATGATCTCGGGCGACCAGCGATGCAGGGTCACGCCCTTGCTCTGCAGCTCCTGCAAGGCGCCGAACTGGATGGCCTCGCCTTCGGCGATGCCTTCGCGGATGCTGTCGCCGCAGGCGGTCTCGACGATCGCCCGCTGAGCATCCGTAAGCGCATTCCAGCGGTCCATATTGATGATCAGCTCGAGCAGGCTTGAAGGCTGGTGCCAACCCGGGAAATAGTAGTGCTTGGCGACCTGGTAGAAGCCGAGGTCGAGATCGATCGCCGGCATGGAGAACTCGGTGGCGTCGATGGTGCCGAGCTCGAGTGCCGGGAAGATGTCGCCGCCTGAGATCAGTTGGGTCGAGACGCCGAGCTTCTCCATGACCTTGGCACCGAGGCCGAAGAAGCGCATCTTCAGGCCCTTGAGGTCGTCGGTAGAGGTGATCTCCTCGCGGAACCAGCCTGAGCCCTCCGGCGAGATCATGCCGCAATGCATGGCGTGGATATTGTGCTGGGCGTAGATCTCCTGATAGATCGCCTCGCCGCCGCCATGGTAGAGCCAGGCAAGATATTCGCCGGGGTCGGGGCCGAAAGGAACGGCCGCGAAGAACTGCAGCGCCGGAATCTTGCCCGCCCAATAGCCCGGCGAGGTCCAACCCGCGTCGATCGAGCCGCTGGAGACCGCATCGAAAATCTCCAGTGCCGGCACCAGCGCGCCGGGATCGAAGAACTTAATTTTCAAGCTGCCGTCGGACATGGTGCCGACACGCTCCTCGAAGCGCTTGCCGAGGGAGCCGAGCTGGATCAGTTCGCCCGAGAACGAGCTCGCCATCTTCCAACGCATTGTGGCGGCAGCCGGCACGGCCTCGGCTGTGGTGGCCTCGCCACCGCCCACCGCAGCTTCCTGATTGGCCCCGGACATTGGCAAGACCATGCTCGCCACATAGCCGATCGCCACTCCGATGATGGCAATGATAACGGTCTTCATTCGGTGCTCTCTCCCACGTTGTGTCAGCGGTTCCCGGCTTGCGGGCCACACCTGATGCATGCAAGAGCCGGGTCGGACGACGCGGCCGCGCGGATACTAGTCGCTTCTTGTCTTTAGGGAAACAGCCACTGCTGTGAAGAATGTCACTACGGTGTCGTAACAAACCTCACTGCGCCGGCGCGCATATCGTGCTTTTCTTACACCACTGAATGAGGCCTGAACCGAAGGACAAAGAATATGACCCGCCACCAAGCCACATATCGCACCGTCTTCGCCTCGGTGACGTTGGCGACGGCGCTCTTCGCCTTCACCCTGCCCCAAGCCAGTGCCTGCCCCGAGATTACCTTGGACGCGAGCGGCGCTGCGCTGCCCCAGGCGGACCTCGAAGCCGCCTTGGCCGAGTTCGAGACCCCCGTCGCCCTCGCCGACGCCAGCGAGTAGCGACGTACCGAGACAGGCTCTAGTGGCCGCTGTCCACCGCCAGCAGCACGGCGGCCACGATGTAGAGCAACCCGACCAGGGTCATTCCTAGCGGAATACGGGTTGATATCTTCAAGGGGCTGTCGGGGCTGATGGTGGTCATGGCCGCTCCTCGGCGCTTCGCATTCTCCTAACAGCCCGTTGATTAAGTGGCTTTGCTGATTCTCACTCCCAGACGATGA
>CAYPAX010000207.1:0-2297 GCA_964408735.1 uncultured Rhodospirillaceae bacterium | reverse complement strand
TAATTACGCCCAACACAGCCATTTCAAAGTTACTTTGAACGATCTGCAGGAATTCGGCATCACGAACGTCCAAAGGGCCAGGTGCACCGTAGCCTCTCAAAGTTAACGCGAAGGAGTCCTCGCTCCGGTCATCGTACTTATTCATTTCAGGCCGCCCACGGCGCTAGTGGCCGCACTTAAAGGTTCACTATTAGCTAAGAGCGTAGACTTCCCCACCGCGCGCACCACCGCCTCCGCCCCGCCAAACGGCGCCACGACGTCGACGATTACGCGGCGCTCGCCGCAGCGCCATTCCTCCGGCCTCAGCCGCATGGCGGGGCGCGGGCCGGCCGGGGCCCCGTCGTCGCCCGCCTCCGCGCCATCCAGCCCAAGCCGTACTGCCACCGCGTCGGACACCATGGCCCAGCTGGCGAAGGCCACTGGTTTGCCGTCCTTGTGGAACAGGCGGAACTGCTTGTGCGCGATCGCCGGCAAGACCCGCCAGTCGAGGTCCGCCAGGAACAGGTGCCGGTGCGCCTCAGACTTGCCCATCAGCCACACCGCCGACGCCAGCGCCAACCCATCCGTCAACCCACCCCGCGCCGCCGCCTGCTGCTCGTCGCCGTCCGCCGCGGCATCGGCCACCGCCGCCGCCACCGCATCGGCCACGGCAGCCGCAGCCGTCATATCTCGCCGTCCTGCGTGTTTCCGTGCCGTGCCGTCATGGTTGCGGTTTCCTTGGTCGTTATCCTCGACCAATGATACCTTACTTGGCTGGCCTCGCCTCACAAAAAGGAAAGGCGCCCCCCGAAACCGGGAGGCGCCAATGGTGTCTGCAGCTATGGCGCCGCGTCAGGCGGCCTTGTCTGCCGTGATGACCTTGCGCGGCTCGCTGCTGCCGATGGCGATGCGGCGGGGCTTGAGCTCTTCGGGGATTTCGCGCACCAGGTCGAGGTGCAGGAGGCCGTGTTCGAGCCTGGCGCCGGTCACCTGGATGTGGTCGGCGAGCTGGAAGCGGTGCTCGAAAGCGCGGGCAGCGATGCCGCGATGGAGATAGCGGCGCTGTTCCTCCTTGGGCTCGGCGACGCGGCCGCTGACCAGCAGCACGTTGTCCTTGACGGTGACCTCGATATCGTCGTCGCTGAAACCGGCGATGGCCATGGTGATACGGTAGGCGTTCTCCTCCAGCGCCTCGATGTCGTAGGGCGGGTAGGAGGGCGCGGAATCGAAGGTCTGGGCGGACTCCAGAAGCCGGTTCAGGCGGTCGAAGCCAACGCTGGTGCGGAAGAGGGGGGAAAGGTCGAAGTTGCGCATGTCATGATCCTCCATTGAGCGACATGATTTCCATTGGGCCCGCCAAATGGCGCTGCCCGGTTTGCTGCCCGCGAACCCGACATCGGCATTCGCGGACAAGCCTGATATGGGGATCGGGCCGGCCGGGCGCAATACGCCGCCGGCGTGCTGTCGCGCTGGACAGGGACTCCGGCCTGGGCCATTCTCCGCTGCGCCGACATCGGCCATACGACGCGGGGCGATGTCTGCGGCGAGGGGGAGGGCCTTGGCCCGTGATGATCACAAGCGCGTTCGGGCCAAGACGGTAATGCCGATCCATGCTTCATAACTGCCGCCTGTTCGTTGCCTGTCTGATGGCATTCGTGTCCGCGGCGCCTGCCTTGGCGCGCATGGACGATCCCCTGATCAGCCGCCTTACCAGCGCCGTGCTGCAGCAGGCTTTCCCCGGCGCCGAGGAGCTCGGCGAGATCAGCGGCGAGCCCCCGGCCGCCGAGGTGCTGATCGACGGGGAGGTCGCCGGTTACGTGATGTCGGCGCACGATATGGTCGATCCGGCGGGTTTCGCGGGCGAGCCTTTCGATCTGATGGTGGGGCTGGATTTCGACGGCAGGGTGAAGGGCGTCGTTCTGCTCGAGCATCACGAGCCGATTATCGGGCAGAGCATGATCCGGGTCGAGCTTGTGCAGGCCTTTCTCGACCGTTTGCGCGAGCTGCGCGTCAACCGTTCCGTACGCGCCCGCAGCGGCGCCGCCGACGGTGTGTCGGGCGCCACCGTCAGCGCCAAGCTGATGCGCTCCGCGGCCCTGGCGTCGGCGCGCAAGGTGGCTCTGCGCACGGGTATCGCCGGCACCGATGTCGACCCGCGCGGCCTGTCCGTGGATCTCGATACCTACGAGGAGCGGCGCTGGAAGGATATGATCGCCGAGGGCGAGGTGGTCGGCCGCACGGTGACGTTCGGTGATGTCATGGCGGCGTTCGGCGGGGCGGCGAGCAAGTTGGAAGGCATGGCGCCGGAGCAGACCTTC
>CAYPAX010000206.1:0-2310 GCA_964408735.1 uncultured Rhodospirillaceae bacterium | reverse complement strand
CTGGCAGCTCTGGCTCGATGCCGGACGCTATGAACCGGGCGATGTGATCCCCGTGCGGGCGCTTCGCCCCAGCGACCTGCAACAGGGCATCGACGTGCGCTGGGCCGTGCTGCCGGCACATACCGCCCGTGATCCCCACCCCGCCATCAAGGACAGCGTCGTTGGGCGGGACACTTTCTTTCGCTGGACTTGGGAGCCTTGGCGATCGGGCGACATCCATTTCAGGTTGCTCGCGCCGGAACAGCCGGGAGCCTATGAGGTACGGCTCTACGCCAATGGCGAGGAGGTCTCCGTCAGCGCCTTCGAGGTGGAGGGGTCCACGCCAGTCGACCTAATGTTCCAGTGTAATCACGAATTGATCGATCCCGATCTCAGAGCCGCCGCGGAGCAAGGCGACGCCTACGCGCAGTATGATCTCGGTGTTGCGTACTCCCTGAACGCCAATTGCGACGCGGCAACCTACTTTTGGTTTTGGGTCTTCGATATCACGCGCGACGGAGAGGATTTGTACAGGGAGGTCATGTACGATGGATACCTGCTCCGTATACGCCTCGACGATGCCTATGATTTTCGCGTTTCCGCCGCGGATTTCATGACGGACGAGGAGCAGGAAGAGACACGCCGCCTGGCGCTGGCGTGGCGACCCGGATCGCCGGTAGATTTCGCGGCTGCGGAGCCCGGCGACGGTGACAGCACCGAGCCGGGCATAAGCGATATCGTCGTGGTCGGGGATCAGACCGCCCAGGCCTACCCGTTCGACACGGCTGGCGAAAACGCAGCCTCCGGCGGAACCAAGACACGCCGCCTGATCGTGATCGGCGACAAGCTCAGCGAACTCGCCGGGCAAAACACGAGCGTGAAGTCCGCATCGGCAACGATTGCCTACGCGCTGCTATCGGTGCGCGGGACTAACAATGACCCCACTGTCGCGGCGGCCCGCACCGCAACCGAGGAAGCCTTGCGGAGGGCCCGTGCGCTCGAAAGCCCCAACCAGGATCTTATTGCCGCGCTCGAGGCGCGGCGAGAGGCCTTGGCGGGAACCGAAGATTATCTCGTCGTCGAAGCGACCCTGAAGCCGGGTGTGACACCGGGCCGCCAGCATTTGTCGATCGATGGCAAGCAGGGGGCTTGGCCACTCCTGTTCGGCGATTCCGATGCGACGCTTCATTTCACGCGCCATGACGACAACGCGCGTGCCGCATCCGTGCCGATCTTCTTTCCCGGCGATAGTGCCGCCGTCGATCTGATCTTCAAGACGGATATCCCCTACGACGCCATCGGCTTGCACCTGCTTCATCGGGCGACCTCGGCAGCTGAGGGCGAGGAGGCCAAAGAGGCCGGCGTGCTCTTGGCCCGGCGGCTGGATACGGCGTCCTCTGACGGCGGGGCGATCTTCCGCACCAATCCTATCCATTTGGTCAGCACGGCCCATCCCCAGCGCCGACCGCCACATGATGTCGATGCGATAACACTTGAAGTCATGAAGGGCGACAAGATCGGCGCCCGCCTGATGGACCCCGCTCAGGCGCGGCTGACGCCGACTGCGGTGATCGCCGAGATAGCAGGCGACCCGGACGAACTCGGCGAGCTCTGGCGCCAAGCGCTGGAGCGGGTACCAGGCAAAGCGCGTCGCAGCGGCGGCTCGTGCCCTGCTGATCGCGATTGAGGCGGCCAAGAGCGATGAGACCACTGAGGAGACCTGCTAATGGAACTCCTCACAGTAAACGACATTATGCACCAGTGCAGCGAGCACCCGGTACTCAACCAGGCCATCAACGCCAGGCGCAATGCCGCTGATTCCGCTGACCACCCGGCTCCGGATGACCCAGTTCCCGATGACCCGACCTCTAGCGCCGTCCCAGATCATCTCGCCCACCTGGGTATCGTCTCCGCCGCCGACCTTATGGCTCGCGAATTTCCCGAGCCCACATGGGTTGTCGCCCCGTATCTCTGCGAGGGGGTCGCAATCGTCGCCGGGGCTCCGAAAATTGGAAAGAGCTGGCTGGCGCTCGGCCTGGCGCTGGCCGTGGCGAGCGGGACTCGTGCCCTCGATGGCGGTGCTGATGTGGAAGCCGGCGAGGTGCTCTATCTCGCGCTGGAGGACAACGACCGGCGCTTGCAGCACCGCATGCGCATGATCCTGGGGGGCAAGCTGGCACCGTCCCGTCTGCATTTGGTGACCAGGTGGAAGCGCAACAATGAGGGCGGCATCGAAGACCTCAAGGCCTGGCTGGAATTGCACCCGAACGCGCGGTTGATGGTGATCGACACCCTCGCCAAGGTCCGCGAACGTCGCCGTCGAAACGGCAA
>CAYPAX010000205.1:0-2395 GCA_964408735.1 uncultured Rhodospirillaceae bacterium | reverse complement strand
CTACGGCATGGAGGAGGACGAAGACGGCTCGTCGTTCTATGACTGGCGCGGCGACAAGGACGTTCTCAACGATGCTCTCGCCTGGCCTTTGGAGGGCTTGCTGTTCGACGTCGAGAACAACTCTCTGTGGCCCGACAGTTGGGGGCAGAAGCCGCAAGAGGCGGAAGTCAATGACACACTCTCGCGCCACGTCGCGGCGGCGCCGAGGCTTCTGCCTGTTTTCGAGCACCGCTATCTTCTCGGCGATCCCGTCAAGGCAGGAAATCCGATCCTGTCCGTCTGGCAATCCGACATCATCGTCTACGGTTCGGATTTGCGGCAGTACCTGATTCTGGAATTCTCAGGCCTGTTGGGCATTGCTCACGACGATTTGTATGAGCTGTGTACCGCCGCCGTCACGCCGGACGATATTGCCGCCATCCCCTTCTGGGGCGAGCTGATGCTGCGGGAGTAGTTGCTCTTAACGGATGACCATGGTGCGGACATCTGTCTGCGCCATGCCCGCCGGCCGCATTGATCTGCTACCGGAAAATGCATACCCTTTCGTCTTCATGCCTTCGGCCATCCGCGAGGGGGAGTGGGCGACGAGGTGGAGACTGACCATAAACTGAGGCTTGCAGCCGTGCTGGCAGCCGATGTCGCCGGTTTCACGCGCCTGATGGCCGACGATGAGCGGGCGACCATGGCCTCGCTGGAGGCGGCGCGGGCGGTCTTTGGCGAGCATGTCGCCGCCAATAGCGGGCGCATCGTGGACACCGCCGGGGACTCGGTGCTGGCGCTGTTCGACAACGCGGCGGGCGCGGTCCAGGCAGCGCTTGCGGTACAATCCGCGTTGGAGCAGCCGGCCGCCGACGCCCGCGCAATGCGCTTTCGCATCGGCATCCATCTTGGCGACATCAACGAGAAGCCGGACGGCACCATCTACGGCGATGGCGTCAATATCGCCGCGCGGCTCGAAGGCCTGGCCAAGCCGGGCCGCATCGCTGTCTCCGAGGCGGTCCATGGCGCCCTGCGCGGGCGTATCGACGTCGGCTTCGCGGCCCTTGGCAAGCACAGCGTCAAGAACGTCGCCGAGCCGGTGCTTGCCTTCGAAGTCACGCAGGCCGGCGAGAAGGCCCCTGTTGCGATCAGGCGCAAGGGCGTCGCGCTTGCCTCAGCTGCGGTGCTGGCTGCAACCGTGCTGGCGCTCGTGCTGTGGCTGCCTGGCTCGGACGACCTTGCCGAGGTCGAGGCCGAGCCGGATTCGGCAACCGCGATGCCGCCACTGCCGCAAGGCCCGAAGATCGCCGTGATGCCTTTCGAGAACCTGTCGGAAGATCCGGCCCAGGAGATTTTCAGCGACGGCCTCACCGAGGACATCAGCATCGCCCTGTCGCGCTTCCAAAACCTCTTCGTCATCGCGCCGCAATCGACCATGCGCTACAAGGGCCAGGCCATAGATATTCCCGTCGTCGGTAGCGAGCTCGGGGTCGAGTACGTGCTGCTCGGCAGCGTGCGGCAAGTGGACGCGCGCATCCGCATTACGGTCAAGATGCTCGATGTCGAGGACCAGACCCAGGCCTGGGGCGAGACCTATGACCGCGACCTCAACACGAAGGACATCTTTACCATCCAGGACGACATCGCCGACAATGTGGCCAGCAGCCTCGGCGGCGAGATGGGTCGGATCAGCCGCGACCAAGGCCAAGCGCACGGCATATCCGGCAATGACGACCTTGAAGCCTATGGCTGCGTCCTGCGGGCGCAAAGCTATTTTAACAAGTTGACACCAGATGAGCATCTCATAGTCCGCGATTGTCTGGAGGGCACAGTCGCGGACAATCCCATTTATGCCGAAGCTTGGGCTTGGCTCGCCTATATGTATCGCGAAGAGGTGGTGAGCAATTTCAACCTGCAGACCGACCTCGCGCCACCGCTGGATCGCGCGCTGGAAGCTGCACAGAGATCGGTTGCCCTGGCACCGGACCTGCAGCTCGGCCATGATGTGCTGGCCTCGGTCTATTTCAACAGAAACGAATTGGATCTGTTTCTCCCCGAGGCCGAAAAGGCAATCGCACTCAATCCCAACAGCTCACGCACTGTCGCCTGGATGGGCTCGATGATGGCGCTGACCGGTGACTGGGAATACGGCATTAGCTGGCTGCGCCGCGCCATGGCATTGAATCCCCATCATGCCGGCTGGTATCAACTCATCCTCGGTAACTATTACTATTCCCACAAGCGCGATTTCGAACAGGCGCTGCGCGAGTATCAGAAAGCCAACATGCCTGGGTTCTTCTGGTGGCACATTCATCTGGCCAAGAGCTACGGTCAGCTTGGTCGCATGGACGAGGCAGAGGCCGAGCTATCCCGGATTATTCACGGCTCGGTAGAATATGGTTGGTGAGCGTATATT
>CAYPAX010000204.1:0-2570 GCA_964408735.1 uncultured Rhodospirillaceae bacterium | reverse complement strand
CTTTCGACGCCCGCCGGCATCGGCCGCAATATCTTCGGCGACGAATGGTACAACTTCCACCTCACCCAGATCGCGCCCGGCGACCACTTCTTCACTATCGCGGCGCTTGGCTTCTACTCTTTCAGGGCGGCGGCAAAGGACGACCTGCAGCCTTTCGTCGTGGATATCTTTCCCAGGATCCGGATTGTTCAGGGCGACAAGCGTTTCAAGCTGTCCCTGAGCAACAAGCTCAAACGCACGGCGATCCGCGCGCTCGGTGCGCCGCGCTTCCGCGAGCACATGCTGTTCCACATGACCCGCGAAGAGGGCTTCGATCCGCTGTCTCCGTGGACCCTGGAGCTGCTCGTCGAGCCGGGCGTCGTGGGGGCGCCGGCAGAGAGCGCAACCGCCGTCTTTCCGCTGACCTACACCTTGCCCGACAAATATGTCGACGGATCCGACTACGCGCTGGAGGAGGCGGGCTACAAGAGTGCCGGTTATGTGCTTTTCGGCCTGCTGCGAGAGAGCCTGTTGGCGGAATGGCAGCAGGTATGGGTGACGCGCGTCTTCGATATCGGCGTTCTGACAGTCATCCTGGGCGCCGTGACGGCGATGCTGGTATTCCAGGATGCCCTGTCGCGCCGGCGGCGCCTGTTTACCTGGCTGCGCATCGGCGTCCTGGCGGCGGTTCTGGTCTGGCTGGGCTGGATGAAGGATGCGCAGCTCACCACCATCAACGTCATCACCTATGTCCAGGCCGCGCTCGAGGATCTCGAACCGGACGTGTTCCTGCTCGATCCGCTGATCTTCATTTTGTCAGTCTATGCCGGGGTCGCCCTGCTGCTGTTGGGCCGGGGCATCTTTTGCGGCTGGCTCTGCCCGTTCGGCGCCATGCAGGAGCTGCTTGCGCGCGCCGCCCGCCTCTTGCGCGTGCCCCAGATCCCCTTGTCGCAGGAGGTGCAGGAGCGGGCCTGGGCGCTCAAATATGTCGTGGCGGTGGTCGTCCTGGCGCTCTCGCTGTGGTCGATGGACGCGGCGATCTTCGCGGCCGAGGTCGAGCCTTTCAAGACGGCGATCATCGTCGGGCTCGACCGCAGCTGGCCCTACATCCTCTATGCCGGCGTGCTGCTGGCCTTGGGCCTGACCATCGAGCGCTTCTTCTGCCGCTTTCTCTGTCCCCTCGGAGCGGCGCTGAGCATTCTCGGGCGGGCACGTCTGTTGAACTGGCTGAAGCGGCGCCCGCAATGCGGCCGGCCGTGCAACATTTGCCAGGGCAGCTGTCCGGTGGGCGCCATTCGCAACGATGGCGTCATCGACATGAACGAGTGCTTCCAGTGCCTGGAGTGCCAGGTCGACCTCTACGATTTCAGCAAATGCCCGCCCTTGGTTACGGAGCGCAAGAGGGCCAAGCGGGCTGAGGAAGCCTTTCCGGTGGCCGCTGAATGAGCAAGCTTCGCGATCTGACGCCTCTGTTCATCCCGAAATCCGTGGCTGTGGTTGGCGCGACATCGAATCCCAAACGCGTGGGCGGTCGGCCGATCCGCTTCCTGCGAAACTTCGGCTTCAGCGGCCCGATATATCCGGTCAATCCGCGCTACGAGGCGCTTGACGGCGATCGTTGCTATGCGCGGGTGAGCGATATTCCCGAGCGCCCGGATATGGCGATCCTCGCAGTGCCCGCGGCCCTTTGTCTCGATGCGGTGCGCGACTGTCAGGCCGCCGGTGTGCCGGCGATCACCGTCTACACCTCGGGCTTCGGCGAGACTGGCGACGAGGGCAAGGCCCTGCAAGCCGAATTGGCGGCGCTTGCCAGGAGCGGGGGCACACTGATTTGCGGGCCCAATTGCCAGGGCATCGCCAACTTCCACGACCATGTGGTGGGCAACTTCACCTCTGCCCTGGCCAGCGGCGAGATGGCGGCGGGCCCGGTCGGCTTCGCCAGCCAAAGCGGCCTGTTCGGCGGCATCGTCGTGGCCGAGTTCCGGCGCCGCGGCATGGGGCTCGGCTATCTTGTCAGCACCGGTAACGAAGCGGATGTGGATTTCGCCGAGGCCCTGGCCTACATGGCCGCCGATCCGCGCATCCGCGTGGTTGCTGGCTATGTGGAAGGGGCGCGCAACGGCACAAAGCTGCGCCAGGCGGCTGCGGTGGCGCGGGCGCACGGCAAGCCGATGGTCCTGATCAAGGTCGGGCGCGGCGCTGATGGTGCGCGCACGGCAGCGGCCCATACCGGCGCCACGACGGGCGATTATGCGGTCTACCGTGCGGCGCTGGCGCAATGGGGGATCGTGGAGGTTGACACCATCCAGGAGCTCTTCGATGTCATGGAAACCTTTGGCCACGGAACCCCCGCAGCCAAGGGCGATCGTATCGGCATGGCTTCGAACTCCGGCGGTATCGGCGTCTTTTGCGCGGACAAGGTGACGGAACAGGGACTGCGCCTGGCCGAATTCAGTGCTACCACCACTGACGGCATTCTCGAAAAGCTGCCCGCCTTCGGCTCGCCGGCCAATCCGGTGGATTTCACCCTTCAGGCTTTTACCGATCCGCACTCGGTGGGGTCTCATATTCGCCATATCGTGCAGGACGAG
>CAYPAX010000203.1:0-2630 GCA_964408735.1 uncultured Rhodospirillaceae bacterium | reverse complement strand
ACCCCCGCAACCACCTCAAATTGCTGAAGGTCCTCCGGTGTCAGCCGTGAGGGCCTTTCGTTCTTGGTGCTCAGCCCCAGGATACCGCCCAGGTCCCCGCTGAGACGGATTGCCAGTTTGCCATCATCGGGCGTCAGTACGATGGCCGAGATCAGGGTGCGGAGAATATCTGCCGCCGCCGCCCGCTGACTGTCATTGTTCAGAGCCGCGTGCAGCTCCGCCACCTTCTCCCGATAGAGTTCCGCCATGTTTGGATGCATGAGTGGCGGGGGCACTTGAGCGCGAGCCTGCTGATCAATGAGCTGGGCTTTTCGGGCTTCAAGGCTGTCGAGTTCGGTCTTCATGGATGGCTGATATAGGCCGTCCTTGATGGCATCGATCAGGCTGCCAATTTGCCGCTCGATCCGGGTTAAATCCGTACGGGCGCCTTCGAGTGTTGCGGACTGCGCGTTTCGGGCGCCGCAAACCGCGCGCGTGAACTCTGTGCAGAACTCCTTGAATAGGGCCGGATCCATCAGGCGGTCCCCGAGTGCCGCAAGAACCCGCTTCTCGACCGTCTCCCGGCGAATAGTGTGAGCGTTGGTGCAGGTGCCCTTGTTGCGTCGCGTCGAACAACCCATGCGATGCGACGAGGTCATCGCGTATCCACCACCACATACCCCGCACTTGATCATGCCGGAGAACAGATGACGCGGCCGTCGGCGGTCACGGAACTGGTTCTGGCCGCGCCCGCTCCAATCGACCTTGATCGCTGCCTGACGCGACTTCACGCTCTCCCACAATATCTGCTCGACGACCTGAAGCTCCGGAACCTCATGCACCACCCATTCTTCTCTGGGGTTGGCGCGCGAGACGCGTCGGCCAGTGTCCGGGTCCTTCACGAAGCGCTGTCTATTCCAGACCAACCGGCCAATGTAGAGCTCGTTGTTGAGAATACCGTTCCCGCGTGAGGCGTGCCCTCGAATGGCAGTGTCCATCCAGACCCGACCCCTCGGGCCCATGACATTGTCGGCATTTAGCTGCCGGGCAATTGTTCGGGGCGATTTTCCGGCAGCGAATTCATTGAAGATACGCCGCACAACTTCGGCTTCGGCTTCGTTGATCTTTCGCTCCCCGCGAACGGGCTCGCCTTTGGCGTCAACTTTCCGTACCGCGTCGTAGCCAAAGCAAAGACCACCACCCGATTTTCCCTGCTCGACGCGGCCGCGCAAGCCTCGTCTTGTTTTGTCCGCGAGGTCCTGCAGGAACAGAGCGTTCATGGTGCCCTTGAGGCCGATATGCAGGGGCGTGATTTCACCCTCGGAGAGGGTAACAATTTTCACCCCGGCGAAGCTCGCGCGCTTGTACAGACCGGCGATATCTTCCTGGTCGCGGGAAAGGCGGTCGAGAGCCTCCGCCAGGATTACCTGGAAGCGCTCCTTGCCGGCATCGGCGATGAGTTCCTGAATACCCGGACGAAGCAGGCTGGCGCCGGAGATTGCCCGGTCGGAATAGCTGTCGATGACCGACCAGCCTTGCTTCTCGGCGTAAATCCGGCACATGCGCAGTTGGTCCTCGATCGAAGCTTCGCGTTGCTGGTCGGAGGAGAACCTTGCATAGAGCGCTACCCTGAGGGTCGAGGTCATGAACTTCAATCCGTTTCCATGCTCAGCGCGCGCCGCCGCCATCGACCGCATTGTGGAGAAATTCTTCGGCAGCCTGTCGCGCGAGCAGCCGCACCAAACGCTTTAACCTAACATCTGTCGGCCCGTGGTCCAGCTTTGTTACGACGGCCGACCCTGTGGTAACAGCATCGCCATCTTCGGATTTAGGGTTTGGCGACGGGCGCGCTGACCTGTCATCTCGGCTGCATTTGGGCATTCTGTATCTCAATGTCTGTAATAATACTGTTGGAGTGGTCACAGAAATGGGTGTGTTCACATCGGCAACGGCGAGGGATTGGCTTCAGTTGCCGATCGTTTATTGAGCGCCGCCTGGCGATGAGGTGTCGGTCAATTCCTCCAGCGCCTCGCGGATCTCCGCCACAAGCAGAGTTCGGACCTTTGCCTGGTCACTTTCCGCCGCGAGCACAGCAGAGACGCGATCTGGAATATTGAGCAGAGCCTCCCTGACGACGCGCGCCTTGTTGAACGCGGCCGTTTTCAATTCCTCGGCGTCAAGCAGTCGGCCCCGCAGTTGTTCATAAAGGAGCTTTTCTCGGCGAGCCCGGTAGGTCTCGCGAACTGCGCGGGCCTGAGCATAAGAAACCGTATCGTCGAGTTTGACCTCATCAGTTCCATTGTTTTGATGACTGGCTCTTCCCTCATCATTCGGCTTTGTCTTTGCGCGTGTCCTTGCCTGGCCCCGCTTCCGCGCGGGATCCCGATGCCGCGCGATTGCCGCGTCGGCCTCGGCGGGATCGACCCGGCCTTCTCGGAGCGGAATGACCCCCTGTTTGACCAGTTTATTGACGTAGCTCGGTTGCCAGCCCTTGCGGCGAGCGTACTCGCGCTGGCTGACGCGTTCAGAGGATGGCGACTGATTGGCCCGAACGATTTGTTCGCCGGATCCTGATTTGGTGTTCACCGTTCACTGTACACCTTGTTTTTGACCCTGACGCTAGCGACGTTCCGCGCTGAGCCCCCCCGCAT
>CAYPAX010000202.1:0-2680 GCA_964408735.1 uncultured Rhodospirillaceae bacterium | reverse complement strand
TCATCGTCTGGGAGTGAGAATCAGCAAAGCCACTTAATCAACGGGCTGATAGACCGTCTTCTTTCCCTTGCGCTCGATCAATCCCGCCTTCACCAGCCGGCCGAGCACGCGCGCGACGGTCTCGCGCGAGGTGCCGGCGCGGGCGGCAAGATCGGCCTGGGTCGGCAGCGGGTAGATCGACCACAGGCGCGGCACGGCCGGGTCCGGACCAGCCAGGCGCAACAGCTCGACATAGACGCGATGCACCGAGCCGAGCGTGTTGAGGTCCGTGATGCGTTCGTTGCCGTCGCGGATGATATGGGCGAGCCGCTTGAGCACGCGCCGCATGACCTCGGCGTTGCGGCTTAACACCTCGTCGAAGTCCATGGGCGACATGCTGGCGATCAGGCTGTCCTCGGTCGCCGTGACGATTGCCGAGCGCGGCTGATCGTCGATCGCCGAAAGCTCGCCGAAATGGCCGCCGGCGGGGATGGTGTCGAGCATGATCACACGCCCCGATTGGGCATAGCTGGCCACCTGGGCGGCGCCGCTGATGACGAAATAGACGTCACGGCTGTCGCTGTCGCGCGCGAGGATCTGCTCGTTGCGGCCATATTTGCGCCGCCGGCAGCGTTGCTCCAACAGCTGCAGCTCGGTCTCGGGCAGATCGCTGAACAAGGCGATGTCGGCAAGCGTGGAAGGGCTCATTTCGACTGCGATATGGTTGTTTAGGCCGGCGCTTGTGCGTCACTGAGCAAGATAGCACGATCGCCGGGCGCACCCACCACCGGCCTCGGCACGCCTGACCCTAGTCAGTGCTCTCCGGCAGCCCGGCCTTGCGCAGGCCGTCTGCCATGCGGTCGATGACGGGTTGCTCGAAATTCCACTGCCTATGCGTTTCGATCATCGTTTCGATCGAATAGCTGGGATACAACTCGCGCAGGGTAGTTACGGCGGTGGAAGCCTCATCCGCCATTCCCACTTGCGCATAGCCCGCCGCAAGCAAAGCGTGAATCCAAAAAAAGCCCGGCATATTGATGCGGCGAGCGGCTGCCAAGGCGTCCTCGTCTCGACCTTGGCGGTAGGCGTCGTAGAAGTAAGGAATGTGGTACCAGGTTTGGTGATGAGGGTTCAGCTCGATGGCCTTCTCCAGGAGTTCCAAACCGCGTTCCCAGCTTCCGCTGTAGCAAAGCGCGACGCCAGCGCCAGCAAGCAACATAGTATCGTTAGGCGCCAACTCTACGGCTCTGTCGGTCTCGCTGCGAAACGTTTCCAGGTCATGCCGATAGAACGAGACGCGAGCCAACGCCCAGTGCGCCCAACCCGACTTCGGGTCGAGATCGATGGCCCTTTGGGCATGAAGAAGTGCGCGGTCCAAGGGAGGGGCCAGCTCGGGCTGTGGATTGAATCCATACACGTGCTCATCGTCTTCGATACCCGCCAGCACCGCGTAGGCTTGGGCATAGTCCGGGTCTTCCGATATGACGTGTGCCAAGCAGTTTTGGGCACGGAGATGGCCATCAGGCGTTATCACCCGCCAGTACTCGAAAGTGCGCAAGACGCATTCGTAACTGGCGAGGCTTTCCGGTGCCTTGCCTGCGGACGCTTTGGCGACAGCCTGCGCGATAATGCTGTCGGTACTGGCGATGGCGCCGACGACGCGCTCGGTGATGTCGTCTTGGATCTCGAAGACGCTTGCTGCCGTCAGATCGCGATCGTAGGTCTCGGCCCAGAGGTGGGTGCCGTCCCGCGCATCGAGCAACTGGGCGATGACGCGGATGTCGTTTTCCGACCGCCGCACGCTGCCTTCGAGGACGTAGGTCGCGCCAAGCTCTTCGGCGACGGTGCGTACATCGACGGCCTCGCCCTTGTACTGGAACGACGAGTTGCGCGCGATCACGCCGATATCGGGAAAGCGCGCCAGCCGCGTGATGATGTCCTCGGCCACGCCGTCGGCGAAGAACTGATGCGCCGCATCCTCGCTCATGCTGTCGAACGGTAGCACGGCAATGACGGGGCGGGTGGGGGCTTCGGCAATGGGTTGTGTGATCGCGATATCCAGCCCGGCCTTGGCCACGCCTTCCGCGAATTGCGCCCGCGCAGCCATAGGAAGATTCCAGTTCCGATATTCCTGCCAGGCATCATTGGCATAGGATGGATACAGCTCCAGGAGTTTTGCCACCGCCGCCCGTGCCTCGTCGCCACGCCCCAGTTGCCCAAAATTCGCGGCCAACAACATTTGTGTCCAATGAAAGTTCAGCCATTCAATCTTGAGAGTGGCTGCCAAAGAGCGTTCGTAATCGCCATTCAAGTAATAATACGCACTATAGGTAAAGAAGTACCAAGAGGGATGGTAGGGGTTCAATGCAGCAGCTTTTTCGGTCAAAGCCATACCGCGTTCAAGGTGCCCCGCCCACATGAGTTTGTTGCCAAGCGCCGCAAGGGTCTGCGAGGCGTTAGGGTTCAAAGCAATGGCTCGTTCAGTTTCAACCAAGAATGCGTCTACCTTACCGGCTGCAAATAACGCTTCAGCCAGTCCCTGACGAGCGGTCTGTGAATTCGGGTCAATCTCTATCGCTCGACGAAAAGCCGAAATCGAACGATCCATAGAATCAGGCTCGGGATTTAGCCCAAATCGATGCTCATTGACCTGCGCCCCTCGGCTCCCTCGTTCATAAGGTGAGTCCTGGTTCTGCATAAC
>CAYPAX010000201.1:0-2782 GCA_964408735.1 uncultured Rhodospirillaceae bacterium | reverse complement strand
TGTCCGGGTAAATCTTAGCGTTTTTATGGGTGATTCACAAGAATCAGAGGCAATCATAGGGACGCCATTGTCGCCAGATGCCATCGCGATATTCTAGACTGTCGTCCGGTGCCCGCGCTCGATCCTTCTTTGGCGCATTCTCAACGGTCAGGACGTGACACATGCCCGATAGCGAATTGGTCGCAACACACTACACGCAGGGCGGACTGCTGGACGCCATCATCGCCGGCGTGGGAAAGCTCGGCAAGACGACTGAGACCGTCGGTCTCGACGATCTCGGCCCGGTAGACGAGTTTCATATCGGCGGCCGCGTGGCGACGGAAAGCTTTCTCGACCAGGTCGGTCTCGGCGCGAACGACCACGTTCTCGATGTGGGTTGCGGCCTGGGTGGCGCCAGCCGC
The DNA here is from genome assembly GCA_964408735.1 of uncultured Rhodospirillaceae bacterium. Classification (GTDB taxonomy): domain Bacteria; phylum Pseudomonadota; class Alphaproteobacteria; order UBA7887; family UBA7887; genus UBA7887. The sequence continues at coordinate 2,381 of CAYPAX010000201.1, read as the reverse complement.
TTCGCCGCCCAACGCTATGGCAGTCGGATCACGGGCGTCGACCTGACCCATGAATATATCGAAACCGGCAAGGTGCTGTGCTCCTGGCTGGGTCTTGCGGAGCGCGTCAGTCTCGAGCAGGGCGATGCCACGGCGACGGGGTACGCCGACGCCAGTTTCGACAAGGCCTACATGTTGCACGTCGGCATGAATATTGCCGACAAGTCGGCCCTGGCGTTGGAGCTTCATCGCGTTCTCAGGCCGGGCGGAACGCTGGGCATCTACGATGTCATGCGTGTCGGCGACGGCGATCTGACCTATCCGGTGCCTTGGGCGACGCGTCCGGACGGCAGCGCTGTTGCCACGCCCGGCGAGTACCGGCAGGCCTTGCAGGCAGCAGGCTTTCGCATAACGGCCGAGCGAAACCGGCGCGACTTTGCGCGCGAGTTCTTTGCTCTCCTCAAGGCGAACGCGGCGACCGCGAGCGGCCCTCCCGCCCTCGGCTTGCACATTCTCATGGGCGAGACCGCGGCAACCAAGGTCGGCAACATGATCGAGAACATCGCCCAAAATCGCGTTGCCCCGGTCGAGCTGATCGCCGAAAAACCCGGCTAGGGATGGTGGTCGTCTCGCCACAACAAAAGTGCGATATGCGCTCGAATCAATGCCTAGCTATTTATTCCGGACACCCATGCCAGTGAGCATCTGGCTCACATTGTCCAATATATCGATGACCTTGGGGCAGGAGCACCGGCATTCGATGGGATTGTTAAAATTCACCTCGATCAGGTTTTCGCCTGCCTCCGCGCATGGCCGGCAAATCCTGTCTCTGACCGCTGCAATAAGCGCATCGACCGATTGCTGGTAGGCTTGCTGTCGAGTGTCCGTCATTCCATGGCTCCAGGGACAAGAGAATCGCTGGCCTCGCTCGATTTGTACCTTAGAGTATGGCGACGTGTAAATTCTGGGGACGAGAGTCCATTTCCTCTGCTCGTCAGGAGATGGGGATAGCGTCCCCAAAATTGAGCCAAGCAGGGAGGCGGCGATGCCTGAGGAAGCGATCTATCCGAGCCTTAAGGGGCGTGTGGTCTTCATCACCGGCGGCGGCTCGGGGATCGGGGCGGCGATTGTCGCGACGCTCTGCCGCCAGGGGGCGCGCGTATTCTTTGTCGATATCGACCGCGAGGCAAGCGCCGGCCTGGTCGAGCGCATAGGTGCCGCCGGGCATGCGCCGCCTGAGTTCTTGGAATGCGACCTGCGCGATATCGCGGCGCTGCGGGCGGCCATCGACGGTGTTATCGAGCAGGCGGGGCCGATCCGCGTGCTCGTCAACAACGCCGCCAACGACGACCGCCATGCGTTCGCCGATGTGACGCCGGAGTATTTCGACGACCGCATCGCCGTCAACATGAAGCATCAGTTCTTCGCCGCCCAGGCCACCTCCGGCGCCATGGCCGAGGCCGGCGGCGGCTCGATCGTCAACATGAGCTCGATCACCTGGCTGATCGGCTTCCCCGACCTGCCGATCTATATCGCATCCAAGGCCGCCATCGTCGGCATGACCCGCGCCCTGGCGCGTGAGCTGGGGCCGCAGAACATCCGCGTCAACGCGGTCCTCCCGGGCTGGATCATGACCGAGCGCCAGGTCGACAAATGGCTCGATGCGGAAGGCGAAGCCGAGATGATGCGCCGGCAATGCCTCAAAAGACGGCTAATGCCCGAGGAGATCGCCAGCATCGTCGCCTTCCTCGCCGCCGACGACAGCGGCATCTGCACCAACCAGACCTTCGTCGCCGACGGCGGCTGGACCTGATCTGATTACGACTTGCGGAGCTTCGCTCGCAGCTGGCGCAGCCATTGCTTTGCCGTCTGCGTCTTTATCGAGGCGAGTTCGCGCAGCGCCTCCTTGTCGCTGATCCGACCGATCGAGTGGGAATAGAAATTATCTTATAACCCGTTGTTTTAATTCATGTTTGGACTTACAAAGTAGTTACAAACTTTTTTTTGGCGCTTGATTTTTCGCGCTATCTCCGACACTCTTACAAAGCAAGTTACAAACTTTAGCAACTTACGACACTTCGTAAGGATTTCGGGATGGATTCTGCGCCTTCAGCATTCACGAGTGAGGAACACGACATACTCGGAGGTAAGGCAAAAATGCTGCGTGTCAGGCAATCTGGAGATGTCTGGCAGTTTCGTATGTGGATTACGGATGAGGGGAAATATATTCGTAGGTCATTGCGAACTCGTGATTACCACAGCGCGGTAGAGAGAGCAGAGAAGATCGTTTTTGAAACCCTCGGCGACATCAAATCAGGACGGAAGATATTCGGCATCACACTCGGCGAGTTAGCCCGGATTATTCACGGCTCGGTAGAATATGGTTGGTGAGCGTATATTAA
>CAYPAX010000200.1:0-2888 GCA_964408735.1 uncultured Rhodospirillaceae bacterium | reverse complement strand
CTAGAGCATATTTCGACCATACGCGGTCATTTGACCGGGATGATTTTTGCCGTCGGTTAGGAGCGCGCCGCGCCGTCGTGTGAGGCCACGTCAAGCGGCGCGCGACGCGGCCGACGGCAAAAAGCACCCGGCCTTCGGTGGCCCACCTCGCCGCGCTGGATGCGTTGCGCCGCTTGCCCGATGTTCCCGCATCGCGCGGCGCGACGCGCCTACCCAGTGCGGCGATCCGGCCCATCAAATGACTGCGAATGGTCGAAATATGCTCTAGCGCTGGACCGCCCGCAAGGGCTTGGAGAGAACACCGAGGACTTCGTCCAGGGAATTGCCGCGGCGCATGGTTTGCCCGCGGTGGAGGACAACGTAATCGCCTTTGCCCTGGGCAGACGGCGCCAGACGGACGATTTCGTAGAGTGGGGCGTCGTAGGCGCGCCGATAGACGCAAAAGGCGGCAAATCCCTCGACCGTATCGATCGAGTAGTCGAGCCATTCTCCCAGCAGCACGCGGCGGCTGAACAGGCTCAAGAGCTTGTTCAATTCCCCGCGGGAGAAATACACCACGGCCTTCCGCTTGCGCCGACGGTAGGACGTGAGGTCGACGAGATCTCCCATGGCCACCCGTATTCCTTGGACTACGCCCGTATAGTGGAGCAGGTCCGGCACCGGGGTCAATCTTCGTGACGAATTGCCTTCGAATGCGTCGATCAGATTGCCTTTGATCGGTGCTGGCTATAGGCTGTCGCCCCTTTTTCACGCGCATTCGGGAACCGGGCCGTGGCCGACATCTTTAAGGAAGTCGACGAAGACGTTCGTCGCGATCAAGCTATGGCGCTGTGGCAGCGCTACCGCTGGCTCATTGTGGGCGCTGTGGTGCTCATCGTGGGCGGCACGGCGGGCTACAACATTTGGCGCGAATACGACAGCGGCCAGCGCCTGGCCAGGGGTGAGCGCTTCGAGGCGGCGGCCGATTTGGCGCAAGGCGGGAATTATGACGCCGCCGCGCGCGCCTTCGCCAAGTTCGCCGAGGGCACGGGCTCGACCTACGGCGTGCTGGCGCGCCTGCGCGAGGCCTCGGCAAGGGCCGCGGCGGGCGACGGCAAGAGCGCGGTCGCGGTCTACGATGCGATCTCGGCTTCCGGCGAAGGCGAGGCGGCGTTGCGCCAATTGGCCAGCCTGCTTGCCGCGCGCACCTTGCTCGACGATGGTCTCATAGCCGAGGCCGAAAAGCGCCTGCAGCCGCTCGCTACGGCGGTCGGGCCGTGGCAGCACATGGCGCGCGAGCTGCAGGGCGTTGCCGCCGTCCAGGCCGGCCGTCGCGACGAGGCGCGCCAAGTCTTCACCGCCCTTGGCGAGGAAGCCGGCGTGCCGAACGGCGTCAAGCTCCGCGCCGGCGAAATGCTGGCAGCGCTCGGCCCGCAGTGAGCATCCGGCCGACAGTCCGGCACGCGGCGCCGCTGCTCGCCCTGCTCGCGCTTGCGGCTTGCGGCGATACCTGGCTCGGCGGTGACGAGGAAGGCAGGCCGCTGCCCGGCCAAAGGGTCTCGGTGCTGGTGCTCGAGCGTGCCCTCGAGCCCGATGCCGCATTGGCCAGCGAAGCGGTGCACCTGCCGCGGCCTTTCGTCAACCCGGCCTGGCCGGTGCCCGGCGGCACGCCCGCCCACGCGCTGCATCACCTCGATGTCGGCGAGCACCTGGCCGTGGCCTGGCGGCGCAGCGTCGGCGCCGGCGAAACCGACGACAATCTGATCCTGTCGCCGCCCGTGGTCGCCGATGGGCGCATTTTCCTGCTCGATGCGGAATCCACCGTGGTCGCCGTGTCGCTGGCCGATGGCGCCTCCTCGTGGCGGCGCGATTTGATCCCCGAGGACGAAGACGACGAAGCCAGCCTCGGCGGTGGCGTCGCCTATGCCGATGGCGTGCTCTATGCCACGACCGCCTATGGACAAGTGATTGCGCTGGCGGCCGCGGACGGCAGCGACGTTTGGTCCTTCCAGGTCGGCGTGCCGCTGCGGGCCGCGCCGGCGATCGCCGATGGCCGGGTCTTCGTGACCACCTTCGACAATCGCCTTTACGCGCTGGATGCCGGCAATGGCAGCCTGCTCTGGAGCCATGAGGGCATCGGCGAGTCCGCCGGCCTGTTGGGCACCGCCGTTCCTGCCGTGAGCGGCGATCTTGTCGTTGCCTCCTACTCCTCGGGCGAGGTTGTGGCATTGCGGGTCGAGAACGGCCGCATGGCCTGGTCCGATTCCCTCATATTCCAGGGCCGCTTGGGATCGCGCACCAATCTCAGCGATATCGACGCCGATCCGGTCATCGACCGCGGCATGGTCATCGTGGTCAGCCAGAGCGGCCGGCTGGTGGCAATCGATTTGCGCTCGGGCTTGCGCAGTTGGGAGCGGGAGGTTCCCAGCGCGCAAACCCCATGGGTGGCGGGCGACTATCTCTATCTGGTGACGACCGACGCCCAAATCGCCTGTCTGCGGCGCAGCGACGGCGGCATTCGCTGGGTCACCGTACTGCCGCGCTACGAGGATCCGGAGGACCGCGAGGGCCCCATCGTCTGGAGCGGGCCGGTGCTGGCGGGCGACCGCCTGGTCGTGGTCGGCAGCAACGGGGTTGCCCTGGCGGTCTCGCCCTATACCGGCGACGTGCTCGGGCGCCAGGCCTTGCCTGAGGGGGTGCGCGTGTCGCCCGTGGTCGCGGACCGCACGCTCTACCTGCTCACCATGGGGGCCGACCTGCTGGCGCTTCGTTAGAGCGCTTCATGGTGAGATGGAATCGGTTTGATGGCCCAAGGTGGCTTTTCGGGTAGGAACGGCGCACCGGGCGATGCAGCGCATCGGCCAAGCGTCGCGACGCATCCGAAAAGCCTCATTGGGCCACCGCAGGCC
>CAYPAX010000199.1:0-2889 GCA_964408735.1 uncultured Rhodospirillaceae bacterium | reverse complement strand
CCCGGTTTCCAGATCACTTTCGGTAACGATCATGCCGTCCTCAATCCTCTTTTTCGTCAACCATGTGGCTGACGATATCGCGGACGGAAATCATTCCGACCAGTTCACCTTCCTCGACCACGGGCATATGCCGGAAGCGGCCGAGCGCCATCATCTCCCGGATGTCGGCGAGCGAGTCTTCCGGTTTGCAGGCAACAACGTCAGCGGTCATCAGATCGCGCACGGCAAGATCGGCCAGCGCCGCGCCATGATCGGCTAGGCCTCTGACGACATCGCGTTCCGAAATAACCCCGATCATTCCCCCACCTGCATCGACCACGGCCAGGGCGCCGATGCGGTGTTCGATCAGCCGCGAGGCCAGATCGGACATGGCGAGATCAGGCTTTACGGTAGCGACCGCCGCCTTCGCCTCAAGTACCGTCCGCACCTGCATACCCGCCCCCTTGTTCGCGGCCCTCACCGCGATTTCTCCATGACGGTTAGGTTGCGTCGCTAAGCCGCGAAGTCAAGCAAATGCGTGGCGATCAGGCTGTTATTTGGCTTTTGCCGTCAGTTTGTCGGCCTTGATGATGTTCTGATCCAGGCCCGCGTCCTTGTTGGCGTCCATGCCGAAGGCCACCGCCATCAACTGGCTGTAGAAGACCACCGGGATTTGGAAATCGGTGCCGAATTCCTTGTTGATTTCGTCCTGGTACATCTCGACGTTGGTCTGACACAAAGGACACGGCGTCGCGATCACGTCGGCTTCGGCGTCCTTGGCCGCCTGTAGGATCTTCTTGATCAGGTGCAGCGTCTTATCGGGGCTCATTACCGAGACGGACCCGCCACAGCACGACGTCTTGACGTCGTAGTCCACCGCCTCGGCGCCGCAAGCGGCGACGAAGTCGTCCAGGAATTCCGGATCGTCGTAGGTGTCGTAATCTCCGCCACCCTCGGTGCCGGCGAACGGCCGCACGGTCTGGCAGCCGACGTAGCCGGCGACCTTGAGGCCGTCGAGCGGATTGGTCACCTGCTCCTTGATGGCGTCGAGACCAACCTCGTTGACCAGCACTTCGCAGGCATGGCGCACCTGCAGGTCGGCATCGTACGACAGATCGGCGGCACCCAACGCTTCGTTGACCTTGGAGCGCAGCTTGACGTCTTCCTTGATTTTCTCGTTAGTGCCGTGTGTGTTGAGGTAACACGCAGCGCAAGGCGTCATGATGTCTTGGGGGCCCTGGGATTCGGCGATGGCGAGGTTGCGGCCCGTCAGGGCAGAGTTGGGCAGGTAGCCGCCTTCAACGTGACCGACCGAAGCGCCGCAGCAGTTCCAGTCCTCCAGTTCCTCGAACTCGATGCCGAGCTTCGGCGCGATGGCGCGCACGGATTTGTCGAGGTGGGCGGCGCTCGCTTCGGAGCTGCAGCCGGGGTAGTAGGTGAACTTCTTGGTTTCCGACATCGCCCTACTCCCCGCCGGCGCTCTCGCGCGCTTCGATTTCGGCGGCCTTGGCGAGGATCGCCTTGAGGTCACCGCGCTTCTTGATTTTGTAGGGCAGGCCGATGTGCATGCGCTTGGTTTTGATCATGGCCAGCGCGATGGGCAGGTTGGCCAGCCCCTTCTTGATGCCCTCGACAAAGCCGAAGGAGAAATAGTATTTCGCCGTCACCAGACGTTCATCCGTCCGTCCGAACTTGGCGAGGCTCCACCAGAACGCTTTGGCGAAGCGCGGCTGATCCTCCTGCTTGGCGTAGCCTTCGGCAACGGCGTAGGTGGCGAGGCTCTTGAGGATGCCCGTCACCGGCACCTTGCGCGGACAGCGGACGACGCAGTTGTAGCAGGCGACGCAATTCCACAGCGTGTCCGACGTCAGCACGGCTTCCTTCATGCCGGCCCGGATCATCATGAAGGTCTTGCGCGGACCGTTGTCCATCTCGTTGCCGATGGGGCAGGAACCGGAGCAGACGCCGCACTGCATGCACATGGAAACCATGTCGCCGCCTTCGACGTTCTCGTAGACCCAGCGGGCGAAGCCGAGGTCGTACCTGCGGTCGGCGGTGGGGGCTGTTGCGGTGCTCATGCCTAAAACCCCTTGAACGGATTGAGGCCGATTTCGTCGACCTTTTCGGCCAGGTCGTTGAAGAGCTTGGGGATGCGGTGGGAATCGGTGATGGCGACCTCATAGGTCTGTACGCGTTCCTCCTCCAGCATCATGCTCTTGAGGGTTTCGCCGATCTTGCCCATTCGCTCCTGGGCGATGGCGCTGCCCTTGACGAAGTGACACTGATAATCGTCGCCCGACTTGCAGCCCATCAGGGCAATGGAGTCATAACCCGACGACAGCGCTTCGGAGACCATCACGAGGCTGACCGAACCGAGGCAGCGCACCGGGACGACACGGACCTGGGAGGTGTATTCCTGCCGCGCCACGCCGGCCATATCGATGGCGGGATAGGCGTCGTTCTCGCAGGCCAGCACCAGGATGCGCGGCTTTTCGTCGAACTCGTCCGGCATCTCCACCGACTTCGACATGGAATTGACCATCTCCACCGAATAGTTGTCGAAGGAGATCGTGCGTACCGGGCAGGCGCCCATGCAGGTGCCGCAGCGCCGGCAGCGCGATTCGCTCACCACCGGGTAGCCTTCCTCGTTCTCGTCGATGGCGCCGAAGGGGCATTCCACAGTGCAGCGGCGGCACTTGGTGCAGATCGTGAGGCCGAACTTCGGATAACTCAGATCACCAACGCGGGGATGGACGGCGGCCCCGCCCGCCACGGTCTCAATGGCCTGGATGGCCTTGAGCGCCGCACCGGCGGCGTCCTCGGCGGCTTCCGCCATGTCCATCGGCCGGCGCACCGGACCGCAGGTGTATATGCCCGTCCGCCGCGTCTCGTAGGGGAAGCAGAGATAGT
>CAYPAX010000198.1:0-3054 GCA_964408735.1 uncultured Rhodospirillaceae bacterium | reverse complement strand
TTCATCGTCTGGGAGTGAGAATCAGCAAAGCCACTTAATCAACGGGCTGCTATGCCGCGATTTCGAAGGAGCTTGGCCTGCCCCTGCGCTTTCCCGGCAAACCGCGTGCCTTCGAAACCTTGTATCAGGCTTCGGACTCGGCGCTTCTTGCCAAAGCAATGGTCTGGGCCGCGACCACGCCTCAAGCCGCCAATCAGGCCTTCAACATGACCAATGGTGACGTCTTTCGCTGGCGTGACCTGTGGCCCGCCTTCGCCGTTTTTTTCGACATGCCCGTCGGCCCGCCGCAGCAGATCGATCTCACGGCCATGATGGCGGACAAGGCGCCGGTCTGGCAGAGAATTGCCGAGCGCCACGGCTTGCAGAACATTCCGTACGAAGACCTTGTGCGCTGGCCGTTCGCCGACTTCGTCTTTGCCAGCGATTGGGACATCGTCTCCGACATGGGCAAGGCGCGGCGCGCCGGCTTCCACGAGGTCGAAGACTCTCAGGAGATGTTCCTGCGCCTGTTCGGCGAGTTCCGGGAGGAGAAAGTTATTCCTTGACCGCCTGCGCCGCGGCGATGGCTTCCTCGATCACGCTCTCGTCGCCGACATGGTTGGCCAGCAACAGCACGAGCTTGGCAAGCACCCGCATGGCCTGTTCGTCATCCAGGCCGTCGAGCATATCGACCAGGGATTCGTAAACCGCGTCGCCGTCGGCAAAGGAGAGGTCGCGTCGCAGACCGGTCATGTTGCCACCCCATGGGCTTGCTCACGGGCTTTTCGGATGGCAGCCGCATCGAGCGCCGGCCAGGCTGCCGCCAGATGTTGATCCGGGCGGAACAGGAAGATGCCGTCGCCGAACAGTTCCGCCAGCCGACCCTCGTCGTCACGCACCGTGACGGTGCCGGCAATCGGTGTCTCGGCAACGGTGATGCAGGACATGTCCTCCACATAGGCGCCTGTCGTGGACAGCAACGTGAATTCGCCACGGAGCAACGACAACAGCCAGGTTTCGCGTTCGCCGTTTGCGCTCAACAGCGTCAGCGGCACGTCGGGGCAGGGCGCGCCGACCGGCGCGGCGCCGGACCCGTTAAGGGGCGAATCGCGATAGGTCGCCGGGCGCGATAGGCGGCCGCTGTTGACCAGCGCGCGGGCAAAAGGCCATTCCGTTGCCAGGTCCAGCGTCGCGTCGCGCAGGGCCCGGCTGCCGGTTGACTTAGGCGTGATGAAATCGGTGCTGCGCGAGGAGGCCTGGATGTTCTCGTCCGCCGCCGGGATGCGTTCGCCATCATAGCTGTCGAGCAGGGACTCGGGCGCCTCGCCGGCCAGCACCAGTGCCAGCTTCCAGACCAGATTATCCACGTCCTGGACGCCGCTGTTGGCGCCGCGGGCGCCGAAGGGCGAGACCTGGTGGGCGGAATCACCGGCGAACAGCACGCGCCCGCAGCGGAAGCTCTCGAGGCGGCGGCATTTGAAGGTGTAGACGCTGGTCCATTCCAGCTCGAACGGCACGTCCGGGCCCAGCATGCGGCGGATACGCGGGATCACATGCTCCGGCTTGCGTTCGCGCTCGGGATCCGCGTCGCGGCCGAGCTGCATGTCGATACGCCAGACATTGTCGGCCTGGCGGTGCAGCAGCGCCGATTGCTCGGGGTTGAAGGGCGGGTCGAACCAGAACCAGCGCTGGCTGGGAAACTCGGCGCGCATGACCACATCGGCGATGAGGAAGCGGTCCTCGAAGACGCGGCCGAGAAAGTCGAGGCCGAGCAGGTTGCGGGCCTGGCTGCGCGCGCCGTCCGCCGCGATCACCCAGTCGGCTTCCATGGTGTAGTCGCCGAACGGCGTTTCGACGGATAGCGTGACGGGTTCCTCGGCTTGCGTGATGCCGGCCAGGCGGTTCTTCCAGCGCAAGTCTATCAGCGGCTCGGCAGCGACTGCGCCGACCAGCGCCTCTTCGACATGATATTGCTGCAGGTTGATGAAGGCCGGGAATTGCTGGCGGCCCGCGTCGGCAAGGTCGAAGGTGTAAAGCTCGCGCTCGCCCGCAAACACCTTGCCTGTCTGCCAGGTTACGCCGCGCTCGACCAGCGGCGCGGCCAGCCCCAGGCGGTCGAGGATCTCCAGCGTGCGCTTGGCCCAGCAGATCGCCCGGCTGCCGATGCTCACCGTGTCGTCGTCGTCGATGATCGTGCAGGGGATGCCATGGGCGGCAAGATCCAGCGCCGCCACCAGCCCGACCGGCCCGGCACCGACGATCGCCACGCCATGGCGCGCCTGCGGCCCGTCAAGCTCGGCCGGATATGTGGGCTCGTATCGGGGCACGTGGTCACTCCCAGGGTCAAAAACAGGCGAGCCTGATAGCAGAAGCGCTGCGGCCGAGCCACCTCGATTCCTGTTCATTTCCAGCGGAGCCGGCATACATCTACTCACTTGCGCAGGCAGTTTCGTGACCATTCTTGGGCGCTTCGGTCGATCGCCTGAGTCGTTCCATTATGGTACTCATAGCAAAGTGCGACATTGCGGATGCGAAAGGCCAACCTTTCCGCCGGCGTGCCCAAGTGAGGCGAGACTTGAGCAATTGCCTGTAGATGCGTACCGTTGCAGGCAGGGAGATACGGTCGACGGTAATCGAGGGTCTCGATGGCTGAGCGTGGCGGTGAGCAACGGTTAGCGGCGATACTGGCTGCGGATGTCGCAGGCTATACAAGGCTGATGGCTGATGACGAGGCAGTCACCATAGAGACTATCAAAGACTACAGATCGCGTTTTCTCAATCACATCGAAACGAATGGCGGCCGGGTAGTCGATATGGCTGGTGACAGCGTATTGGCGGTTTTTGCCAGCACCGCCGGCGCCGTCACCGCGGCAGACCGCACGCAACGAGAACTTGGTCCCCTTAATGCGGAGCTACCAGAAGCTCGCCGTATGCACTTTAGGATCGGTGTCAATCTCGGCGACATTAGGGAGGATGCCGATGGCACGGTTTACGGCGAAGGCGTGAATTTGGCGGCGCGTCTAGAAGCCTTGGCTGAGCCTGGCGGTATCGTGGTATCGCGTTCCGTATTCGAGG
>CAYPAX010000197.1:0-3073 GCA_964408735.1 uncultured Rhodospirillaceae bacterium | reverse complement strand
GCCAGGGAAGCGGCCGGCATCGACAAGCCGATGAACCTGCATACACTTCGTCACTGCTTCGCCACGCATCTGTTGGAGCAGCAGGTCGATATCCGGGTGATCCAGGTGCTGCTCGGCCACGCCAAGCTCGACACCACGGCGCGATACAGCCGCGTCGATAGCCGCATGCTCAAGGCTGTCAAAAGCCCGCTGGAACATCTGAGCCCGCCGCCCGCCTGATCCTGGGGCGTCATGCCCCGCAACAGTTTGGAGGTCGCGGATATCTTCCGCGCCCATGGTGCTGTCTGGCGCAGAGCCAATGCCGGGCACATTAGCCTCGGCCAGTTGAAGGTGATGAGTGCCATCGAGCGCTGCCGCACGTCGACGCTCGGCGGCCACGTGGAGGCTTGCAACGAATGCGGCCATATCCGCATCGCCTACAACTCGTGCCGCAACCGGCATTGTCCCAAGTGCCAGGGAAGCGCGGCGCTCGATTGGCTGGCGGCGCGTCAGGCTGATCTGTTGCCGGTCGAGTATTACCATGTGGTGTTCACCTTACCGGTGGAGGTCAACTCGATTGCCTACCAGAACAAGGCAGCGGTCTACGCCATCCTGTTCAGGGCTGCCGCCGAGACGCTGATCACCATCGCCGCCGATCCGAGGCACCTTGGTGCCAACATCGCCGTCACCGCCGTCTTGCATACCTGGGGCTCGGCCTTGACGCATCATCCGCATGTGCATTGCATCGTGCCGGGTGGCGGCATCTCTCTGGATGGCAACGACTGGATCAACTGCCGGCCCGGCTTCTTCCTGCCCGTGCGGGTGCTGTCGAGACTGTTCCGCCGGTTGTTTCTGGAGAGACTGAACGCCGCACACAAAGCCGGACGGCTCGACTTCTTCGGCAAGCTCCGACATCTCAGTGACGAGGCCGCCTTCCATGAACACCTGGCGCCAACCCGCAAGGTCGAATGGGTGGTTTATGCCAAGCGACCCTTCGCCGGACCCGAAGCCGTGCTCGCCTATCTCAGCCGCTACACCCACCGCGTCGCCATTTCCAACAGCCGGCTGATCAAATTCGACGGCAACGGTGTCAGCTTCAGATGGAAGGACTATCGCGCCAAGGGCCGTACCCGCCACAAGACCATGACCCTGGCAACGGATGAGTTCATCCGGCGCTTTCTCACCCACGTCCTGCCGCATGGCTTCCACCGAATCCGCCATTATGGATTGTTCGCCAACTCGAGACGCGCCGGCAACCTACAGAGAGCAAGAGAACTGCTCCATGTCCCGCCGCCGAAGGAGAATGCCGAGAACAACTCGGATGAAGAAGGGACGCTCGCACCATCGCATCCCTGTCCCCATTGCGGCGGCACCATGGTCGTCATCGAGACCTTCGAGCCGGGCCACGCACCTCGCGCACCGCCGTTATTCGCCGCCGGGAGAGTATCCGCATGAACAGGCAAGCAATAAATCAGCCGGTTCCGACCGCCGAAGGCATCCCTTTGTCTCGGCGTAATCAGGGGCTCCCTGTTATATGGAAGCCGCCGCCGACAGACCCGACGGGCACCGCGGAAAATCGTCTCCGGCCCGTCACCACGGAGACCATGGTCAACACCGAGACGTCGATATGGCACGGCAACGCCATCGCCAAACCGTCAAAACCCCATAGCCAAATCCGCCTTCAACACCCGGCGAAACCGGCCCGCGATTTCCTCCACTGAGGCTTGTCCGACACCTGCCAAAACGTGCCCGTCGCAGCCACCTCGCAACGGCAGGTGTCCGACAACCCTTAACATGAGCTGACAAACGCCATCTTAACCCAAGCGAACTCGGCCTGTAACGTTCCTTGCTTTTGGGCTTCATGTGACGTTTGCGAAGAACACCCTTCATTCGGATGTTGTTCCTTGTATACAGTTTTTCTAATCTCAGGATTGCCCCAGGGTTGTGAGAGTGCTCTTGAATCAAATATCTCGTGTCATTGTTGTCGCAACCGGCGCCCTGTCCTCGATCCTTGGGGCAGTGGTTCTCGTCGGCTGGTACAGCCACAACACCCTGCTGATCCAGGTGTCACCAACCTTCGTGCCGATGCAGTACAACACGGCGCTGGGCTTCTTCCTATCTGGGCTTGGTGTCATGACGCTGTTTTTCGGTCAGCTCCGTATCGCCAGAGTCTCCGGCATTGTTGTCGGCCTGGTCGGAGGATTGACACTGATAGAATATGTGGGCGGGCTGGATCTTGGCATCGACCAACTGTTCATGGAGCACTACGTTACCACACAAACGTCGCATCCGGGCCGTATGGCTCCCAACACAGCATTGTGCTTCCTGCTCACCGGCTTAGCCTTGGTGATGTTGGCTCGGTCCGTAGAAACAGACCTAGTTGGCCAAGCGGGTGGGATTCTAGGGGCATTGATTCTAGGTCTCGGGACAGTTGCATTCACGGGTTATGTGGTCCGACTTGAAACGGCCTACGGTTGGGGACATCTAACCCGAATGGCGGTACATACCGCGACTGGTTTTATGGATCTTGGCATCGCCGTGATGGCTTTGGCTTGGATCAATGAGGATAGGAGAAAGAGGCGCTTCCCAAAGTGGTCACCAGGCGCAATCGCCATCGGAGTGATGACACTGACTATCGCCTTGTGGCAAGCCATAGAAACAGATGTCTCTCATAGAGGCGATGAGGGGGCCATCACCCACAGTCTTGCGCACCACCTTCTTCTTGTGTTCGGGCTGCTATTGGCGGCGGCGCTGAGCTTATCTCTCAAGCTCGCACAAACCGCCCGTGAACAGGCGCGCCACGTTTTCGACATAAACTTATCGCTCAAGGAAAGCGAAGAGAAATTTCGCTCCATGGCTGATGCGGCAAGCGATGCGGTGATCATGCTCGACAGTGATGCCAAGGTCTCATTTTGGAACCAAGCTGCAGAGAAAATGTTCGGCTTTCAAAGAGACGAAATATATGGGCGGGAGTTCCACAGACTTTGCGTGCCGAAAGATCAATTCCCGGCCTTCGAGGCGGGCTATGCGCGTTTCCGGCATACGGGCAAAGGCCAGCTTTTCGGCAGGACTGTTGAAGAAACAGCGGTACGAA
>CAYPAX010000196.1:0-3089 GCA_964408735.1 uncultured Rhodospirillaceae bacterium | reverse complement strand
CAGCACTGGCACGTCGTCGACGTGATGCGGGACAACTCGGCCGACGCCTTCACGCCGACCTTGGGCTACGCCGCCAACGTCGTGTCCGTCGGCGTGGTGATCTTCCTCGGCATGGTCATTTTCGTCTTCTGGCTCAGCCAGATCAGCGGACGCCGGACCGACGCCGCCAGCTACTGGCAGCGGGGGTAGGGCGATGAAGCACTTCCTCAAAGTCGTCGTCTTCTCCGTCTTCGTCGTGGCCGCTTTCGCCGGTTATGCCAACTGGGGCATCCCGCAGATCACGCCGGCCCCGCCGCCGACCGAAGAGAAAATCGACCTCAGCGCCATGACGATGGATCAGTTCGTGGCGCTGGGCGACCGCATCGTCCAGGGCAAGGGCACCTGCACGCTTTGCCACAATTCGCTGGGCCGCGCGCCGATGCTGGAGAACCTTGGTGAACTCACCAAACAGCGCCTGGCCGACGAACGCTACGAGGGCGAGGCGGACGGCGTCGAAAGCTATCTCATGGAATCGATGGTCAAGCCGTCGGCCTATGTGGTTCCCGGTTTCGGCAAGGCCGGCAGCAACGACACGGTGAGCCCCATGCCGGACGTTTCCGCTGGCAGCATCGGCCTTTCGGAGGTCGAGATGGCCGCCGTGATCGCCTACCTGCAGGAGAGCAGCGGCGTCGACGTCACGGTCGAAATCCCCTCCGACGCCGAACCCGTCGAAGAAGAGGAAGAGGCCGAGCAGCGCGAGCCCTTCGAGAACGTGGAAGACATCCTCAGCGAATATTCCTGCGGCGCCTGCCACAAAATCGGCGAGGAAGAGGGCGATGTCGGACCCGACCTTCGCACCATCGGCGCCAAGTTCGACCGCGAATACCTGCGCCGCGCCCTGCTCGATCCCAACGCCGACGTGAACGCGCCATACGAGCCCGACACAATGCCGGCCGAACTGGGAACCGAGCTCTATGCCAAGGAACTTGAAATGCTCGTCGATTACCTGGCGAACCTGAAGTAGGGGCGGCGAGATGCGTATACCCAAACTTCTGCAAGCCGTCCTCGTCACCGCCGGCATCTACAGCGCCTTCCGCCTGGTCTTCGATGTGGCGCTAGATCACCTGATCCCGGCCAGCCTGTTGGCGATGTACATGTTCTTCGTCCTGGCCGGCGTCTTCATGGTCTTCACCTTCACGGAAAAGGGCACGGAGGAACTGGTCGCGCCGATCAAGGCCCTGGTGGAAGATCCCTCGAAGAAGCTGATCCGCAACATCGTCTTCGCCATCGTGCCGCTGGCCGCCGGCTATTACGGCTACAGCCAGATGCTGCCGAGCTTCGAAGCGCCGCTGGAACTGCGCTCCATCCATCCGGCGCCGCCGTCGTCGGTGAAGGCCTTCGGCAAGCGCTTCAACCTGACGACCCTGGAGAACCCCTACCGCAAGTTCGAGAAGAAAGATCCCGAGAAGTTCGCCGCACTGGTGACCGAAGGGGCCGCCGTCTATATCGAGAACTGCCAGTATTGCCACGGCGACAAGCTGGACGGCAAAGGACCGTATGCGGCAGGACTCAACCCCACGCCGCTGAATTTCCAGGATGTCGGCACCATCGCCCAGTTGCAGGAATCGTTCCTGTTCTGGCGCATCGCCACCGGCGGCCCGGGTCTGCCCAAGGAAGCGGCGCCCTGGATTTCCTCCATGCCGGTCTGGCAGGACTTTCTCACCGAGGACGAGATCTGGAAGGTCATCCTGTTCCTTTATGACTACACGGGCCATCGCCCACGTTCGTGGGGGCACGAGTAATGCTTATGCGCAATTTGTTGGCGACCGCGTTGGCCGCGGTTCTAGCCTTCGCGGCGACCGCCGAGGCGAAGCCGGGCGATGCCGAGAAAGGCGAGGCGGTCTACCTCAAGCGCTGCGTCATGTGTCACGGCGAGGACGGCGATGGCGACGGCCCGGCGGCGGAGCGTCTCAATCCGACGCCGCGCGACTTCACCTCCGGGCTCTACAAGATCAAAACCTCGGCGTTCGAGGAAGACTACGCCAACGATGACGACGTCTTTCGCATGATCCGCGACGGCATGCCGGGCACGGCCATGCCGGGTTGGGGAGACATCTTGTCGGAACAGGACATGTGGGATCTGGTGGCCTATCTCAACGTGTTTGCGGAAATCGAGGAAGCTCCGGAAGCCCAGATCGACTACGGCAATCAGGTCGAAAGCTCGCCCGACAGCATCGCCAAGGGCGACAAGCTGTTCCATGACGGTGATCGGTGTTCGGAATGCCACGGCAAATCGGGCCGCGGCGTCGCCATCAAAAAGCTGAAGGACGACAACGGCTTCCGCACCTGGCCGCGCAATCTGACGAAGCCCTGGACCTTCCGCGCCTCAAACTCGCCGAAGGACATCTACAGCCGCATTGCGACCGGCATCCCCGGCACCCAGATGCCGAGCTTCGCCGATCCCAAGAGCACCAAGAAGCTTTCGATCGAGGAACGCTGGCATGTCGCCAACTACGTGGCGTCGCTGGGCTCCAACGGTAAGGCGGTCGACAGCGCCAAGACGGTGATCAAGGCCGTTAAGGCCGAAGGTGGCGTACCCACGGCGACGGACGATGCCAAGTGGCAAACGGCCGGCGTCTCGACGTTCTATCTGGTGCCGCAGATCATCGCGGAAGAGCGCTTTTTCACGCCGTCCAACGACACGATTTCGGTCCGCGCACTCTACGACGACAAGAACATCGCCATGCTGCTGGAGTGGGACGACCGCACCAAGAGCATTCCCGGCGATGCGGACGCCGCCAAGATCGCCGAGGACGAACTCAACGAGGACGCCGTCGCCGTGCAGTTCCCCGCGGCCATTCCGGAAGGCATGGAGAAGCCTTACTTCGTCTTCGGCGACGCCAATCATCCGGTCAATATCTGGAAGTGGTCGAGCGGCACCACTGACGACGCCGAAACCGTTTCGCTGATGGACGCCACTGGTATCGAGAACCAGGAGGAGCGCAATGCCGCGGCTTCGGGGCTCACCGCCAAGGCGGCTTACACGGACGGTACTTGGCGCGTCGTCATGACCCGGCCGCTGGCGACGGAAGCGGCGGATCAGGACCTGC
>CAYPAX010000195.1:0-3181 GCA_964408735.1 uncultured Rhodospirillaceae bacterium | reverse complement strand
CGTGACCTCCGCGCCTTTGAGGGCGCTGGTGAAATCGAAGCTGGTGAACTGGCTGTCCTAGTAGGTGTTCGGCGACATGCCCGACAGCGCATTGGCCTCGCCGCCCGGCGCGATGATGCCCGAGATGCGCCGGTTGATCTTGCTCTCGAAGCCGGCGATGGCGGAGCCGAGGCTGTCCTCGCTCGCCTTGCCGTCAATCGGCCCCGGCCACAACGGCCGCCCGTTCGATCCCTTGATCTGTTTCAGTGCCGCCTGCACTACCGCCACATCGTGAACCCTGTTGAGACCGCCTTTGCCGACCGATCCGCTGAGTATGATCATATCTTCCTCGTGCAATTTTGAATGGTGGAAAACCATTTGGTTGCGTCGATCCGATATGGAGACTGTATCGTCAAAATCAATATATTGGAGACTGATACGCTTGTATATGGTCACGATAGATCAGCAAAATCGCAAAAAATACAATAGCTTATAATTTTCCAAAATGTTTACATAATGTATCCATTAATTGTCACCGGTAGCTGCAAAAGGGCGAATCACTGCCGCCGGCGTGGCCGGAAACGTCGTCGGATTGGGGCTCGGGGGGGATTTTGTGAGGCGTGCGGCCGCCGGCCGGCGGCTGGCGTCTCAGCCGTGGAGCCAATCCTCGACCACGGCGATCTGGTCCGCATCGAGCAGGGCGGGGGCGTGGCCGATGCCGGGGAAGGTGACGAGCGTGGCGCCGGGGCCGCGACCGCTCATCTCGTCCGCTGTGGCGGCGGGCAGCACGTCGGAGACCGCGCCGCGCAGCAGCAGCACGGGACAGGGGATGCTGTCCCATAGCGGCCAGAGGTCGAGGTCCTCGGGCTCGTTGTCGGCGAAGGCGGCGCCGATGGCCGGGTCGTAGGCGGGCAGCCAGGCCTCGCCCTCGCGGCGTAGGGATATCTCCGTCAGCCAGCGCCAGTCGGCGTCGCTTGTGAGGGCGAAGGGGGCGTAGGCCACGCGGAAATGCGCTTCCGCCTCTTCCAAGCTGGCGAAACGCCAATTGCGCGTCACGTAATCCCCAATGCGCCCGAGGGCGTCCCTCGGCAGGAAGGGGCCGACGTCGTTCAGCACCAAGCGCCGGATGCCGCCGCCCGTTGCCGCCAGCATGCCGATCAGCCCGCCCATGGAGGTGCCGACCCAGTCGACCTCGGCGGCGCCGAGGTGCGCCATCAGGGCGCGCAGATCCGAGACATAAGTCGGGATGGCGTAGTCGGCGGGGTCGGGCAGGGGGTCGCTTTGGCCGCGCCCGGCAACGTCGGGGCAGATCACCCGGGCATGCTTCGCCAAGGCGGCGGCGAGGCGCTCGAAGTCGCGGCCGTTGCGGGTCAGGCCGTGGACGCAGAAGACGATGTCGCTATTCTCCGGGCCGCCGCTGTCGAGGTAGGACAGGCGCCGCGTGCCGCCGCCTTCGGGGATCTCGAGGGTGTGTCGTTGCATGCCTGCCTCCTTGCGCCGCTGCGGCCCCTGCGCTATCGGATGCGGGTGCTGCTGTAAACCACGGATATTGCCCATGCCCGACGCCCAAGCCTCCGGCCCGTTGTCCGGGATCATCATCCTCGATTTGACGCGCGTGCTCGCCGGCCCCTATTGCACAATGGTGCTGTCCGATCTCGGCGCCCGCATCATCAAGGTCGAGCCGCCCGGTGGCGACGATGCGCGCGCCTACGGGCCCTGGGTGGACGGGCGCTCGGCCTATTTCATGTCGCTCAACCGGGGCAAGGAGAGCATTGCGCTGGACCTCAAGGGCGAAGGCGACAAGGCGATCCTGGAAACGCTGTTGGGCGAGGCCGATGTGTTGGTGGAAAACTTCCGCCCCGGCACCATGGCCAAGCTCGGCTTCGGCTATGAAGAGGTGAGCGCGCGCCATCCCAAGCTGATCTACGCGGCCTGCTCCGGCTTCGGCCAGACCGGCCCGGATTCCCAGCGCCCGGCCTACGACATGGTCGTGCAAGGCATGGGCGGCCTGATGAGCCTGACCGGGCATGAGGGCGGCGAGCCCACGCGGGTCGGCACGGCGATCGGCGACATCACCGCCGGCATGTTCACCGCCATCGGCATCAACGCGGCGCTTTACGAGCGCGAGCGCACCGGCCGCGGCCAGTTCATCGACATCGCCATGCTCGACTGCCAGGTGGCGATCCTGGAGAACGCCATCGCGCGCTATTTCGCCACCGGCGAGACCCCGGGGCCGAGCGGCGCCCGCCACCCCGCCATCGCGCCCTTCGAGTGCTACCGGAGCGGCGACGGCCACATCATCATGGCGGCCGGCAACGACGCGCTGTTCGTGAAGCTCTGCGAGGCGCTTGGCATGGCGGGCCTGCCGGACAATCCGCTGTTCGCCACCAACCCCTTGCGCATGCAGCATGTCGAGGCCTTGAAGGCCGAGCTCGAGGCGGTGCTGACCACCAACACTACCGAGCACTGGCTGGCCAGGCTGGAAGCCGCGGGCGTGCCTTGCGGGCCGCTCAACACCGTGGCCCATACGGTCAGCCACCGCCAGGTGCTGGCGCGCAACATGGTGGTCGACATCGACGATGCGAACGCCGGGCCGCTGAAGATCGCCGGCAACCCGATCAAGCTGCCGGCGCATGCGGATCCGACCAGCCGCGGCGCGGTGCCCGAGCTCGACGGCGACCGGGCGCGCATTCTGGCCCAATTCGGCAGCGGCTAGGCCATGCGCCGCCGCCTGCGCCATATCCTCTTGGCCATCGTGGCAGCGATAGGTTTGGCCATGGTTGGGGGCACCTGGTGGCTGGGCGGGACTTTGCCGAAAATCGACGGCGAGGTGGCTGTCGGCGGGTTAGATGCCGAGCTAATGGTATTGCGCGATGGGCACGGTATCGCCCATATCCGCGCGAGCGACGAGCGCGACGCCACCTTCGGCCTCGGCTTCACCCACGCCCAGGAGCGCTTCTGGCAGATGGAGCTGGCGCGGCGCGTCGGCTCGGGCCGCCTGGCGGAGATGCTGGGTGAGCGCGCCCTGCCCGCCGACCGCTATTTCCGCAGCCTGGGGCTGACCCATGTCGCCGAGCGCAACCTCGCCGCCGTCAGCGAAAACACCCGCGACCTGCTCGCCGCCTACGCCGCCGGCGTCAACGCCTAGCTTCCCAGCGGTGGCAGGATGTGCGGTCGGACTTGGTGTAGAGCTTGTGCTCCT
>CAYPAX010000194.1:0-3201 GCA_964408735.1 uncultured Rhodospirillaceae bacterium | reverse complement strand
GCCATGCTGCGCCCCCTGAGGGCAGAATACGGCGCGCCGCCTGTTCGCTCAACCGCGGTGCCAAATAATTCGGTGCCAGTCACCGAGCTTATAGTTGTTGATAATAGTATTTGCCCGCATAAGTTCGGTGACTGGCACCGAATTCGCGGTGACTGGCACCGAATTCGGGGCGCGGGTCGCTCTAGCGTTTTGCCGCGAAGAAATCCCGCAGCAGCGCCGCGGCGCGGCGCTCGTCGATGCCGCCATAGATCTCGGGGCGGTGGTGGCAGGTGGGCTGGCTGAAGATGCGCGGGCCTTGCTCGACGCCGCCGCCTTTGGGGTCCTGGGCGCCGAAATAGAGCCGGCGGATGCGAGCAAACGCGATTGCCTGGGCGCACATCGGACAGGGCTCCAAAGTGACATATAGGTCGCAGTCGACGAGCCGCGGCGAGCCCAGCGCCGCAGCAGCAGCGCGGAGTGCCAGTAGCTCGGCATGGGCGGTGGGGTCGCTGTGCTCTTCGACGCGATTGCCGGCGGCGGCAAGCACCGCACCCGCGCCGTCGACCACGACGGCACCCACCGGCACCTCTCCGCGTGCGGCCGCGGCCGCGGCCTCGGCCAGCGCCTGCGCCATGGGCTCCCTCTCCGACATGGCCGCAGCGTGGCGCCGCCGGCCAAGCCCGTCAACCGGGTTCCACCCGGCCCGCGACGGCTCTATGGTGCGGCCATGAGCGCACCCGCAATGCCATTGATAGGTGTCACCCTCGACGACGAGCCGGCCGGCGGCTACTCGAAGTTTCCCTGGTACGCCCTGCGCCGGAACTATTTGTCCGTCCTCAGCGCCGCCGGCGCCCTGCCTTTGGGCCTGGAGACCGAGCCCGCCCTGGCGGAAGCCTATGTCGAGCGCCTCGACGGCCTCGTCGTGACCGGCGGCAACTTCGATGTCGACCCGGCCCTGTTCGGCGGCGGCGCGCGCCACGACAGCGTCACCACCAAGGACCGCCGCACCGATTTTGAGCTTGCGGTCACCCGCGCCGCGCTCGCCCGCGACATGCCCGTGCTCGGCATCTGCGGCGGCCAGCAATTGCTGGCGGTGGCGCTCGGCGGCACGCTTATCCAGCATATCCCGGATGCCGTGCCGGACGCGCTCGCCCACGAGCAGCCCAACCCGCGCGACGAGGCCGGCCACGCGGTAAGCGTCGTCGCCGATACCCTGCTGCGGCGCATCACCGGTGCCGAGACATTGCAGGTCAACAGCGCCCATCACCAGGCGGTCGAAACCGTGGCGGACGGCACCATCGTCAACGCCACCGCCCCCGACGGCGTCATCGAGGGCATCGAGGCGCCCGGCTATCGCTTCTGCCTCGGCGTGCAATGGCACCCGGAATTCCTCATCGACGACGGCGACCGCTGCCTGTTCGCCGCCTTCGTCGCCGCCTGCCGGCCATGACCGACGGCAGGGCCGCCCCCAACAGCAGGGCCGCCCCGGGCGGGGAACGCATCGCCAAGCGCCTGGCGCGCGCGGGGCTGTGCTCGCGGCGCGAGGCCGAGCGCTGGATTACCGCCGGCCGCGTGGCGGTGAACGGCGAGACCCTGGAGAGCCCGGCGGTGCTGGTCACGCCGAAGGATCGCATCGTCGTCGACGGCAAGCGCATCGGCGCTCCGCAAGCGCCGCGGCTGTGGCGCTACCACAAACCGCCCGGCCTGGTCACCAGCCACCGCGACGAACAGGGCCGCGTCACGGTCTTCGACTCCCTGCCCGCAGATCTGCCGCGCGTGGTCTCGGTGGGCCGCCTCGACATCACCTCCGAGGGCCTGCTGCTGCTGACCAATGACGGGGCGCTGGCGCGCCACCTCGAGCATCCCTCGACCGGGCTGGCGCGGCGCTACCGCGCCCGCGTCCACGGCGATGTCGACGAAGCCGCCTTGCAGCGCCTGGCCAAGGGCGTGACCGTCGAAGGCGTGCGCTACGCCGGCGCCGAGGTCGCCATCGACCGTCGCGGCGAGGGCAAGAATAGCTGGCTCAGCGTTACCCTGCGCGAGGGCAAGAACCGCGAGGTTCGCAAATTGCTGGGCCATGTCGGCCTGGCCGTCAACCGCCTCATCCGCACCGCCTACGGCCCCTACCAGCTCGGCAATCTGGCGGCTGGCAAGGTGGCCGAGGTGCAAAAGAAGGTGCTGCGCGAGCAATTGGGCAGCGACTGGGCGGAGACGCTGCGGTGAGAATCGTCGGCGGAGCCTTGCGTGGGCGCCGCCTGAGCGCCCCGGCCGGGCGCGACGTGCGCCCCACCGCCGACCGCGCTCGCCAGACCCTGTTCGACCTGATCGCGCATGGCGCCGCCTTCGACGGCTTCAGCCTCGACGGCGCCACCGTCGCCGATGTCTTCGCCGGCACCGGCGCGTTCGGCCTTGAGGCGCTGTCGCGGGGTGCGGCGCGGGCGATGTTCGTGGAATCGGCGCGCGCTTCGCTCGACGCCCTGCGGGCCAACATCGCCGCGCTCGATGTCGGCGACCGCGCCACCGTCATCGCCCGCGACGCCAGCCGCCCCGGTCCCGCGCCGGCGCCCTGCGATCTGGTCTTCCTAGACCCGCCCTACCACGAGGGGCTCGCATTGCCGGCGCTTGCAGCGCTCACGGAGAACGGTTGGCTGGCGCCTGACGCGATCATCATTGTCGAGCACGCGGCGAACGAAGATCTCCAGCCACCAACCGGGATTGCGGCCATAGATTCACGCAAGGTCGGCGCAGCCACTTTCGCCCTCTGGCATATGCTATCCTGAGCGCCAGGGAGGGTTTCGGACATGGCACGAGCAATAGCGTGGGCGGCGTTTGCCGTCCTGATCACCACAGCCGCCGCGGCGCAGGAGCGGGTCTATCCGCCGCCGCCGCCCTTGCAGAGCCCGATCGCCGGCGCCATCGACCTCCACGTCCATTCCGGCCCCGATGTCTTCGGGCGCGGCTTTCTCGATGTCGAGGTGGCGCGCGCGGCGAAGCGTGCGGGCATGCGCGGCCTGGTGCTCAAGAACCACGTCACCAGCACCGCCGACCGGGCCTATCTGGTGATGCAGCAGGTGCCGGGTCTCGAGGTCTTCGGCGGCATCGTGCTCAACGGCGCCGTCGGCGGCATCAACCCACAGGCGGTGGAGTGGATGCACCGCATGGAGGGCGTGAGGTGGTCCCAGAAAATCGGACAGGGAGTTAAGGTGTATTCCACCGGATAGG
>CAYPAX010000193.1:0-3384 GCA_964408735.1 uncultured Rhodospirillaceae bacterium | reverse complement strand
GGTGGCGATCGCTTTTGCGCGCAGCCCGATGGTGGTGGCGAACACCGCCTGGGATCTTCAGGCTGCCTCCCATGGCCGCTTCGTGCTCGGCCTCGGCACCCAGATAAAGCCGCATAACGAAAAGCGCTTTTCGGTCGAATGGTCACCGCCCGTGCCGCGGCTTCGCGAATACATACAGGCCTTGCGCGCGATATGGCGATGCTGGGAGCTCGGCGAACCGCTTCGCTTCGAAGGCGAGCACTATACCTTCACGCTGATGACGCCGAATTTCGTGCCACCCTCGAGCGGGCAGGGCAGCGTGCCGATCACCATGGCCGCGGTCGGCCCGCTGACCTTGCGGCTGTCCGGCGAAGTCGCGGACGGCGTGCGGCTTCATTCGTTCTGTACGCGCGCCTATCTCGAAGACGTCGTGCTGCCAAGAATCCGTGAAGGCCTGGGAAAATCCGCCAGGGCCCGAAAGCATTTCGAGATCGCGGGCGGTGGTTTCATCGGCACGGGAAGGACCGATGAAGAGGTTGCGAAGGCAGTCGAGTGGATACGCTATCGAATTGCGTTCTATGGATCGACGCCAAGCTATTGGCCTGTCCTCGAACATCATGGGCTGGGCGATCTCGGCCGCAAGCTGAACGCGATGACCAAGGCCGGCCAATGGGACGAGATGGCGGCCGAGATCAGCGACGACGTGGTGGCGCTGTTCGCGGCCATCGGACGCTACGACGAGCTGCCCAAAATGATCGGATCGCGGTTCGGCGGTGCCGTCGATGTCGTCTACGCCTGCATATCCTCCGACATCCGCCCGGATATTCCCGCCGACATCATCGCCGAGATTCAGTCGACCCCGACCGAGTTCGAGGGATTCGAATCGGCTTGGTAGTCGTTGCGCCGTCTTCAGGCCACGCTCCTGCCCGGCCAGGATCGCGATGATCTGCTTTTCCGTAAACCTGAATGCCTCATGTCCGTCTCTTCCGTGACGGACTCTCCTATCAGATGAGGGAGCTTTCGGGGCTCAGGTCAGGCCCTAGAACTCCCTGGTGTCGTAGGCTTCAATGTCGCGTACAGTCGCGGGACTTACTTGGCGCTGTCCGCACGTTTGGCGCTTAACCCAGCTCATCGAGTGCCGCCTTGGATTTTTCAGCTGTCTCATAGGCGTCGACCGAGTGAGCCAGCTGGTGGGCCTGTTCGAGATAGCGTCGGGCTTCGCCGCTGCGCTTCTTGGCTTTGGCAAGCAAGCCGAGATCCATCAGTGCCCAGGCGTGAATTGCCGTGCTTCCTTCGTCCTCGGCAATGCGCGCCGTCAGCTCCAAATGGTGCCGCGCCTTGGCGGCAGCAAAGGGGATGTTGAGCAAAATGAAGCCCAAGTTCCGGAGCAACACCGACAGCGGCGGCTTTTCCTGGCCCAGAACCATCTGGAGATAGACCTCTCCGAGCGCCAGGCGGGCCGAAGCCGCATAGATCGGGGCAAAGCCGACTTCCTCCAACCACCGACAGTGATCTTCTATCGTACGAAGGCCCCTCGCAAATTCACCGTTCAGGATTTGAGCGGCTCCAGGCACCGGGCCGAGTTGCGCCATGACGGTCAGACACTCTTGTCGAATCGATCTTTGCCGCAGCGCGCCGATCAATTCCTCCGCCTCATGGCTCCGCCGTTTGGTGACGAGCGCCGCCGCCTTTACGGCCAGGAGAAAATCTCGCTGCAAGGGAGCCAAGTTGAGGGCCAGGGCCTGGTCGACTTTTTCGAAGGCGGCGTCTGGGGCGCCTTGAAACAGGTCGATAATGGCGAGGGCAAGCAGGGCATTATGCCGCGCCACCGGATCGTCCTGATCGCGACTGAACGCCAAGAGGCGTTGCACATGATCCCGCGCTTCGCGCGGGTTTCCGCCGATCACGACAACGCTGAACAGATACGTTAGCCCGACGACCACGATAACGCTGTCGCCAACGCGTTGGCCAATGTCGACAGCCCGTTCGCCAAACGACCGTGCCCTTTGGCGTTCGGCGGGATCCTGGCTCTTGTAGATAGCCGAATATCCGGTAAGAATCGCCAAG
Source organism: uncultured Rhodospirillaceae bacterium (assembly GCA_964408735.1). Lineage (GTDB taxonomy): Bacteria > Pseudomonadota > Alphaproteobacteria > UBA7887 > UBA7887 > UBA7887. The sequence goes on along the minus strand of CAYPAX010000193.1, from coordinate 1,338 downwards.
GCGCCAGCCACTGCGGCTTCATCGCCTACCTCCTCCGCCAGCGTCAAAGCCCGCTCCAGCGCCGGCTCGGCGATGTGAGGGCGCCCGGCATGGACAAGCGCGTGCCCGAATTCCTGAAGGCAGCGCGACAGTCGCGCCTTGTCGCCTAGCGCTTCGGCCACGGCAAGATAAGGCTCGATCATGCGTACGGTCGCGCCCATGTCGCCTTGGAGCCACAAAATTCGGGCGAGCGCCAGGACGACATCAATCGTGAACGTGTCACTTGCTATGCCGGGATTGGCTGCGAGGAGATCGAGCGCCTGGCGCAAGCGGCGATCGGCGTCATCGATCGAATAGATGCGCTGGCTCTTCTGGCCGGCCAGATACAGGTAGCGCACCGTCTTATCGACCCGGTCGGTGCGACTGTAATGGTGGGCCAGGGTGTCGGCGAGATCATCGAGATTGTTCGGATAAGCGCGTTCGATCGCCTCCGCCACCGCCAAGTGCAAAGCCTCGCGCTCGCCCGACAGCAGGCTGCCGTAGACCGCATCCCGTATCAGTGCGTGCTTAATCTGATATTGGCTGCCCGGCTGGGCCGATTCCGGATACACCAGCTCCTGGTGCTCCAGCTCTTTCAGCTCATCGGCGGCGTTGCCGTTTGAATCGGCAATATCGCGAACGAGGTCAGGCGGGAACCGGCGCCCGACCACGGAGGCGACCCGAAGCGTCCGCCGCGGCCCATCGGCCAAGCGGTCGATCCGTTGCATGAGGATGCCCTCCAGAGTGCCGGGAAGTCCTCCATCGGTGTCGTCGGAACGGAAGATCACACGGCCGTCCGCGATCTGGACTCGGCCGCTCTCAACCAAATAGTTCGCCATCTCCTCGGCGAACAACGGATTGCCCTCGCACTTGTCGGCAAGCAGCTCAGCAAGCTCGGCCGGAACCGCATCGACGCCGAGGCGATGCTTGGCAAGATCGATGCTGCTGCCCCTTGAAAGCGTGCCCACTGCCAATTCCGTCGCGTTGCTGCGGCCGGTCCAAGGCGGCTTGTACTCCGGCCGATAGGCGCAGATTAGAAGGAGTGGTGTGGATTCATTGCGTTCCGCAAATCGCAGAAGCAGAGTCTCCGAAGCGCTATCGATCCAATGCAAATCGTCGATGAATAGAACCACCGGCGATATCCGGCACCACTCGATCAGGACATCTTGCAACGATTCCCGCGTGCGGATACCGACCACCTCGGGATCCACCTTGTCCAGTGTCGTCCCGACCTTGGCTCCCAACAGGTTAGCCAGATAGGGCAAATTGTGAACCGGCGTGGAATATTGACCCCTTGGCGGGGGTAATCGGCGTCCAAAA
>CAYPAX010000192.1:0-3404 GCA_964408735.1 uncultured Rhodospirillaceae bacterium | reverse complement strand
AGCGAAGGCGCTGTTGGAGGAGCTGAAATAGCCGATGCCGCCGAAGCCGCAAGAGCCTGATTCGGGTCACAACTCCCCTTTCGCCGGTGGCAGCCGCAGCGTCCGAACTTGAAGGCAGACCGTAGGTGATCAGATGCCTCGCTTCCGTCTCTAATATTTGCCGACAGGCCCCACCCGGCTCCCTGCCGCACCACACCGACAACCCTCGCCCACACCATATCTGTTGCCCAATTGCCACGCCCACCCACCAGATACGGTACGACCGTATTGCCACGACTCGCCCATCGGACTATAGGTGGTGGTCTGCGCTGGAGGGGACGCGACATCTGGTATCCCTCGCGCGACTGACGGCCGCAACAAGACGGCCACGCTATAGAGGGGGCCGAAAATGCGCATTGCGCGACACTTCACGACCGCTGGCGAATCGCCTTACGAGGGCATGGCTTTCCGGGCCGCGGCAAGCGAGATTCGCAATCCCGACGGCTCTCTCGTCTTCTCCAATGACGAGATCGAAGCCCCGGCGGCGTGGTCGCAGGTCGCGATCGATATCCTGGCACAGAAATATTTCCGCAAGGCCGGCGTGCCGGAGGAGTGCGAGTCCGTGCGCGAGGCCGACATGCCGGAGTGGCTCTGGCGCAAGCGCCCGGCGGCGGACACCGAGATGGGCAGCGAAAACCGCGCCACCCAGGTCTTCGACCGCATGGCGGGCGCCTGGACCTATTGGGGCTGGAAGGGCGGCTATTTCGACGGCGAGGAAGACGCCCGCGCCTTCCATGACGAGCTTCGCCACATGCTGGCGGCCCAGATGGCGGCGCCCAACAGCCCGCAATGGTTCAACACCGGCCTGCACTGGGCCTACGGCACCGACGGCCCGGCGCAAGGCCACTACTACGTCGATCCCGAATCCGGCGAGACCGTGGCCTCCGACTCGCCTTACGAGCATCCCCAGCCCCATGCCTGCTTCATCCAGGGCGTCGGCGACGACCTGGTCAACGAAGGCGGCATCATGGATTTGTGGGTGCGCGAGGCGCGCCTGTTCAAATACGGCTCGGGCACGGGGTCGAATTTCTCGGCCCTGCGCGGCGAGAACGAGCCGCTCTCGGGCGGCGGCCGCTCGTCCGGCCTGATGAGCTTCCTCAAGATCGGCGACCGCGCCGCCGGCGCCATCAAGTCGGGCGGCACCACGCGGCGGGCGGCCAAGATGGTGGTGGTCGACATCGACCATCCCGACATCGCCCAGTTCATCGATTGGAAGGCGGTGGAAGAGCAGAAGGTGGCGGCGCTGGTGGCCGGCTCGAAGCTGCTCTCGAGCCATCTCAACGCCGTCATGACGGCCTGCCAGGTCGGCGGTTCAAGCCGCTTCAGCCCGGCCGACAACCCGACCCTCAAGAAGGCCGTCAACGGCGCCCGCGCGGCCATGATCCCGGAGAACTCGATCCGCCGCGCCATCGACTTCGCGCGCCAGGGCTATAGCGAGCTCGAGCTGCGCACCTACGACACCGACTGGGATTCGGAAGCCTATCTCACGGTCTCGGGCCAGAACGCCAACAACACCGTGCGCGTCACCAACGCCTTCATGGAAGCCCTGCAGGCGGACGCCGACTGGCAGCTCATCCGGCGCACCGACGGCAAGGTGGCGGAGACCGTCTCGGCCAAGGGCCTGTGGGAGAACATGGCCGTGGCCGCCTGGCAGTCGGCCGATCCCGGCATCCAGTTCGATACCACCATCAACGACTGGCACACCTGCCCCGAGTCGGGCCGCATCCGGGCTTCCAACCCGTGCTCGGAATACATGTTCCTCGACGACACGGCGTGCAATCTCGCCTCGCTCAACCTGATGGCCTTCCGCGACGGCGCCGGCCGCTTCGACATCGCCGGCTTCAACCACGCGGTGCGCCTGTGGACCGTGGTGCTGGAGATATCCGTGCTGATGGCGCAGTTCCCCTCGCGGGCCATCGCCGAGCGCTCCTACGCCTTCCGCACCCTGGGCCTCGGCTACGCCAATATCGGCGGCCTGATCATGGCCTCCGGCCTCAGCTATGACTCGGACGAGGGCCGCGCCCTTTGCGCATCCATTTCCGCGCTGATGACCGGCACCGCCTATCGCACCTCGGCCGAGATGGCGCGCGAGCTCGGGCCCTTCCCGGACTATGCGGACAACCGCCGCGCCATGTTGCGGGTGATGCACAACCACCGCCTCGCCGCGCAGGGCCAGGCCGAGGGCTACGAAGGCCTCAACGTCACGCCGGTGCCCCTCGATGCCGCCAACTGCCCGCAAGGCGCGCTGACGGCGGCGGCCGCCCGGGCCTGGGACGAAGCGGTCGAGCTTGGCACCCAGCACGGCTACCGCAATGCGCAAGCGACCGTGATCGCGCCGACCGGCACCATCGGCCTGGTCATGGATTGCGACACCACGGGCATCGAGCCCGACTTCGCCCTGGTCAAGTTCAAGAAGCTGGCGGGCGGGGGCTATTTCAAGATCATCAACCGCATCGTGCCCAAGGCGCTCGACGCCCTCGGCTACGACGAGGCGCAGATCGCCGCCATCACCGACCATGTCGTCGGCAAGGGCACCCTCGACGGCGCGCCCCATGTCAACCATCAGACGCTCGGCGCCAAGGGCTTCGATGCGGCGGCGATCGAGCGCGTCGAAGCCGCGCTGGGCGATGCCTTCGATATCCGCTTCGTCTTCAACAAGTGGACGCTCGGCGAAGACTTCTGCCGTGACGCCCTGGGGCTCGACGAAGCCTCGCTTGCCGATGCCAGCTTCGACATTCTCGGCGCCCTCGGCTTCGCCAAGGCGCAGATCGAGGCCGCCAACACCTATTGCTGCGGCGCCATGACCGTGGAAGGCGCACCCGGGCTCGAGGCCGCGGACCTGGCGGTGTTCGACTGCGCCAACCCTTGCGGGCGCACCGGCACGCGGGCGCTGTCCTGGGCCAGCCATATCCACATGATGGCGGCGGCGCAGCCCTTCATCTCCGGCGCCATATCGAAGACCATCAACATGCCCAATTCCGCCACCATCGCCGATTGCCAGGAAGCCTATCAGCTGTCATGGCAACTGGGCCTGAAGGCAACGGCGCTCTACCGCGACGGCTCCAAGCTGAGCCAGCCCTTGAGCGCGCTGGTGGACGAGGAAGATGGCGAAGAGGCGGCAGAGAGCGAGGTCGAGGAAGTGGCCGTGCCTGCGCCGGCAGCCGCCATCGCCGAGCGCGTGGTCGCGGCCGTGGCGCACGAAGCCAACGAGCGCGAGCGCCTGCCCCATCGCCGCAAGGGCTACACCCAGAAGGCCGTGGTCGGCGGTCACAAGGTGTACTTGCGCACCGGTGAATATGGCGACGGCCGCCTCGGCGAGATCTTCATCGACATGCACAAGGAGGGCGCCGCCTTCCGCAGCCTGA
>CAYPAX010000191.1:0-3458 GCA_964408735.1 uncultured Rhodospirillaceae bacterium | reverse complement strand
GAATCAGACACAGCGACACGCGTCCAGAGCAGACTTCGTCAACGGGCTGATATGTCTCGGCCCAGACATGGGTGCCGTCGCGCGCATCCAGCAGCTGAGCGCTGACGCGGATGGCGCTTTCGGAGCGGCGCACACTGCCTTCGAGGACGTAAGTGGCGCCAAGCTCCTCCGCCACCGTGCGCACGTCCACATTTTCGCCCTTGTACTGAAACGACGAGTTGCGCGCGATGACGCCGATGTCGGGGAAGCGCGCCAGCCGCGTGATGATATCCTCGACGATGCCGTCGGCGAGGAACGCATGCTCGTCGTTGCCGCCGAGGCTGTCGAACGGAAGGACAGCGATCACTGGTTTTGAAGACTCGACGCCAGGCGGACGCTCCGGCACCCCGGCCTTGCGCAGCAGGGTCAGATAGGTCTCCACAGCCTCCGGCACATAGGGCCGACGACTTTCCATGTGCTCACGTATGCGCGCGATGGAAAACTCGGGGTCGGCCTCAAGGCGCTCACTGACAGCGATATGTGCTTCATCTTGCCGGTCAAGACCGGCCAAGGCTGCGATCTCCATCCGCGCCTGGAACCATGAGACATATGCCTCGTCCGTTGCCCGCATGGCACTAAGAGCCTTGTCCGGCTGGCCGGCAAGCAGATGGCCTTCGGCAAGCGCCAAGGGATACCAGTCCGGATAGCTGGGGCTCAGGCGCATGGCCCGCTGCATCAGCTCGATAGCGCGTTCGGGCTGGCCGAGCGTGGCAAGCAATTGCCCGGAAACGCCCAGGACAAAGCCGTGTCCGGGACCGAGGCGCAGGGCAATCTCAATCTCCTCGACCGCGCCGGCGAAATCGCGGCGCGCGCGCAAGACCGTGGCAAGCATGACATGCGCGTCGGCCGAATTGACGTCGAGTGCCACCGCCTCCTCGGCGTGGCTCAATGCCAGATCGAGACTGCGCCCGGGATCCGCACTGTAGCCGAGCATGACATCGATCCGATGGCAATTGCCGATCTGCGCCTTTGCCAGGGCAAAGGTCGGGTCTGTCTCCACCGCCTGCTCGAACAGGCTACGCGCCTTGGTATTGCCGGCCTCGGTAAACTGCAACAGGTGCTCGCGGCCGCGTTGGAAGAGGCTCCACGCTTTCAGGCTTTTGGTGCCGCCGCGCCAGACCACGGCATGGGGCCCTTCGGTCAAGCGCACCTGCAAGGCACTGACGACGTTGAGGGCGATCTCATCCTGGACCGCGAACACGTCGTCGAGGGGACGATCGTAGCGGTCGCTCCACAGGTGCTGGCCGCCGAGGGCATCGATAAGCTGGGCAGTGACTCGGATATTCTGGTCCTCGACCTGGATCGAGCCTTCCAGGACATATTGCACGCCGAGATCCTCGGCTACGTCCTGAACCTTCACCGCGCGGCCCTTATAGGTGAATGTGGAATTGCGGGCGATCACCACCATGTCCCGGGCCTGGGAAAGCGCGGCGATGATGTTCTCGGCCAGGCCGTCGGCAACGTAGTCGTGCTCGTCACTCGCCGAGACATTATCGAAGGGCAGCACCGCGATCGACGGCTCGGCGGGCAGCGGAAATGCCATGCGGTCCCGCGAGGCGGTCTCGATCGCCGGCGATTGCTGGAGCCAAGTGTACAAGCCAAGGGTCAGGATGGCCGCCGCCGCCAGACCCGGCACGAGCCATCGCTTGGGCTTCTCCGCTGGCGCGACGTTCTCGCCGTCCGGCAGCAGGCGATAGGCCACCACCGGGCTCTTGAGGTTCTTGCCCCGGTGCTCGCCGAGCAGCGCGAAGCCGACGTCCAGGCGCTCGCGGATGCTGCCGTGCACCGAATCCGACACCGTGATTCCGCCCGGCTCGCTGAGCGCTTCCAAGCGCGCCGCGACATTCACGCCGTCGCCGTAGATGGTGCCGTCGGAAGCCTTTTCGATGATATCGCCGAGGTGGATGCCGATGCGGAAGTGCATGCGGCGGTCTTCGGGCGCATCCGCGTTCAGGTCCGCGAGGCCTTCCTGGATGGCGATGGCGGCACGCACGGCCCCGGTCGTGGTCTCGAAAACGCTGAGCACGCTGTCGCCTGCGGTATCGACCACGCGGCCCTGATTGCCCTCGACATGGGTCTGAAACACCGCGCGCGCCCGATCGAGCGCGGCGACGGTCGCCGGCTCGTCGTCGGCCATCAGGCGCGAATAGCCGACGGCATCCGCGGCCAAAATCGCCGCCACCCGCTCCCGCGTGGCCTCTCCGTTCTCGTTCACGCCGCGTCTCCCCTTCGGCCGGAAGGGTACGGCTTGCGCGGGTCTTGCGCAATGCGGGGTGGCACAGTGTAAGCTGATGCCGTGGGGGCACGCTTTGGCTGACGCTGATATCAGAGAGTGGTTGGAGGCTCAGGATCTTGGCGAATACGCCGAGGCCTTCGAGGCCGAGAAGATCGCCGTGCGCGATCTGCCGGAGCTTTCCGAGGACGATCTCAAAGGGCTCGGCCTGCCGCTCGGCCCCCGCCGGCGCGTGCTCAAGGCCTTACGCGAGCCGGCGCCGGCGGTGCCCGCCGCTCCCCCGCGCGAAGCCGAGCGCCGCCAGATCACGGTGATGTTCTGCGACCTCGTGGGCTCGACCGCTCTCTCCGAGACGCTCGACCCGGAAGACCTGCGCGCCCTGATGCAGGACTACCAGCAGGCGGCAGGCCACGTCATCGAACGATACGGCGGCCACGTGGCCCAGTATCTCGGCGACGGCCTGATGACATATTTCGGCTGGCCGAGTGCGCACGAAGACGACGCCGAGCGGGCGGTGCGGGCAAGCCTCGATATCGTCGCGGCCGTGGGCGCCATGGACTTGGCTGTGCGCATCGGTATCGCCACCGGGCCGGTGGTGGTCGGGGAGACTGGCTCGGGCGATGCCAGCGTGCCCAAACTGGCGGTGGGTGAGACGCCCAACCTCGCCGCGCGCCTGCAAGGCTTGGCAGGGGCTGACGAGATCATCGTCGGACTCTCGACGCAGCGGCTGCTCGGCATGACGTTCGAACTGGTCGATCTAGGCGAACAGGCGCTGAAAGGAATTGTCGAACCGGTACAGGCGCACCGCGTCGCCGGCCTTGCCGCCACCGAAGGCCGTTTCGAGGCGCAGCACCAACACCTCACCCCGCTGGTCGGGCGCGAAGCAGAGATGGCCATGGTGATGGCGCGCTGGGAACAGGCAAAGGCGGGCGAAGGCCAAGTCATCCTGCTGAGTGGCGAGCCCGGAATCGGCAAGAGTCGGATCGCGCAGACCTTGCGCGAGCACCTCACCGACGAGCCGCACACGCGCCTGCGCTACCAGTGCAGTCCTTACCATACGAACTCCGCTTTGCATCCGGTCATCGAGCAAATAGAGCGCGCGGCGAATTTGCAGCGTGACGACAGCTCTGACCATAACAGCCCGTTGATTAAGTGGCTTTGCTGATTCTCACTCCCAGACGATGAA
>CAYPAX010000190.1:0-3495 GCA_964408735.1 uncultured Rhodospirillaceae bacterium | reverse complement strand
AAGGCTTCGATACGCCTGACCTGATCGAGGCCAAGGCCCTGCTCGACGAACTCGCTTAGAACCAGTTCTCCTTGTCGACCACGTTGCGCAAGCTCTCGCCGACGGCGAAGCGGCGGCAGTTGTCGAGGAAGACTTCGGTCCGGCGTTCGTTGAGGTAGGGGCCGGCGGTGGCGACGTGGGGGGTGATGAGCATGCCGGGCGCGTCCCATAGCGCATGCCCGTCGGGCAGCGGCTCGGTTTCGAACACGTCGAGCGCGGCGCCGGCGATGGTGCCGGCGTGCAGGGCATCGGCGAGGTCGTCGAGCACCACGGTCGCGCCGCGGCCGATATTGATGAAGATGGCGCCGGGCTTCATGCAGGCGAAGCGCCCGGCATCGAACAGGCGTTGCGTCGCCGGCGTCTCGGGCGCTGTGACGACGACGAAATCCGCTTCGGGCAAGACCGTGTCGAGAGCGTCATGGCCGACCAGACGCGCGACGCCGGGGGGCGGGGTTTCTACGCGTGGGTCGACCCCGACGACCGTGATGCCGAGGGCATTGCATTGTCGCGCCGTCTCGGCGCCGATGGCGCCGACGCCGACGATGACAGCCGTGGCCTCGGGCAGGAAGATCGTCGCCGCGCCGGGCTGCCAGACATGCGCCCGCTGGCGGTCCTGATAGACCGGCAGGCCGCGCGAGAAGGACAGCATCAGGGCGAGAATGTGGGCGCTGATGTGGTCGGAGAAAATGCCGCGCATGTTGGTGACCACGACATCGCTCTCGACCAGCGCCGCATGATAGAAGCTCGGGTCCGGGCCGGCCTGGGCCGATTGGATCCAGCGCAGGCGCGGCGCTTTGGCGAAAAGCGCAGGCCCGACCCGGCCGTAGGCGGCATCGACCGTGCCGATCACCGCCATCGCCTCGTCCTCGTCGGCGGCGAGGTGCACCTCTGCCTCCGGCAGCTTTTCGCGCAGGGCTGCCGGCCAGGCCCGCACCATGGCGAGCGATCCCGGCGCCTCCATGTTTTCCAAAAGCAGAATGCCAAGGCTCATCTCACCTCTCCCTTCTCTTGTTGGCGCGGGCGGGCCTTTGTGGCAGAAGAGGCCCGCCATGACCGACCAGCCCAGCGATGCGGCCGACGACCGCAGTGACTTTATCAGCGATATCGTGCGCGACGACCTGCAATCGGGTCGCGTGGCCGAGGTTGTCACGCGCTTTCCGCCCGAGCCCAACGGCTATCTGCATATCGGCCACGCCAAGTCGATTTGCCTCAACTTCGGCATCGCTGAGGCCTTCGGCGGGCGCTGCCATTTGCGCTTCGACGACACCAATCCGGTCAAGGAAGAGCAGGAGTATATCGACGCCATCGAGGCCGATGTGCGCTGGCTCGGCTTCGACTGGGGCGAGCACCGCTACTTCGCCTCCGACTATTTCGCCCAGCTCTATGACTGGGCCGAGCAGCTCATCGAGGCCGGCAAGGCCTATGTCGACGACCAGTCGGCGGACGAGATGCGCGAGGCCCGTGGCACCCTGACCGAGCCCGGACGCAACAGCCCCTGGCGCGATCGCAGCCCGGCGGAAAATCTCGACCTGTTCCGCCGCATGCGGGCCGGCGAGTTCCCGGACGGCGCCCGCGTGCTGCGAGCCCGCATCGACATGGCATCGGGCAACATCAACCTGCGCGACCCGGCGCTCTACCGTATTCTCCATGTCGCCCACCCGCGCACGGGCAGCGATTGGTGTATCTATCCCACCTACGATTTCGCGCACGGCCAGTCCGACGCCATCGAAGGCATCAGCCATTCCGTCTGCACCCTCGAATTCGAGGATCACCGGCCGCTTTACGACTGGCTGCTCGACAATTTGCCGGTGCCGGCGCACCCGCGGCAATACGAGTTCGCGCGGCTCAATCTCGGCCACACGGTGCTGTCCAAGCGCAAGCTGATATCGCTGGTGCGCGACAGGTTGGTACAAGGGTGGGACGATCCCCGCATGCCGACGCTCGTAGGCATGCGCCGGCGTGGTTTTCCGCCGGCCGCGCTGCGCGATTTCGCGTCGCGCATCGGGGTGGCCAAGCGCGACAGCACGGTGGAGCTGGCGGCGCTCGATCATTGCGCCCGCGAATATCTCAACGCCGAGGCCGAGCGCCGGCTGGGCGTGTTGCGGCCACTTAAAGTGGTGATTGAAAATTATCCGCAAGGAGAGAGCGAGCTGCTCGAGGCCGCCAACAAGCCGGGCGACGAGGCCGCCGGCACGCGGCAGGTCCCCTTCGGGCGCGAGCTTTACGTCGAGCGCGACGACTTCATGGAGGCGCCGCCGCGCAAGTTCCACCGCCTCAAGCCCGGCGGCGAGGTGCGCCTGCGCTTTGCCTATTTCATCACGGTCCAGGAGGTGGTGAAGGACGCCGACGGCGAGGTGGTCGAACTGCGTTGCACTTACGACCCGGAGACCCGCGGTGGCAACGCGCCGGACGGCCGCAAGGTGCGCGGCACCATCCACTGGGTCTCCGCCGCGCATGCACTGAGCTCGGAAGTGCGCCTCTACGGCCCGCTCTTCGCCGAGCCCGACCCCAGCCCCGAAGACGAGATCGACCCGGCCTCGCTGGAGATCCTGCATGGCTGCAAGCTCGAGCCGAGCCTGGCCGATCTGCCCGTCGGCGAGGTCGTGCAGTTCGAGCGCACGGGCTACTTCTGCCCCGACCCCGACAGCACGCCCCAGGCCCCCGTCTTCAACCGCACCGTCGCGCTGCGCGACAGCTGGGCCAAGATCGCCGCCAAGGGGCGTTAGCGGAGGCCGCAGACACGCGAATCGGGTCTGGAGACGGAGGCGCAGGCGACCCAACCTGCGGGGAAGCCGATATTCTCCACCGATGGTCCGGTATTGAAAGTATAGTGTGAGTGGCGCGATGGTGGCTTTGACTACCGGGAGTAGCCATAACGCGGCATGTGACACATGCGCGCCGGCCACCGGGCGTTACGATCAACGTGGCAGATCTTGATGTGTGTCAAGGATCGTGCGCCGTATATCCAATACGACCATTTCGTCCCTCCTGCGTTGTCTGTTGAAGTCGTCAGTTCACCCCCACTGACGGCTTACTATTCGCCGCTGCGAAGGGCTTGGTCTTCCTCATCACCAACCTGATATCCGAAGATTCCGGTGCCGTGAAACCCGCACTGCTCATCCCGTATGGCCTTGCTCATATTCGGTTGTGATGCGGCAACGGCATCTCTATGTTCCCTGGCTTGGTCCGGCAGGAGGCGGCCGAAAAGCGACAGGCCTCATATCAGGGAATGGAGACCGTAAGGATGCGATTGACAGGGAATTTGGTGGCGCTCGTCGGAACCTTTCTGACCACCGACGCATTGGCGCATGGCATGTCGGAAAGCGACAAGCTGCGTATCCTGAATGCGGACTTGGCCGACTATGCCGAGCTTGGCGCGATCCACATGCTGACGGGATACGACCTGACCTGCGCCCCTCGGCTCCCTCGTTCATAAGGTGAGTCCTGGTTCTGCAT
>CAYPAX010000189.1:0-3542 GCA_964408735.1 uncultured Rhodospirillaceae bacterium | reverse complement strand
GTCATGCAGGACGAGGCGCGCCATGTCAGCTTCGGCCGCATCGCGCTGGCCGACTACTACCCGCATCTGAGCGATGCCGAGCGCGCCGAGCGCGAGGAGTTCGTGGTCGAGGCCTGCTATCTGATGCGCGACCGCTTCCTGGCCCGCGAGCTGTGGGACAATATGGGCCTGCCGGCCGACGACTGCGTCGCCTATGTGGATGGCTCGGAGGCCATGCGCCAGTTCCGCGGCCGCCTGTTCAGCCGCATCGTGCCGACGGTCAAGGCGATCGGCCTGTGGGGGCCGAAAGTCCAGCGGGTCTACGCCGATATGGGCATTCTCGACCTCGCCGATATCGACACCGAGGCCCAGTTCGAGCAGGACAACCGCGTGGCCGAGGAGTTCGACGCCGGCGCGGCGCCGCAGCAGGGTTAGCGCCAGGTCATGGCCTGACCACATCAGGGAAATCGGACAACCACCCGATTCGCCAGCACCACTGCCTCGTGATATTTGTTGAGCATGATCGTCGAATCCTTCGGGAGAATTCGACCGATGAAGTTGCGCTGCGAGGCAATGATAACAGCCGTCACGCGAATTCGCTGGCAAGCCGTTGTGTTTGGTTTGGTAGTGATCCAACTTCTCGCTGCCGCGACACAGGCAGAGCCTTTGCGGTTTGCGACGATGGATATGGAGCCGTACGGCTTTGCCCATCCCAGCGAAACCCGGCCGGGACTCATCACGGAGATTCATGCGGTCATCGCGGCGCGAGCGAGTTTGGATTATTCGGATAGCGTAACACCTTTCAAACGCATGGTGAAACAGATCCTGAGAGGGCAATCGGATTGCGGCACCTTCATGCGGACCGATTGGAGTCACTCGAACTTCGAGCTTGTCGCCGAAATCCACGAAGGATTCGAGTCCGTCATCGTGACCCGTGCCGGCATAGACATTTCTCACATGGAGGATCTGTATGGCCATTTGCTGGCTTTGCCGCGCGGCACCTATGTCGGCAGTCCCGTCAGCGATGATCCCGAGATCCGCCGGCATCGCACAAACGGGTATGCGCAAAGCGCCCGCATCTTCAAGGCCGGCCGCGTCGACGCCATTGCTGGCTCGGCTATAAGCCTTTTCTATAACCTCGCGCTCGTCGGCATGGGGCGGGATGATTTCGGCGGTGTGTTCGTCTTCGATCGTCGGCCGCTGTGGCTGCATTGCGCCAAAGGCAAGCTATCCGAGCCGACGCTTGCCCGCCTCCGAATCGCGGCGAACGCCCTGCGGCGTGAAGGGATATTCGATCACATCATCACAAGCTATCGGTGACGGGAATTGCCTGGTCGGGATATGCGCGGCGAGTCGGAGTCGTTGAACTCAGGACAAACCGATCAGATCCTGGTCAATAGGGTTTCAAGAAAACTATCGTTCAGACAGGCTCGATTGGCGGTGCTGGTGGCATTTGTGCTCGGCGTCAGTTTCAGTGTCTTGCAGATCGTCGACGATTTCCTGAACGAAAGCGCGCGAACTGACGTCAAGTACACGCAAATTCTCCAGACCGTGGAAAATCCCGCCCTGCAATCGGCCTATGGTCTTGACACCGTACTGGCACAGTCCATCGTCGATGGCCTGTTTCAATATCGTGCTATTTACCGGGCCGAGATCATTGACGATTTCGGCGACTCCCTGGCTCTGGCTAGCCGCGCCGAAACGGAAGGCCAACTTGCTCGATTGGCGGAGCTGCTGTTCGGGGAGAGCAGGTCGTACGAATTGACATTGCATGTCCCTATTGCGGAGCGCGATGTCGGAGTGATCCGAATCCGGATCGACACCGGGATAATCGCGGAAACATTTTTCGGCCGGTCGGGTCTGATATTGTTGTTTGGCGTACTGCGTAGCCTATTACTTGCTATTATACTCGTTACCATATTTCACTATGATTTGACACGCCCCTTGAATAGGCTTGCCGAGGAGATCAGGTCAGGCGGAAGCAAACTCACGGTTCCACCGTCTCATGAGCGCAACGAGCTTGGTGCGCTGGTGAAGGCTCACAACGAATTGTCGAGGCAAAGAGCCCGTATCGAAGGGGAGTTGCGGGCCAGCGAGCAGCGCTTCCGGGATATCGCAATGCTGGCGGCGGATTGGATTTGGGAAACTGACGCCGAAAACCGGTTGGTATACATAAGCGATCGCTTTTTCGAGCTGACCGCCCACACGCCAGAAGCGGTGATAGGAAAACTTCGCTCTGAATCACCGGCTTTGAGTCATCAAAGCGATGACCTGCAGCAGCTCATCACGGTCATGAGAAGCAGAGAACCATATCGCGAACTCTATCTGCAGATTCGAAAGGCAGATGGTTCCGTCATGCACACGCTGTCCAGTGGCACGCCGATATTCCACGAAGCTGGAACCTTCATGGGATATCGCGGAACGAGTACCGATTATACCGCCCGCAAGCTTGCTGAGGAGGCTCTGCGCCGTGCGCATGACGAGCTGGAAGTCAAGGTTAAGGAGCGAACCCAAGAGCTCAACCAGGAGATCGTCGAGCGCAGGGCGGCACAGGAGCAGGCGACCCGGGCCAATGAGTCGAAATCCGAGTTTCTCTCGTCGATGAGCCATGAGCTGCGCACCCCACTCAACGCGATCCTCGGCTTTGCCCAGCTGCTGAAGGACTACTCCGACGAACCGCTCAGCGACGAGCAAATGGAATATGTTGAACAGGTCCTCGACAGCGGCAAGCATTTGCTGGGGCTGGTCAACGACGTTCTCGACCTGTCCAGGGTCGAAGCCGGCCGGTTGGAAATGTCTCTTGAGCCCATCGATCCGGTACAAATTCTTCAGGAGAGCCTGACACTCATGGAGCCGCTGGCGAGCGCGCGCGAGGTCGCCATAATAGACGCCATCGATATTGCGGACGGAACGCTTGTGAAGGCTGATCCGAACAGGTTCAAGCAAGTGATCCTGAACGTCGTGTCAAATGCGGTGAAATACAACGACCACCAAGGGACGGTCACGGTATCCGCGCTTGTTGCTACAAATGACATGCTGCGAATCAACATTAGCGATACCGGGCCAGGTATTCCCGGTCACATGCGCGCCGAGGTCTTTCGGCCGTTTTCGCGCCTCGGTGTCGAAGCGAAGAAGATCGAGGGCACCGGCATCGGCCTGACCATCAGCCGTGAGCTGATCGAGAATATGGGCGGCAGGATTGATTTCGAGAGCACGGTCGGCAAAGGCAGCACTTTCTGGATCGAGGTCCCGATCGCGGAAACGCGGCAGTCATCCCAAGCAGGGGCGTGAACGGGTTCCTCGATTGTCGCGAACCGATATGGCTGTGACTATCGAGAGGACGACTGCGACGGTTGTCGCCGGCACGGCGATTTGAGACAGTTAAGGGCCTCGTCATCATTCTGCGATGGCTTGGCGGGTAGAGTTCCGTAGACGATCGATCGTGCTTGGGGAGGCATAGCGTTATGGCCAAGTTGAACGTGAACGGGCGGTCCGTCGAAGTTGCCGTGGTGTGAACCGGCGTGGAATATTGACCCCTTGGCGGGGGTAATCGGCGTCCAAAA
>CAYPAX010000188.1:0-3561 GCA_964408735.1 uncultured Rhodospirillaceae bacterium | reverse complement strand
GTAAGCGTCCAGGCGTTGCACGTCGGTCAGGGGGTGACGGGTGTTGGCGTCCAGTTCCAAGGTAGGAGGTCGTCGAGACGGCTCATGGGATGGCCGTCGACCATGCGCTGAAGGACATCCCTGAGATAAGCATAGGGCTCGACGTCGTTGAGCTTTGCCGTGGCTATCAGTGAACAAGCCGTTGCCCATCGCTCTGCGCCGCCATCGGAACCGGCAAAGAGATGGTTCTTGCGTCCGAGCGCCACGGGCCGGATGGCGCGCTCGACGGGGTTGTTGTCGAGCTCGACGCGGCCGTCGTCGAGGAAGCGGGAGAGTGCCGGCCAGCGCGTGAGCGCATAGCGGATGGCCTCGGCCAGCCCGCCGCGCGGCGGAACCCGGCGCAGCTGATCTTCGAGCCAGGGTTTCATTGCCTCTATGAGCGGCCGTGACTCCGCCTCTCGGGCTCGCTGCCGTGATTTGGCAGGCCGGCCGCGGATGCGTTTTTCCACGGCATAGAGCTCGGCGATCTGGCGCAGGGCCCCGGCGGCGATCGGCGAGCCGGTGGCCTGATGGAACTCATAGAACTTGCGTCTGGCGTGGGCCCAGCAGGCAGCGAGGACGATATTACCCTTCGCAGCGAGCGTCTCGAACCCGGCATAGCCATCGACCTGCAGCACGCCCTGGTAGTCTTCGAGGTGGGTGGTGGGCCGCTCCGCCTTGCGGTCCGGGCTGTAGAAGTAGACGGCGGCCGGCGGATCCGACCCGGCCCAGGGTCGGTCGTCGCGCGCATAGACCCAGAGCCGCCCGGTCTTGGTCCGGCCGCGGCCAGGATCGAGCACCGGAAGGGTTGTGTCGTCGGCGAACAGCTTGGTCGATGCAAAGACATGGGCGGCAAGCCGCGCCTGCAGCGGCTCCAGCCACCAGCACGCGCCGCCGACCCAGCCCGTCAGGGTCGAGCGTTCTATCTGGACGCCGTGGCGGGCGAAGATCTGGGCCTGGCGATAGAGCGGCGTGTGGTCGCAGTACTTGCTGACCACCACCTGGGCGATGAGCCCCGGCGTGGCGAGACCCTTGGTGATCGCACGGTCGGGAGCCGGCGTCTGATGGATCGTGCCACAGGCGCGGCAGCCGTATTTGGGGCGGCGGATGCGCAGGACGCGAAGCTGCGCCGGAACCCAGTCGAGCATCTCGCTCGTAGCCTCGCCAATCGAATGCAGGCGGCCTCCACAGCCTGGGCACTCATCGCTCTCCACATCGAGCGTCACGTCCTCGCGCGGCAGATGGTCGGGAAGCGTCGGGCGCCGGGACGTGGCCCTGGAGTCGGGTTCCGGATCGTTTGCCGATGGCACTGCGCGGTGAGCTTTCGTGCCGGCGATATCGGTATCGAGATCTTCCAGCCCGAGGGCAAGCTGATCGGTGTCGAGGCGCTCGGAGCGGCGTCCGAACTGGGTTCGCTGAAGCTGTTTGATGAGGCGCTGGAGACGTTCGATCTCGTCGTCGCGGGTCTCGACGACGGCTGCCATGTCGCGCACCAGGCAGTGCAGAAGGTCGATGTCGGAGGGCAGGTTCGCAAGGTCGAAACGCATGAGAGAGTCTAGCCTCTCGGAGCATCTAGACCAAGTTATTTCATTGATTCTACTTCATTTTCTCGATCAACCGGCGACGGCGGGCCGCCATCGGCGTTCGGGTGCGCGCCAGTCGATGCCTTCGATCAACATCGACAACTGTGCCGAGCTCAAAGCCAGCGTATCGCCGGCCTCGTCCACGCCGGGCCAGGGGAAGCGCCCTTCCTCCAGCCGCTTCGTGAACAGGCATAGACCAGTGCCGTCCCAGAACACGATCTTGATGAGGTTGGCCTTGCGGCCACGGAAGGCGAACAGATGCCCCGAGAAGGGGTCCTGCTCCAGCACCCCCTGGACAAGCATGGCCAGTCCGTCCAGCCCCTTGCGCATGTCCGTGACGCCGAGCGCGATGTGCACCCGGACCCCTGAAGGAACCAGCATCATCGCGCCTCTCCCTCCAGCAGGCTTACCAGGCGGCGCACCGTCTCGGGATCGACATCGCGCTCGAAGCGGACACGGCGCCCACCAATGAGTTCAACCTCGATCCCGGGCGTGGATCGCTCGACGATGACCGGCGCGGGCCCGGGCAGGGGCGGGGGAGTCTCGGCCGATTGTTCCGGTGCATCCGTGATCGCCACCGGCAGGAAGATCGGGCCGGGAGACGTTCCCGGCGTCAACTCCTTCTTCCAGGAGAACAATAACCGCGTACCGATGCCATACCTCCTGGCCACGCCCGAGACCGACGCACCCTCGCGGCATGTCTCCTCGACAATGCGTCTCTTGTCCGCCTCGGTGAAGTTGCGACGTCTGCCCGAGCCGCCTGATCGCGCCGAGGGAATGTAGCTCGAAGGGGCCGAGGGAATTTTCTTAAGCATATGCTCAGACATATGCTTAAGCCCCCCGCCGCGGCGGTAAAGTAGCTTGCCAGCCGAGGCTGGCTCTTCGTGTTTGAGCTTCGCGCGCCAGTTCCCGAACCGCTTCAGCGGCAGCCCGTGCAGCGCGCAATATTCCCGTTGATTCAGTTCGCTACGGCGCCAGCCATCCAAATGCGCCCGCCAGAACGATTCGAGCTCCGAGCGCTTCCCGACCGTCATTCTTGGCACGATCACCCTCCTCCTTCACAGAATCTACCGTGGAGAGAAGATCGCACCCAGAGAGCCGGAAACAAGCGTGCAACGCCCGGACGCTTACGGCAATTCCCTGATACGTCGAATAATTTCCCTGTTCTGCCTTTTGCATTCCCTGTTCCGAGGTTTAGGGAATTCGCCCGTAACCCGCTGACAACACGCCGTAATTCGCAGCATGCCGGCGTGCATTCCCTGCTAAATCGTGATTGTTCCCTGTATTCCGGGGGTTATCAGGGAACTTGGCCGGAGACGGGTTCGTACGAGACTGTGCCCTCCGCCAGGTTTTCTTGCCTGATATCAGTAATATAGAGGGCCGCTATCAAGGTTGGAACGGATCATGAAACTAGCCTGCAACCCGATATGTTGCAGACATTCCGCAAACATGATTGGCGAATAGGCTGGCGGCGGCTTCGAGGTGGTGGTGACTTGGCCCGTGGGCATGGGCGGCGTGGATCAGGTCGATTGGAGGCGGTTGGCCGGGCGCGACGTGTGGGCCTGTCCGGATGCCGATCGCAAGCGGTACGGGCCGAATGAGGATGGCGCCGGCGCACCAGGACCGCTCGCCGAACAGCCCGGCATGAAGGCGGCGATGCAGATCGCGGCCAAGCTCCACGGCGTGGCAAGGGGGATGGTGATCGTTCGGCCGCCGGGATCGCTGTACGGCCAATCGATGGTATTCACCAAGTAGAGTCGACGGGTTCGACGAAGTCGGGTTCAGCGGCTACGCCTTCCCCGACGAGGTGCCCACCGAGACGGCCGACATCCACGGCTTCATGACGCTCTTGGCGAACAGCGCCAAGCACGTCTGGATCCATCCCTACAGCGCCGAGAGCATCGCCTACTTGATGGCATTGGCCACCGTCGCGGCCGGCGGCGAGGACACCTTCAGGCGC
>CAYPAX010000187.1:0-3653 GCA_964408735.1 uncultured Rhodospirillaceae bacterium | reverse complement strand
AATATACGCTCACCAACCATATTCTACCGAGCCGTGAATAATCCGGGCTAGAGCGATCGCGGACTCGACGTCCAATGCCTCGGCAACTACGACAATGTCGAAAGGCGGATCAGCACTCTCGACCTGCCCCATGATATTGGCCGTCGCCACCTCCGCCTCGCTCGCCACTATTGCCCCGGCGGCGCTCAGATAAGCCTCGCAGGCAGCGCGCTGTGCCTCTCTGCTGCCCGCCACCAGAACACCGAGGCCAGAGAGATCGAAAGCTTCCTCCTCCGCATCAGTCATGGAGGCCTCTGCCAACGGCAGGGTGACAATGAACGTCGAGCCTTCGCCAAGTGTGCTCTCAACGCCGATCTCGCCGCCCATCATCTCGGTCAGACGCTGGCAGATGGTAAGGCCGAGGCCAGTGCCGCCAAACTTGCGCGTGGTCGAGCTTTCGGCCTGGCTGAACGCTTGAAACAGCTTCGCCTGGCCCTCTTCCGAGATGCCGATGCCCTGGTCGGCAACCGAGAAACGCACCTGCGTACTGCCTTTCCCCACCATGTCCGCGCGCACCACGACTTCGCCACTTTCGGTGAACTTGATAGCATTGCCGAGCAGATTGAATAGGATCTGACGTAGCCGTCCCGGGTCGCCAAGAACAAACGGCGGAAGGCGAGGATCGACATGGGTAACCAAGCGCAAGTCTTTGTTGGCTGCGTTTACGCCCAGACTCACTGCCGCGCCCTCGACCACGTCAGCGAGCGCCATGGCGATCGACTCGATCTCGAGCTTGCCGGCCTCGATCTTGGAAAAGTCAAGAATGTCGTTGATGATGGTGAGCAGGGAATTGCCCGAGTCCCGGATGATGCCCAACATTTGCCGTTGCTCGACATCGAGCCCGGTATCCGCCAAAAGGTCTGCCATGCCGATGACCCCGTTCATCGGCGTGCGGATTTCATGGCTCATGGTTGCCAGGAATGTGCCCTTTGCCTTTGTCGCTTCTTCGGCCTTTTCCCGCGCTTCCTCGAGATCCGCATTGGCTCTGCTTAAGCTGACGGTACGCTCTGCGACTTTGCGCTCGAGATTGGCTTGATGGTTTTCAAGCTCTTGGTTTTTCGATCGCAATTCCCCCATCAGCTCTTCGCGGCTGAGCACCGAGAGCAATTCCTTGATCTCCAGCAATTTCCGTTCGTCGATGGCCGCGCCACTTCCGCGCAAGCTTTTCAGCGCCAAGCTCGAGCCGGGTGTCCCCTCCTCTGTCTCCGTCACTTTATCGAAATAGGTGGAGCGGCGGAGAATCTCGAACACCGCCTCAGAATGTAGAAAGGAAAAGGCCAGGGCTTCAATGGCACTTTCGCCGATCACATAGACGCCGATGACCGCAGCGGCCTCCCCCGGCGGCAAGCGGCGTGCGATCTCAGAGACCGTGGCCGCAAGGCGCGCCGCGTCGACATCGGACAATCCGGCAAGGCGGCCGGCACCGGAAACTCTGCGGCGGATGCCGGTAATCGCCTCGTCGCCACGGACCGCAAGGGTCCCGATTTCGATGAGATCGGCCAACATCCTATGCGCACCTCACGACAAGGCAGGTTGCGTCGTCATGGTCCTTGCCGAATTGTTCGACGATCCGCTGCGCCAACGCCTCTGCCGCCATCGTCCGGTATCCCTGAATTTCGCTCAAGTCGTAGCGCTCGCTAATGCCATCGCTGCACAGCACCATGGTATCGCCCGCCGAAAGCATCTCGCTGCGGACATCTGGGGTGCGGATCGCATGGCCGAGCATGCCGGCTTGGCCGACCAAGGTCCGGCGCTTGGAGCCGAATATCTTACCGTGGGTATCGCCGATCTGCACGAAAGTGAAGTCGCGACTTTCAAGATCCAGAATACCGGCAATGATGACGGCGCCGCCCCCCCCCTCAGTTGCTGGTGCAAGGACTGAACGAGCGCCGCCAAGTCGCTGATATAGGCCGACTGAAATAGGGCAGCGACGTCCTCGGCAACACCATGCGCCAACCGGCCGTGTCCGGCAGCGTCCACGACAGCAAGAAACGTTGCCGCGCCCTGTTCGTGAATATAGGCGAGGTCGCCGCTGTAATATTCGCCGCGGCATGCCCGTCCGTAACAGGCCATGTTCGCGGTGCACGGTGCCGCTTGCGCCATCACGACCCCCACACCTTGAAGGCCACGGTGGTTCCGATCCCGACCTGCGAAACCACGTCGAAATCGTCAACCAGCCTTTTGACACCGGGAAGCCCCAAGCCAAGCGTGCCGGACGAACTGTAGCTGTCTACCAGGGCCTGCTTCAGATCGGCGATGCCTGGCCCCTCGTCACTGGCGACGAGCTTGACCCCGTGTTTTGTGCCGTCGACAAGCTCCGAATAGCTGATTTCCCCGGACCCGGCATATTTGAGAATGTTGTGCGCAAGCTCCGATGCAGCGGTAACCGTTCTGCTGAGGTCGTAGTCGTCGAATCCGAGCGCGCCCGCATCCTCGCGCAATTTGGACAAGGCGAAGACAATATCGGATTCGGACCGAACGGTCTGGCTTCGCGCCGCAAAGGTCATCCTCGTCACCTCCGCTGCCCGGCTACCCGCAGCGCCGCGTCCATATTCAGTGTCGTCTCCAGTCCGTCGATATTCGCCTCCAACTCCACCAGGCTGGCCACTACGCCCGGCTTCAAGCCGACTATGATGGTCTCGACACCCATCAGTCTGACCGTGTCGATCACCCGCCGCAGCCACCCGAAATCCGTCGCGTCGATCAGTTCGAGCGGGGTCGCGTCGATGATCAGCGTGCTATGGTAATGCTGCCACAGGGCGTTCGAGATATCGGTTTCCAGCCTGCGCAGGTAGCGCTCGTCGACATCGGCTTGCAGCGTCGCCACCAGACACTCGTCGATCGAATTGAACGCCAAGACACGCGTTCCATCGCCGTTTTGGATTTCGGCTCCTGGCATCGCCCGGCTTCCTCTGTCAGTCAGCCCCGATCACGCCTTGGACACGGACAATCCGACATTGACGAACGCCTGTCTGAGGGCGTCGCGCAGATTGCCCGTGGTTTGCACGCTTCCGACGTCGATCCCGAGGTTCACGATGGTCTGTGCGATGGCCGGAGAGAGGCCGGAAATGATCGTCTCGCAGCCCATAAGGCGCGTGGCCTTGGTGATCTTGATCAGGTAGTTGGCGACTGCCGTGTCGATCACTGCCACACCACTGATATCCAGGATGAAGCACGTGGCCTGGGTCTTGGCGATCTCTTCCAGGACCCGTGCCGTGATATCCATCGCGCGCCTGGAATCGATGATGCCCACCAAGGGCAACATCAGAACGCCGTCCCAAATCGATGTCACCGGCGTTGACATCTCGACCAGGGACTTGCTCTGCTCGAGCATCTTGTCGTTGGTCAATTGGGCATAGGTATTGACCGTGATCGTGGTGTCCAGATGCATCAGTTTGGACACCGCCAGGATAGTGCGTTGCGATTGCTGAGACGGCTTTCCGCTGGCCAGCAAGACATTCACGCAGTTCTCGAGATTGGTGTTCATTGCTGCCAGATAGATATTCATCGGCAGCTCGACATGGGCATGGACGCGGCCGATATGCCGTCTCGATTCAATATAGCCCGAATTATTCATGCCGGCCATGAGATTTGATTGGAACGTGCGGTATCGG
>CAYPAX010000186.1:0-3679 GCA_964408735.1 uncultured Rhodospirillaceae bacterium | reverse complement strand
TTCATCGTCTGGGAGTGAGAATCAGCAAAGCCACTTAATCAACGGGCTGTTACGCGGCGGCGGAGCAAGCGCGCTGCCTCAGGGCCTCACATCGGGATCGATATCGGCCAGGCGCAGACCGTCGACAATGGCATCGAAGTCGGCGGGGTTGCGGTAGGGGTAGACGCGTCGACGGTGGGCGAGGGAGTAGCTGGGGTTGACCGCGAACAGGTCGTGCCATTGCGCCTGTGCCGCCTCCGCTTCGCCGAGACGGCCAAGACAAGCCGCCAAAAGCATGCGGCTCGAATCGGTCTCGGGGAAGCTCGCGACGCGCTGCTCCAGGAGTGTGCGGGCGCGGGCATAATCGCCCAGCATGTAATGACACACGGCGAGGAAATGCAGGAACTCGTTGGGGTAATGCGGATCAAGCCGCATCGCCATTTCGGCCTGGACGACGGCGGCGGCGGAATCGCCGGCGAAGTGGTGGATCAAGGCTATGCCCATGTGGACATGATTGAGATTGGGGTCGAGCGCGATCGCACGCTCGGCGGCGGCGAGTGCCTCGTCCAGCTGTCGCGACCACAAGTGCGCCATGCCCAACACAAAATGTCCGAGGGGCTCGCTGGGATCGGCGGCGATAGCGGCCGCGGCATGGCCGAAGGCGTCTTCGAGCCCGCTCTCCGGCGCCTCGCCCCAGCGGTTATTGTGGTCGAGGACGCGGGTGAAGCCGAGCATCGCGTGGGCCGGGGCGTAACCGGGCTCGAGCGCGATCACCCGGCGCAGTAGCGGCTCTGCGGCGGCGTTGGACGCGTGGGTGTTGCCCCAGGCATGCATGCGGCCACGCAGAAACAGCTCGTAGGCCTCCATGTTGGCCATGCCGTGGGTCCTGACCTGGCCGGCGGCCACGGGCGCGAGCTTGAGCGACAATTGGCCGACGATTGCCTCGGTCACCTCGTCCTGGACGGCGAAGATGTCTTCAAGCTCGCGGTCGTAGCGCTCGGCCCAGAGGTGGCCGCCGCTGTCGCCGTCGATCAGCTGGGCGGTGACGCGAACTCGGTTGCCGGCCTTGCGCACGCTGCCTTCGAGCACGTAGCGCACGCCGAGCGCCGCTGCGACATCGGGCAGGTTGTGCGCCTGGCCCTTGTAGACGAAGGCCGAGTTGCGGGCGATCACGAACAGGCCCGGCACCTTCGACAGCTCGGTGATCACGTCCTCGGAGATGCCGTCGGAGAAATAGGCCTGCTCGGCATCGCCGCTCATGTTCTCGAAGGGGAGGACGACGATCGAGGGGCGGTCGCGGATCGGCTCGGGCCTGGCAGGCGCCGGCTCGCCGCTGCCCACTTCGACGCGATAGGCGTGCACCGGTCGGGCGATGTTCTTGACCTGGTGCTCTCCGGCATCCGTGAAGCGCGCTTCGAGCTTGCCCTCGGCGACTTCGCGGACATTGGCCGAGACCATCAGGCCGCCCGGGGTGGCCAAGCCCTCCAGGCGCGACGCGATATTGACGCCATCGCCATACACGCTGCCGTCGGCCTGCTCGATAATGTCGCCGAGATTGATGCCGATGCGGAAATCCATCCGCCGGTCGTCGTCCAACTCGGCATTGTGCCCGGCCAACTGCTTCTGCACGGCCAAGGCGCAAGCCACGGCCGCCACGGCGCTGTCGAACACGCTGAGAACGCTGTCGCCGGCAGTATCGACCAGGCGCCCGCCCTCGGCGGCAATGGCGTCGCGAAAGATGTCGCGACAGGCGTTCAACGTCGCCACCGTTCCGGCATCGTCGGCTGCCATCAGGCGCGAATAGCCCGCTACGTCGGCGCTGAGGATTGCCGACAAGCGCCGTCTGGGCGTGTCTTCCACCACCCTATGTCACTCCTCCCCGCGGCTCACTGTCGAGCCTTCCGCAAGGTTAGGGCTTTCAGTTGATGATGTCAGCCTCGGAGAAAGCGCGGCCGAAAGTGGTCTGGAACTCTTCTTTCCAGAATTCCGCGTAATCGACATTCTGCCTCTCGCGGAAGATCGGCCCGCCCAGGGTGTGGTGGATGTTGAACGGCAGGCTGTCCGGCATTTCCTGCTCTTCGACCAGGAAGTTGTATTCGAGCGGAATGCCGCCGATCTCTTCATCCTTGAGCCATTGGAAACGGTGCAGGAACTTCGGTGCCCCGGTCTCGACCACCTCTTTCGTCAGGGCGCGATTGGACGGGTGCGCGCAGTTATAGATAACCGTCGCGCTCCATTGTTTGCGCGGATAGACCGTCTGCGGCAGGCCGCCCATTTTGCCCGTGGTCTTTGGCGAATAGTCGTGTTTCGGGACCTGTACCGCGAAGGTCGGGTCGAACAGGTCGAACATCTCCTGGATATCGCGGGTGATGATCATGTCGCAGTCGAAGAAGATGGCGACGCCGCTGTGGTTCATGAGGATTGGGGTCATGAACCGGGTTATGGAGAACTGCGTACTGCCTTTGGGGTCTATCGGGCGCGTACACAGGTCATAGGCGAGAAGTTGGTCGCGAATAATGGGGAAAATCTTCAAATTCTTCATGCCGGTGCGCCGCCGAATGGACGACGCACAGATCTTGGCGGAAGCATCATCGAGGGGGTCGTAGCCGATGAATACGGCATGCTCCGCGCCTGCCGCATCTCTCAAGTCGTCGAACAAGATCATCTCCGATCGCTCCTGCGATAGTTCAAAACCAGTTTATGATGTCCCCATGCCAAGGATTCTGGCGTTCCGGGCTTGTGACGTCCACAACAAATCATATGGGGGCTCCTTGCGTGGCTTTCCCTTCGCCGCGTGATCGGGGCATGATGGGGTAACGATCGAGTTGGGAGACACCAAGATGAACGACGCGCCAGCGCCGCCCGCGGCGGAGGTTCTGGCTGGCCTGGCCGGGATCAGCACCGCCACCGTCAGCACGCAGCTGTTCAAGCGCGGCTATCGCAATGTGTTCGTGCGGGGGGCGGCGCCGCTGAATGCCGCCGCGGCGCAATTCGCGGCTCCCGCCTATACCCTGCGCTATATCCCGGCGCGCGAGGATGTCGCCGTTCCCGATGTCTGGAGCAACCGCGAATATCCCCAACGCAAGGCGATCGAGACCATGCCCGAGGGCTGGGTGCTGGTGGTCGATGCCAGGGGCGATATGGGGTCCGGTGCCGCCGGCGATATTCTGCTCCAGCGTCTCAGGGTTCGCGGTGCGGCAGGCTTTGTGACCGACGGCGCCATGCGCGATGCACCGGTGATCGCCGACATGGCGTTTCCCGTCTTTTGTGCGGGCGCGGCGGCACCGGCCAGTGCCGTCTCCCACTTCGCAGCCGATGCACAAGTGCCAATCGGCTGTGGTGGCGTGGCGATATTCCCTGGTGATATTCTGGTCGGCGACGGCGATGGTATTGTCGTCGTTCCGCGCGCGCTCGCCGAGGAGGTGGCGCGCGATGGGGTGGAGCAGGAGCGCTTCGAGCGTTTCGTCCAATCCCAGGTCGGGCAGGGACGCTCCACGTTCGGGCTCTACCCGCCGGACGAGGCGGCGCTAGCCGAATATGCACAGTGGGACGGGGAGTAGAGCATGTCTCGACCAATTGGAGCCGGTTTGATGGGCCAAGGTGGCTTTTCGGGTAGGAGCGGCGCGCCGGGCGATGTGGGGCATCTGCCAAGCGTCGCGACGCATCCGAAAAGCCTCCTTGGCCCACCGCCGGGGGGGGG
>CAYPAX010000185.1:0-3795 GCA_964408735.1 uncultured Rhodospirillaceae bacterium | reverse complement strand
AAGGGGTCAAAATTGGACGCCGATAGGGGGTCAATGTTCAATGCCGATTGACAGGGCAAATGCCGTTCAGCTGCCAGACCAACCATTTCCAGCCCGCTGCGCAGTTTGTGTTCTATGACTTGCGGATCGTGGTCTTGGCCGATGCGATAGGCATGGCGGATCACGTCAATGAATGGCAGGAATGGCAGCGACCGGCCCTCGGCAGCGCAATCCCCGCTGAACAATGCCACGTTGCCGCCGCTCAGCCTTTCGCGAAACTCGTGCACCAGCCGTGACTTGCCGATGCCGGCGTCGCCGACCACGTTCACCACCTGAATTTGACCCTCTCTGACCTGCCGCCAAAGGCTGTCCAGAACGTCCAGTTCGAGCTGACGCCCGACCAATTGGGTCAGACCGCTGCCCACCGCCGCCTCAAACCGGCTGATGCCCGGTTTCAGGCTCAACAGCTCATGAGCCTGCAGTGCTTGCACCTTGCCCTTCAATTCCGGCTCGCCGGCGAACACGGATTCGACACGGGCCGCGACCAGCCGCCAAGTGGCCTCACTCATCAACACCGAGCCGGGTGACGCCACCGTCTCCAGCCGTGAGGCCACATTGACCGTGTCGCCAAGTGGGGTGAACTCGGCGTCCTCATCGGCACCGACTTTGCCGATGACTACGGGGCCGGTATTGATTCCAATCCGCAAGCTGGGGCGAACACCGAGCTCGGCTTCGATTCGTCCACCAACCCGCTCGACCTCTGTTTGGATCGCAAGTGCTGCGCGGCAGGCCTGAAGCGGCGCGTCCTCCAGCGCCGCCGGTGCGCCGAACAGCGCCATGATGCCATCGCCGGTGAAGCTTTGAACCTTGCCGCCGTGTTCATGAACGGCATCGGTGATCGGCCCCAGGATGGCCTGCATCATTGTGTAAGTTCTTTCCTCCCCCAGGCGCTCCGATGCAGCCGTGTAGCCCACCATGTCTGCAAATAGCACTGTGATCTGCCGGCGCTCACCATCCAGACCTGTCCTGGACGAAGATGTGCCTTCAGCCATCGCACCAACAGCGTTCGCTGCCAGGTTGGCTGCTACTCTTTGCGTGACGCGATTTTTCGGCCATGGCATGCTCCCGTAGCATCCCCAAACCACTGGCCTTTGTTTGGCAGGATACGCGGTGCCGAGATTTCACTCAACAATGACAAAAAGGTGCAGTCGGAACGCTCTGGGAATCAGCGAAGATTTCGCTGATGACAGAGTGTCGAGCGAGGATGACCGAATGAGCGCAATTGCATGCTTTCGGCTGTTCATCGCTAACATCAACCACTCACACGATACCTCCGGAAGCAGAACCCAGCCCACCGCAACTTTTCCCGACCGGCTCAGAAGAATGCGCGTCTGCGCCCTCGGCCTGGCCGGCCGGGCGCCCGCCGCCAACATGCTGTGAGATTTCGTGGCTCTTCAGCCCATCTTACCCCTACTCTTCGTCGTCCGCCTCCGGCATATCCTCCGCCAGAAGCGCCGAAAAGTCGTGGATCTGCTCGCTGACGCTGTCGATGGCGGTACGTTCCATGGTGTCGCAGAGCGGCCAGGTCCGACTATGAAGCAATAACCGACTTGCCTGACGTGGGGTGGCGCGGACCGGGATTGACCCTGGCTGTGTGAAAACGCGGTTGATGCTACGATTCTTCATTCGGCTGAGCGAGGGATCGTATGAAGCGTTTTATTGAGGGGGTCGATCGCGATCAGGCGACGCTGTTTCCGGAGCGCCTTGAGGATTGGATCGGCGAAGACAATCCGGTTCGTGTGATCGATGTCTTTGTCGATGAGCTGGATCTTGGCGAACTGGGTTTCAGCGGTATCGCGCCGGCGGTCACGGGCCGGCCTGCCTATCATCCGTCAGTTCTGTTGAAGCTCTATGTGTACGGCTATCTGAACCGGGTGCAATCGAGCCGCCGGCTGGAGCGCGAGGCCGGGCGCAATGTGGAAGTGATGTGGCTGACGGGGCGCCTGGCGCCGGATCACAAGACCATTGCCGACTTCCGCAAGGACAATGGGCCGGCGATCGGCAAAGTCTGCGCTCGGTTCGTCGAGCTGTGCCGCCGGATCGGCTTGCTGTCGGCGGCGAGCGTGGCCATCGACGGCTCTAAGTTCAAGGCGGTCAACAACCGCGATCGAAACTTTACCAAGGCCAAGATGGCACGGCGGATCAAGCAGATCGAGGAAAGCGTGGCGCGCTATCTCGCCCAGCTGGACAGCGCTGACCGCCAGGAACCGACGGCGGAGATGGCATCTCGAGTGACGCGCCTTCACGAGAAGATCGACAAGCTGAGCGAGGAGATGGCGCGCCTGAAAGCCTTGGAAGCCCGGATGATGGCCACGTCTGACGAGCAGATCTCGCTGACCGATGCCGATGCCCGTTCCATGGCGACCAGTGGCCGGGGCTCCGGTGTTGTCGGCTACAATGTTCAGGCAGCGGTGGAGACCGATCATCACCTGATCGTCGCCCATGACGTGATCCAGAGCGGCAGTGACCGGGCGTCCTTGACGCCGATGGCGGAGAAGGCCAGGGCGGCGCTCGGAGCCGATGAGATCGATGCGGTTGCCGATAGAGGCTATTTCAGTTCCGAGCAGATCAAGGAATGTGCCGACGCCGGCATCGCAGCGACGCTGCCCAAGCCGATGTCAACGGGCATGAGGGCCAATGGACGTTTCGGCAAGCAAGACTTTCGCTATGTGGGCGACCAAGACATGTACATCTGTCCTGCCGGCGAGACGCTGTCGTTCGTCTCCCATAAGCGAGAAACCGGCGGCTTGGACCTCAGACGATACGCAACGACAGAATGCGGGACCTGCCCGATGAAGGCATGCTGCACGACCAGCGCGCAGCGGGTCGTCACGCGCTGGGAGCACGAACACCTCCTGGAGGATGTGCAGCGGCGCCTCGATGAGAACCCGCAGGCCATGCGGGTTCGCCGCGAGACTGTCGAGCATCCCTTCGGGACCATCAAAATGCGCATGGGCGCCACCCACTTTCTGATGAAGCGTCTGAACAACGTCAAAACGGAAATCGCCCTGAGCGTCCTCGCCTACAATCTCACCCGCGTCATCAACATCATGGGCGCAGGCCCTCTGATGGCCGCGATGAAGGCATAAGGGAGAAGCCACTTTCCCGCATTGTTCCCGGACCCCGGCACACCAAACACCCCTCAGTCCCTCATAGGCGCCATATCGGCCTCAATGCCGGAAATGGGCCGGCTTCTGGAAATTCCGCTCCGAAAATCAGTGCCCGCCACCCGCATCCCGTTCCGCAGCGCGTTTCCACACGGCCAAGACCCAGTCCGGTCATTCGGCAAATGGTCATGGCGGGTCAATTCAGCTCATCTAACAGAGCCTTTGCCTTCTTCAGGTCGGCATTGTTGAAGCCCGTAGTGACCCCCGTAGACCTCAAGGGGCGGGTTCGCGGCTGGCGTTGTTATTACTATGTCGCCACTGACGAGGAGCCGTCCCGAGATACGCTGACGACGGCGAAAAATTGTACTTACCACGTCGGATTCAGTTGCAGGCTTCTTGGTCATCGGCTCCTATGCGATTTCGACCGTTATGCAACAAGACAACATATGAAAGGGAGGTTCTCATGACTGCACCACCTTACGGTTGGATTGGAGCACAACTAAAAACGGGGGTAGCTGGGTTAGTTGCGGGAATGATAGCACTCGCGAACCCCTCGGTGGCCGCGGAGGTGGCCGCCCAAAGTCCGTGGGGCCCCTGAGGTGGTCCCAGAAAATCGGACAGGGAGTTAAGGTGTATTCCACCGGATAGG
>CAYPAX010000184.1:0-3865 GCA_964408735.1 uncultured Rhodospirillaceae bacterium | reverse complement strand
CTTAATATACGCTCACCAACCATATTCTACCGAGCCGTGAATAATCCGGGTTAGTTTTCAGGAACCGCTCGAAAATCCCGATTTCAGGGAATAGACTTCGCCGGCCGATATAACCGGTGAGCAACGGCACAGGAACCAGAACCGGCCATGGACGAAGCAAGCAACTCGCTGGGTTATGTGACTTCCGTCGGCGGCGCGCAGGTCAGCGTCGCCCTATCCGGCTTCCGCGCCCAAGACAGCCATGGCGGAAACGGTGCCGACAGCGAATTCGAAGACGGCAATGCGGTGCGTATCGGCGAGCTGGTCAAACTGAGGACACCGGTCTCGACGATTTTCGGCGTGGTAACCAAGCTCGGTACGGAGATCGAGCCGGGACCGAGCGGCCCGCTCGAGCGCAACATCGCCGAGGTCGACCTGATGGGCGAAGTGCTTGACGCATCGGTGGAAGCGGGACGCATCCATTTCGAGCGCGGCGTGTCGATCATGCCGACCCTGGGACTGCCCCTGACCACGGCGGAGTCGAGCGATGTGGGCATGGTCTATGCCCAGCCCGAGACGGCCAACGTGCAGGTCGGCGCCATCCATCAGGACCAGGTCACGCCGGCCTTCATCATGGTCAACGACCTGTTGGCGAAGCATTTTGCCATTCTCGGCACCACCGGCTCGGGCAAGAGCTGTTCCGTGGCGCTGATCCTGCGCAAGATTCTCACCAGCCACCCGGCCGGCCATGTGGTGCTGCTCGACCCCCATAACGAATATCGCGGAGCATTCGAGGATCTGGCCGAGGTGATCGAGCCGCAGAACCTGTCCCTGCCCTGCTGGCTGCTGACCATCGAAGAGATCGCCTCGGTGATGGTGCGCGCCGGCGACGAGGCCGAACAACAGTCCCAGGTCAATATCCTCAAGGATTCCATCCTGGAAGCGAAGAAGCGCTACGCCAGCAAGGACACCGACACCACCTATTTCACGCCCGACACGCCGGTGCCGTACCGCCTGACCGAGCTCATCCGCATCATCAACGACAATATGGGCAAGCTCGACAAGGCCGACACCACCGCGCCGTTTCTGCGCCTTCTCGGCCGCCTGGAGCAGCTCAACGCCGACAAGCGCTTCAGCTTCATGTTCTCAGGCCTGCTGGTGCGCGACAGCATGCCGGCGGTGCTGTCTCGCTTCCTGCGCATCCCCGTCGAAGGCAGGCCGCTGACCATCGTCGACCTGTCCGGCGTGCCATCCGAAATCGTCGATGTGGTGGTCTCGGTGATCTCGCGCCTGGTTTTCGATTTTGCCGTCTGGTCCGATCGCGCCCGCACACCGCCGCTGCTGCTGGTCTGCGAAGAGGCGCACCGCTACATCCCCGAAGAC
This sequence comes from uncultured Rhodospirillaceae bacterium, assembly GCA_964408735.1. Classification (GTDB taxonomy): domain Bacteria; phylum Pseudomonadota; class Alphaproteobacteria; order UBA7887; family UBA7887; genus UBA7887. Next base: position 2,503 of record CAYPAX010000184.1, on the reverse strand, counting down.
GACAAGGCCCAAAGCTTCACCCCGACCAAGCTGGCGCTGTCGCGCATCGCCAAGGAAGGCCGTAAATACGGCGTCTCCCTGTGCCTGGTGAGCCAACGCCCGTCTGAGCTTTCGGCCAGCGTCATCTCGCAATGCGGCACCCTGTTCGCGCTGCGCATGAACAACACCAAGGACCAGGACTTCGTCGCCGCCGCAATGCCGGAAAACGGCCTCGGCCTGCTTGCGGTTCTGCCGGCCCTGCGGCGCCAGGAAGCGGTGGTCGTCGGCGAAGGCGTCACGGTTCCCATGCGCCTGCGGTTCGACACGCTGTCGAGCACGGAATTGCCGCGCAGCGGCGACGCGCCTTTCGCGGAAGCCTGGGCGGAAGAGCGCGTGCCGCCGGAGTTCATAATCGAAACCATCGACCGCTGGCGGCGCCAGCAGCGCTAGTTCATGCCCGACACCGCAATAAAGGCGGTCCTTTGGGATTTCGGCGGGGTCATCCTGTCCAGTCCTTTCGAGGCCTTCAATCGCTATGAGGCGGCCAATGGCCTGCCCCGCGATTTCCTGCGCCAGGTCAATGCCACCAATCCCGACGACAACGCCTGGGCACGCCTCGAACGCGGCGATATTGCCGTCGATGCTTTTGGCGACGCTTTTGCCGCAGAATCGCAAGCCCTCGGCCATCGGGTCGACGGCCGCGATGTCTTAGGCCTGTTGCACGGCGAGATCCGCCCCACCATGGTGGCGGTCTTGCGGGCCGTCGCCGGGCGCTACCGTACGGCATGCCTGACCAACAATGTGCGCGGGGCAGGCCCGCAAAGCGAACGCCACGCCGAGATCGCCACGGTCATGGCCGTCTTCGACGAGGTCATCGAATCCAGCCGCGTCGGCCTGCGCAAGCCCGATCCGCGGTTTTACCGCCTGGCTTGCGAGCGCCTCGGCGTGACGCCTGCGGAAAGCGTTTTTCTCGACGACCTGGGTATCAACCTCAAACCGGCGCGGGCCATGGGCATGCGGACCATCAAGGTGGTCGAGACCGAGGCCGCAATCGCCGAGCTTGAAGGCCATCTTGGCCATGCTCTGCGCTGAAGCGGGAAATGGGGAGCGGGCTTGACAGGAACGGCACCAGACCGAAACTGCATCAGGCGGATATGGACCGCGGGGAATATTGAGTTGACCAACTCTCGATCTGGCGCGTCGCTGTTGCTTGCGTGGCAAAAGTGCGAGACCAGGCTGCAGGACTGAGGCGCAGACGGTGAAAGCCTTTTTCGTCAATCTGGCGTGGAAGCTGGTGCTGGTCAGCGCCGTGGGACTGTGCACAGCTATTGGCTGGATGCTTTACGACATCGCCCGCTACGGTCGCTTCGACAGCTTTCTCTCAGAGTGGCTTCGCACCGTGAAGGTGACCCTCCAGGTCATGATGCGCACGGACCCGGTAATGACATTAGTTTCTCTTCCCCTTCGGTGTCCTGGTAATTCTGATACTGTTCGGCCTGCTGATTTGGCTCCATCATGAGCGATGAAGGCTGAAAAAGACCGCAGATCTGCCACAGCTTGCACAAAGTTTCGAAAAATCGGCACCTGCGGCTTGGGTCGCGCTAAAGTGGGATATATATAGTTGCCGGCGCGCTAACCGGCGGAGTGCGGGTTGGCAGAGCTTGGCTTGAGACGCCCTTGGAGGGGGTAAAACGGTGGATTACTCCGATTATCCTGATGCGGTCGCGGAAGGCGTATTCGCCGGCCTAGCCTATATGGATCAGTACGGCGTGCCGACCAATCCCAACAATATTGCGGTCTGGTATGCCTATGCCTCGGGCCAATACCCGGATGTGTCGAGCACGATCGACGAGCATATCGCCAAGGGTGATCAATTCACCGACAAGATTTGTGCCGACATCCACGAGAAGTATTTCGGCGTGACCCGCGAGTCGCTTCTGGTCGAGGATGCCAGCGAGCGCATCGTCGGCGAGCTCAACCGGGCTCAGGAATACGTCACGACCGCCTCCGAGAACACGAGCCAGATCGAACAGCGCCTCAAGACTCACGCGGAAAAGCTTGCCGGCACCGAAGCGCCCGATGGCATCAAGTCCGTGATCGACCAGCTTATCGAGGAGACCGAGGCCATCAGCAAGGAGGCCGGCGCACTCGGCGAGGACATCACGAGCATTACCGATGAAGTGAAAGCCGTGGTGGAGTCGGTTTCGGAAGACAGCAAGAACCTTGGCGAACAGGCCGCCTCGCTTGCCAGCGCACTCGACAACACCGCCGTCGAGATCACCGATATCGAGCGCGGTTTCAAGGATATGCGCGAGGAATCCCTGACCGACGCGCTGACCGGCGTTCGCAACCTCAAATTCTTTGATATCGGTATCCAAAAGGCGATAAGCGATGCCGACGAAGCGGGCCATCCGCTCAGCATGTGCGTCGTGGATCTCGATCATTTCGGCCAGTTCAACGAGGCCTATGGCAGCCCGTTGACGAAGTCTGCTCTGGACGCGTGTCGCTGTGTCTGATTCTCTGT
>CAYPAX010000183.1:0-3950 GCA_964408735.1 uncultured Rhodospirillaceae bacterium | reverse complement strand
CGCAGGAGGGAGAGGGTGAAATGAGCGACGATGATCAAGTCCATGCCGGCGGCTGTGATTGCGGCGCCGTGCGTTACCAAGCGCGCGGCAAGCTGCGCGACATCACCAACTGCCACTGCGGCCAGTGCCGCCGCACCCACGGCCACGTGGCGGCCTACACCAACGCCATGCGGGAGGGCTTCAGTTTCACCGAGGACCGCGGCCTCAAATGGTACATCTCGTCCGATTTCGCCAAGCGCGGCTTCTGCCGGGAATGCGGCGCCAGCCTGTTCTGGAGCGCCAACGACAGCGACCAGATCGGCATCGCCGCCGGCACACTCGATGGACCGACGGGTCTGAAAACAGTGGCCGAAATCTTTGTCGCCGACGCCGGCGATTATTACGAGATCACGTCGGGTCTGCCGCAGTACGACCGGTCGGATTGAGCAGCAGCGTAAGCCGATACAACGAAGGAGAGGGATACTCAGTGTCCAACTACATCATCATGTATCTCGGTGACGCAAAGCCTGAATCACCCGAAGCAGCTGCCGAACAGAAGGCGAAATGGCAGGAGTGGGTCGAGGGCCTGGGCGATGCGGCGGCTCAATCTTCGGCGCTTGGGCTCGAGTGTATGGCCTTTCCCGCTTTGGCCTTGTTGCGCCCAAGATCGGTAATGCTGAGTTTTTGAACACCGGCTCCGAAATGGGTCACGGTGATCCAGCCCTTCGCCTCGCATTCCTTCATTGTGCGGAAAAAAATCGAGGCGTCGTCCACGTCCGGGACGCCGATGTCTCCGGAAAAGATGATGAGCTCAAGCAAAAGCTGTTGTTGGGGCAGGATCGTGGTCATGAAGCGTACTCAATGTCGGTGGCGGAAATTTCCGGTAACCTACCCATGGCGGCATAGCGTGGCAAGCCGGCGTTGCATCAATGCCTACTCAGGCGATCTCCCGGTCCGGCACGGTGATGACCGGCTCAACCTCGCGCAGTTCCGCCATCGGGATGTGGCAGGCGATAACGTGGCGCTCGGCGGCTTCCTGCACGGGCGGCGGTTGGTTGTCGCAGATGTCGCCGACTTTGCGCGGGCAGCGCGAGGCAAAGGGACAGCCCTTGGGCGGGTTGAGCACACTGGGCAGGGCGCCCTCAAGGACAATGTGACGCTTTGAAACTTCGGGATCAGCGATGGGCACCGCCGAGAGGAGCGCCTCAGTGTAGGGATGGTAGGGCGGCGCGAAGACCTCGTCGGTGGCGCCGCGCTCCATGATCTGACCGAGGTACATGACGACGACGCGGTCGGAAAGATAACGCACCACGGAGAGATCGTGGCTGATGAACAGCAGCGTGGTCTGATGCTCGCGTTGGATTTCCATCAACAGTTCGGTGACGGCAGCGGCAACGGAAACGTCGAGCGCCGAAACCGGTTCGTCTGCGATCACCATGGCGGGGTTGCCGGCGAAGGCGCGGGCGATGCCGATGCGTTGCTTCTGACCGCCTGAAAGCTGGCGTGGTTTTCGCTTTGCGAAGTCACGCGGCAGCTTGACGGTATCCAGAAGCTTGAGCATTTTTTCGGTGGCTTTTGTCTTGTCTTTTTCAACGCCAAACTTGCGGATCACGCGGGTGATCTGACCGCCGATGGTGTGGCTGGGATTGAGCGTGTCGTTGGGGTTCTGGAAGACCATCTGCAATGAGCCCAGCTGTTCCGGCGAGCGTTCCTGGACCGGCATGTCGCCGATGTTGGCGCCGTCGAGGTCAACCTTGCCTTCCGTCGCGGTCTCCAGGCCCATCAGCACCTTGGCGAAGGTCGACTTGCCGCAACCCGATTCACCGACGATGGCAACCGTTTCGCCGCGCCGGGCGGTGAAGTCGAGCGCCTCGTTGGCTTTGACGTGCCGGACGCTTTCACCGGAGATCATGGCCGAAATGGAGCGGTCATGAACCTCGTAGTATTTCTTCATGGCGGCAACGCGCAGGACGACTTCGCCTTTGGTGCTGGCTTCCTTGGCGACACCTTGGGCCACCGCGTCCTCGGGCGAGATTTCGTCCCATCGGGTGCAGCGTACGTTGTGGCCGGCGGCGCTGGTTTGGATGTTGTCCATGCCGATGATGCCCTGGTCGCAGCGGCCGGCCTCGAAATACTCGCAGCGCGGGCCGAAATTGCAGCCGTCGGGCCGTTCGTGCGGCAGCGGCAGCTGCCCCTTGATCGGCACCAGCGGCCGGGCGTTCTTGTCGGCGTGCGGCAGCGGGATGCAGCCGAACAGGCCATGGGTGTAGGGATGGCGAGGCCAGGTAAAAAGCGAATCGATATGGCCTTCCTCGACAACCTCGCCGGAATACATGACGCAGACGCGGTCGCAGGTCTCGAGGATCAGTCCTAGGTTATGGGAGATGTAAAGAATGGCCGTGCCGAACTTTTCGGCCAACTCGGAAACCAGTTCGACGATGCCGGCCTCGACCGTCACATCCAGCGCTGTGGTCGGCTCGTCCAGCAACAGCAGCGCCGGATTGGACAGCAACGCCATGGCGATGACGACGCGCTGTTGCTGACCGCCCGATATCTGGTGCGGGTAGGCCGCCATGACGCGCTCGGCATCCGGCAGCTTGACGTCCGACAGCATCTGGACGGCAAGCTTGTGCGCTTCGGCGTCCGTTGCGCCGTCATGGGTGATCGGCACTTCCTTCAGTTGGGTGCCGATCGTGAGGCTGGGGTTGAGGGCGGCCATAGGCTCTTGGTAGACCATGGCGATTTCCGAACCGCGCAGGTCGCGCAGTTCCTCGTCCGACAGCGTGTTTAGGTCGCGGCCCTTGAACTTGATCGTGCCGCCGACGATGCCGCCGTTGGAACCCATGTACTGCATGATGGCCATGGCGACGGTTGACTTGCCGCAGCCCGATTCACCCACCAACCCGATGCTTTCGCCGGCGTGCAGGTCGCAGGAAAAGTCGACCACGGCGGGGATTTCGCCGGCGCGGGTGAAATAGGAAATGCAGAGGCCTCTGATTTCCAGTAGCGGGGCGTCGGATTTGTCCAACATGGCCGTTAATCCCTAATCGAAATCTCGCGCAGGCCGTCGGCCAGCAGATTGAAGCCCAGGATCAGCGACGAAATCGCGATGCAGGGAATGACCGTCATGTGCGGGAAGGCCAGCGCCATGGCGCGCGCTTCGTTGATCATGCCGCCCCAATCCGGGTCTGGCGGCGGCAGGCCGAGGCCCAGGAAGCCCAGCACGCCGATGGTGATGATGACGTAACCGAGCCGCAGGCAGGCGTCGACAATCAACGGTCCCCGGGCATTGGGCAGAATTTCGATCAGCATGATGTACCACGATGTCTCGCCGCGCGTCTGGGCGGCGGCGACGTAATCGCGGTTGCGCAGATCCAGCACCAATCCGCGCACAATACGCATAATGCCGGGTGACGAAGCGAAGGTGATGGCGATGATGATATTGATACCCGAGGCGCCGTAGGTGGCGATGATGATGATGTAGAGCACCAGCACCGGGAAGGAGAGAATAATATCGGCGATCCGCGACAGCACGGCGTCCGTGTATCCCCGGAAGTAGCCTGCCGCCAGGCCCATCAGGATGCCCACGACGTAAGCGGACAGCGTTGCCAGCGGCGCATAGAGCAAAACGGTTTGCGAGCCCCAGATCAGCCGGGAGAGAATATCCCTCCCAATGTGGTCGGTGCCGAGCCAGAACGTCCCGCCGGCCGGATTGGGTGTGCCGATCTTGGCGAACGGCAGGATCGTCGCGTTGGGATCGAAGGGCGCCAGGATCGGCGCGAAGATGGCGATCAGCACCCAGAACATGATCAGGCCGACGCCGACCATACCGACGCCGCTCTCGCGCAACAGCGCAAAGGACTTTATTGCGCGCATCAGGGCAGCGCCCGCTGACTGGCTTTGTATGGCATGGTCGGTCACATCGCCCTCTAGCTGAACCTGATCCGGGGATTGAGGTAGGTGTAACCGAT
>CAYPAX010000182.1:0-4025 GCA_964408735.1 uncultured Rhodospirillaceae bacterium | reverse complement strand
TTGAGGCTCGAACAACCCGGGCGTAGCATGCCGGCAGGGAGGACATTCGTGTCGGACCAGCATGCAGATCAGAGGCTGGCCGCAATTCTGGCGGCAGACGTTGTCGGGTATTCCAGGCTCATGGAAGCCGACGAGCGGGCTACCGTGGCTACTCTGGACGCCTGTAGAGCAGTATTCAAAGAGCGCGTTGCTGGGCACGGCGGCCGAGTCGTTGATACCGCCGGCGACAGCGTGCTGGCGGCCTTCCCGAGCGCAATCGGGGCGGTCGAGGCGGCGGTAGCGATCCAAGAAGCGCTTCGCGGCCGCAACGAGGCACTGCCCGAACAGGAGCGCATGCGCTTCCGTATCGGCGTCAACTTGGGCGACGTCATAGAAAAGAAAGACGGGTCGATTTACGGTTCAGGCGTCAACGTTGCTGCGCGCCTCGAAGGGCTTGCCGAGCCAGGTAGCGTCATGATCTCCGAGGATGTTCACCGGCAAGTCATGGGAAAGTTGGCCCGAGATTTTGAGCATGCCGGTTCGCACGCAGTCAAAAACGTTGCTGAGCCGGTGACCGCATATCGTCTCACGATCGAGAACATCGGAGTCGCACAAGCCTCCAAGCAAGAACGCCTCGCGCTTCCAGACAAGCCGTCGATTGCGGTGCTGCCCTTTGACAACATGTCGGGTAATGCGGAACAGGAATATTTCTCGGACGGCATCTCCGAGGACATCATCACCGGATTGTCGCAATTCCGTGCCTTGTTCGTCATCGCCCGCAACTCGACCTTCGTCTACAAGGGCAGCGGCGTGGACGTCCGCCAGGTGGCAGGCGAGCTTGGCGTCCGCTATGTGCTGGAAGGCAGTGTCCGCAAGGCCAGCAACCGGGTGCGCATCACTGCGCAACTGATCGACGCGGCCAGCGGCGGCCATATCTGGGCGGAGCGCTACGATCGCGAACTCGACGACATCTTCGCCTTGCAAGACGAGATCACCGAACGGGTGGTCAGCGCCATCAGCCCGGCGGTCCTCGACGCGGAAATGCAACGCGCTCTGCGCCGGCGGCCCGACAGCCTTGCGGCGCACGATTGGCTGCTTCGCGGCCTGTGGCACCTCCAAAAATACAAGAAACCGGACAACGCGGAGGCCCAGACCCTGTTCCGCAAGGCGATCGAAATTGACGCCAACTTTGCCCAGGCGCATGCCTGGTTGGCGAACAGCCTGTGGCGAGATGTGTGGCTCAATTGGAGCACAGCCCCTGATGAATCGCTGCAAGCGGCATACGATTCCGCCAAGCGCGCGGTGGCTTTAGACGACAGGGACGAATTTGGCCACGTCTGGCTGAGTTACGTTTGCGTTTACCTGGGCCGGCACGACGCGGCGCTGGCGGCGGCGCGGCGTGCCGTCGAGCTGAACCCCGGCAACGCCTATTCGTACGCTGCGCTCGGCGCTGCGTGTTTTTTGGGTGGTGGCGAACATGAAGAGGCGATCCTCGCCCTGGACGCCGCCCTTCGGTTGAGCCCGGCCGATCCATCCAGATTTGTATGGTTTGGCGGCCAGGCGATGTCGCATTACCAATTGCGACGCTACGAGGACGCTATCGAGCCGGCGCGTCAGTCGATTCAGGTCCGCCATGGCTACATCATGGGACGCGCGTTATTGACGGCATCGCTGGCGCAACTCGAACGCGACCAGGAGGCTGACGCCCAACTCGCCCAAATCATGCACCTGAAGCCCGACTTCTCCGCCGATAGCTTCGCCCATTTAACTTGGCCCGACGCCGAGCGGGACCACTTTCTCGACGGCCTGCATCAGGCGGGACTGCCGGAGTGAGTGCCCTCCTTATGTCCGCTTGTGATGCGGTGGACGGCTCCCACCACCGGCATCGCGATGTGCCAATGCGCGGCGAGATTTGACGACCCGTTGAGGGCCGCTTATGGCTCGTCGGGGACCTCTAGCCCGGCCTTGCGCAGACCATCCATCAGGCGCAGGAGCACCGAGCGATCCTTGAGCGGTGTGCGCCACAGGCCGCCGGCGTAGTTCGGGCTGAGTCTTTTTACTTCCGCCGCCGCTGCGCGCGCCTCAACCTTGTGGCCGAGCTGGCCATGCGCAGCCGCCAGCCATTGGTGTAAACCCCCGAAATCCGGGTTGAGCCTTAATCCCTCACTTATTGCCACTATGGCGGCCTCATAGTCCTCTTGAGCAAAGTAGACCATACCGCGGTACAAGGCGGGGCGAACAGCAAATGGATCGAGCCGACTCGCCTTGTCAGCCATTGCGAGTGACAGTGCGTAATCGCCGGTGAAACTATGCAAATATGCGGATGCGGCGTAGCCCGCGGCAAAGTTGGCGTCGAGTGTAATGGCTTGATTGATAGACGCGATCGACTCGTCATACCGTCCCATCCACATTTGCCTCCGCCCAAGTTGAACATGCGCCAGCGGTGAGGAGCGATCGAGTGAAACAGCTTTCTCGGCGGTCAATGTAGCGTCCTCTAAAGTCACACCCGAGCTGTTCCAGCCGTAGAACCAAGCCAGGTATTGAGCATCCGATAACTCTGCATAGGCGGCTGCAAAGGTTGGATCGAGTGCGATTGCTTGATGCAAGAGGTCTTGCGCTCGTGTGTTCGTATGTGGGGTCCGTCGCCCCTTCTCAACTCTGGCGCGGAGAAAAAGGTCGTAGGCCTCATGACTGGTGGTCAATGCGCGGTTGCCGCGGGTGGGAGCCAGCTCGCCGATCTCCGTTTGTAGAGCGCTAATGATCTGACGAGTGACGTCGTCCTGGACGGCAAAGACGTCGGTCAGTTGACGATCATAGCGCTCGGCCCATAGGTGGCCGCCAGTCTCGGTGTCGATAAGCTGCGCGGTGATGCGCACACGGTCCTCGGCGCGCCGCACCCCGCCCTCAAGCACGTAGCGCACGCCCAGCGCCCTCGCCACTTCGGAGACGTCCACCGCTTGGCCTTTGAAGCGAAAGGTCGAATTGCGGGCGATCACCAACAGCCCCTCAAAGCGCGATAGCTCGGTGATTAGGTCTTCAGAAATGCCGTCGGCAAAGTATTCATGGTCACCCTTTTCCGACATATCGGTGAACGGCAATACCGCGATCGATGGGCCTGCGCTGGGCAATACCTCGGCTACTTCGGCGACTGGCGGCGCTGTCACCTCCTCTGCGCCTGTTGGGACTCGCTCATCCTTCCGAAACATCCACAACCCAACTGCTGCCACGGCAGCTATGGTGAGAGCTGCTACCACGACAACGACAGAGGCCCGCCGGCGTTTCGGCGGTGACCTTAGGCTTGGTGCGTCGTGGGGTGACTCCGAAGACATAATCACCCGATAGACGCGAACCGGCTCGGTAATGTTCTTGACGTCGTGATCCCCCATATCGGTGAAGCCAAATTCGTGCCGACTGCGTAGGGCGCCATGAATCGCTTCAGTCACGAACACCGAGTTAGGCTCAGCGAGAGCCTGTAAGCGCGCCGCCACGTTGACACCGTCGCCGTAAACTGTGCCGTCGGTCTTCTCGTGAACGTCACCAAGATGGATGCCGATGCGGAAGGGCATGCGCGCGCCGTCGGGCAGAGGCCGGTTTATTTCGGTCAGCGCCTCTTGAATTGCTATGGCCGCGCGCACGGCGCGGTGGGTGATATCGAATACGGCAAGTACGCTGTCACCGGCGGTGTCCACCACGCGCCCCTGATGGGTCTCGATATGCTCGGTAAAGACAATGCGCGAGCGGTCGAGCGCAGCAATGGTCGCTTCCTCATCAGCGCCCATCAACCGCGAATAGCCGACGGCATCTGCCGCGAGGATGGCGGCTACCCTCTGCGTAATACGGTCCTCGGCCATGGTGCGCTCCCTCAACGTCCCCAAGCCACTGGCCTTTGCTGGGCAGAATACGCTGCCCCGCTAGATGGCTCAACAACGCCAGAAAGATGCCAACGAAGAGCAACTGAATTTGACGCGAACGACGTCGAAACGAACAGGCTCAGTCGGCATGCGCGAATGACCGCTTATGGCTGAGGCTGTTGAAAAAGTCCCTAG
>CAYPAX010000181.1:0-4261 GCA_964408735.1 uncultured Rhodospirillaceae bacterium | reverse complement strand
CGACGGCAAAAATCATCCCGGTCAAATGACCGCGTATGGTCGAAATATGCTCTAGAGCCTCACTGCTGATCCGGGTCGAGCATGCGGTGCAAGTGGACGATGAAATAGCGCGTCTCCGCGTCATCCACGGTGGATTGTGCCGCGCCGCGCCAGGCTTCCAGGGCGCTGGCGTAGTTCGGGTAGACTCCAACCATATCGACGGCTTCGGTATCGACGAACTCGATTGAGTTCGGATCGACGACCTTGCCGCCCAGCACCAAGTGCAAGAGTTGTTCCGCCACTGCGAGCCTCCTGTTGTCATTGCTGCGCCGCGCTTGCGGCGGCGCATGATGGAATATGGAGGCCGATGCGGTTGCGCCCACTCCCATCCGGGGAGGCTGGAGTCGATTCCCCTCTTTGTCTAAGCTGCGGCAGGGGAGGGCGACGTGTCAGAGCTTCACGCATGGCTGGGGGAACTGGGCCTCGACAAATATGCCGAGGCGTTCGAGGTCGAGGAGGTCGGCCTCGACCAGATCGCCGCTTTGAGCGATGCCGACCTCAAAACCCTCGGCCTGCCGCTCGGCCCGCGCCGGGCCATACGGGAAGCGGCAAGGGGACTGGCGGAGGACACGTCGGTGCCGGCGGGCGAGGCCCCGATGCTGGATGCGGAGCGCCGCCAGATCACCGTCATGTTCTGCGACCTGGTGGGCTCGACGGCATTGGCCGAGCAGCTCGATCCGGAAGACCTTCGTCGCCTGCTGCAGGCCTATCAAAAGGCTTGCGGCGACGTCATGGACAGCTATGCCGGCCATGTGGCGCAATATCTCGGCGACGGGCTGATGGTCTATTTCGGCTGGCCGGTGGCGCACGAAGACGATGGCGAACGCGCGGTAAAGGCAGCCATCGAAACCGTCGAGGCGGTAAAGGCCGTGCCCGCACCGGCGCCGCTGCAAGTGCGAATCGGCATTGCCACGGGCCCCGTGGTGGTCGGCGAGACGACCTCGGATGCCACCATGCCGAAGCTCGCGGTCGGCGAGACACCGAATCTGGCGGCCCGCCTGCAGGGCCTGGCCGCGGCCGACGAGATTGTCGTAGCGCCCGGCACACGGCGGCTGATCGGCGGCGCCATCGCCTGCGAGGATATGGGCGAGCATGTTCTGCGCGGCATCGTCGAGCCGGTTCGGGCACACAAGGTTCTCGGCCCGGGCGCTGCCGGTGGCCGTTTCGAGGCGGCGCATCCGGAGCCGCTCGAGGGCATGGTCGGGCGGGACTCCGAGATCGCCATGCTGCTCGACCGCTGGCAATTGGCCCAGGGCGGCGAAGGCCAGACGGTGCTGCTGTGCGGCGAGCCGGGCATCGGCAAGAGCCGTATCGTCGAGGAACTGCGCCAACGCATCGCCGATGAAGAGCATGTCAGCATCCTCTACCAATGCTCGGCGCACCATCGCAACACGGCGCTCTACCCCATCACCGACTATTTCGCCCGCGCCAGTGGCTTCGACCGTCGCGACAGGGCCGAACAGAAGCTGGAGAAGCTCGACGCGCTGGTCGACCAGAACAATCTTTGTGTCGACGAAGTCTCGCCCCTCTTTGCGCTGTCGCTCGGCATTCCGACGGGGGATCGTTATCCGGCCCTGAACATGAGCCCCCACCGCTTGCGCGAAAAGACCGCCGAGGCGCTGGTGATGCGCGGCGTCGAGCTGTCCAAGAGCCATACCCTGCTGGTGGTCGTCGAGGATGCCCAGTGGATGGATCCCACCACCGAGGAAGCGCTGGCCCTGTTCGTCGATTACAGCCGCGATATCTCGGCCCTGTTGATCGCCACCTACCGCCCGGAATACGAGCCTGCCTGGCGCGGGCACAGCAATGTCACGCAGCTTACGCTCAACCGCCTCGGCAAGCGCCAGGCGGCGCGCCTGGTCAATCAGCTCACCGGCGGCCGGTCCCTGCCGCAGGAAGTCAGCGAGCAGCTCGTCGCCAAGGCCGACGGCATTCCGCTGTTCATAGAGGAGCTGACGCGGACGGTGCTCGACAGCGGCTTGCTGGTCGATGGCGTGGATGGTTTCATGCTGTCCGGCCCGCTGCCGGCGCTCGCCGTGCCCATGACCCTGCACGATTCGCTGATGGCGCGTCTCGACAAGCTGGCGTCGGTCAAGGACCTGGTGCAGATCGGCGCCTGCATCGGCCGCGATTTCGCCTACGAGCTGCTGGCGGCGGTATCGGGCATGGAGAGCGGTGCCCTCGACGAGGCCTTGGACGCCATGGTGTCGAGCGGCCTGGTGTTCCGCAGCGGCACGCCGCCGGACGCGGTCTATACCTTCAAGCACATGCTGATCCAGGAGACCGCCCATGACGCCCTGCTGAAAAGCCGGCGCCAACAGATCCACGCCAACATCGCCAGGGCCCTCGAAGCCGATTTCCAGGATATCGCAACCACCCAGCCCGAAATGCTCGCCACCCATTACACCGCCGGCGAACTGCCCCTCCAAGCCCTGCCGTTCTGGCTCGCGGCCGGGGAGATGGCGGTCGAAGGCTCCGCCAATGTCGAGGCGATCCGCCATCTGCGTCAGGGCCTGGCGCTGATCGCGGAACTTCCCGAATCGGCCGATCGCGATCGTCTCGAGCTGCGTTTCCAGAACGCCCTGAGCACGCCGCTGATCGCCAACCGCGGTTATGCCGATGCCGAGACCAACCGCTGCCACGCCCGCGCACGGGAGCTGTCCGAACAGCTCGACGACGGTAGCCTGACGTTCCCCGCTCTTTACGGTCAGAGCGTCTCCCACATCGTGCTGGCACACAACGACGACGCCCACGCGGTGGCCAACGCCTTCCTGCACCTGGCCGAGGAGCAGAGCGATATCGCCTCGATGGTGATGGGCCAGCGCCTTGTCGGGCTGACCCGCATCTATCTCGGCCGCCCCGACATCGCCCGTGTGCATCTCGAGCGCGCGCTCGGCCTCTACGACCCCGAACAGCACCACGGGCTGGCCTATCACTACGCGCAGGATCCCCTGGTCGCGACCCTGACGCTGCGCTCCTGGAGCCTCCTGTTGCTCGGCTTCGAAGCGCAATCGAGCATCGATCGCGAGCGCGCCCTGGCCGCGGCCCGGGATCTCGGCCATGGCCACACCCTGGCCTATTGCCTGTTCTATGCCGGCGTGCTGCAGGACTATCTGCGCCGCGACAGCAGGGCTCTGGCGGCGCACGCAGAGCAATTGGCGACCCTCTGCGAGCGCCAGTCCATGGTCACCTGGCTGCCCTTCGCCGAAGCCGGGAAGGGCTGGATCGAGGCCATCGAGGGCGATGCCGCAAAGGGCACGGCCGCCATCGCGGCCACGGTCGAGGCGCGCGACAGCGGCCAGGCATGCTTCAACACCACGCTCCTGCTGGCCATGCTGGCCGAGGGTCAGGCGCGCTGCGGCGAGCGCGACTCGGCCGTCGCATCGCTCGACCAGGCGCTCGCCTTTGCCGAGGACACCAACGAGCGTTGGCTGGTCGCGGATATCTTGCGGCAGAAGGGCGAAATGAGTGGCGATACGGAAATTCTGCGACAGGCCATCGCCACGGCCCGGGCCCAAAGCGCCAAGCCTTTCGAGGTCCGTGGCGCAATCACGCTCGCCACGCTATGGCATGCCGAGGGCAAGCTGGATCAGGCGCGCACGATCCTCGCCGATTGCTGCCGCGACATCGCCGAGGACCACGATTTCCCCGAACTCGACCAGGGCCGCGGGTTGCTGACAGATCTGGGGGGATAGTCGCCGCCTGCCAACGCCCGTCGACTCGGCGATCAGGCTTCCGAGGCTTTGATCTCTTTCGCAAACTTGCCGGGCCAGGGCACCGTAAAGGAATCCCAGATATCGGCTTTTCGCTTATGCTGTTCCTTCATCTGCGCCATGACGAGGATCCTACCGTTGCTGCGCAGATTGATCAGACCGAAATGAGTCTTGTTGCCTGAGGTTGCCCGGGCCAGCTCCGTCGAGAACAGAAGCGGGTGAGAGCCGCGCGTATGTTTGGCGATCGCGCCCACGGCATCCGCCATCGGATGATCGAACGACTTGTTGTCGCCTGACGAAAAGACATTGGCTTGCGGGAGTGTTTTCTTCAAAAACTCGACATGGAAGTCCGAGGAGCCGTGATGGCAGGCTTTGGCCACATCCACACGGAATGGGTTCTTGTTCCCGTAGCACTTCATGAGATGCTGTTGCGCCGGAATGTTGAGATCGCCACCCAGCAGGATTGTATGCCTGCCATATTTGAGATTGAGAACTATCGAGTGGCCATT
>CAYPAX010000180.1:0-4312 GCA_964408735.1 uncultured Rhodospirillaceae bacterium | reverse complement strand
GATAGGCGATCGCGCGATAGGCCGCGCGCAGGTCGCCCGACAACGGCAAGAGCAAGGCCGTGGCAAGAAAGGCAGCGCTGATGAAGAGGCGCCCGACGGCCAAGCTTGCCCAGACGGGCCAGACAAAAATCAGCCAATCGATACCGATCCAAGCCAGCGTAAAGACCGAGAACATCAGGGCGACGGCACGGGCCCTGCCGAGCACAAGGGAAGCGCGGCGGCGATCCACCAGCAAGGAATGCTTGCTCGGCAGCAGGATGTCGTGCAGCTGGTCGCGGCCCAAGGCGCCCGGCAGACAGGCGGCAAGAGTCGCCCATAAGGGACTCTTCGACGGTGGCGTTTCCGCCACCTCCGTATCAAGTGACTCCGTCACGATACTCCCCGCCCCGCTATTACCCCATCTTGCCCGACATTGCGCGTCCGTCAGGCGGCCGACACGTTCAGCCAAGAATGGACATATATCATTTGCGCCGAATTGGTAACCGGCTGCGATATGGTCCTGAGCTCGGTTTGCAGACAATCAGGAGAAAGCTGGCATGGCAGAACAGAGAAGCTGGATCGCGCGCATGGCGGAGCGCGATGATTGGCTTTCTCAGGTGCGGGAGGCGACGATCGATCCCGCACGCGAAATCGTCGATCCGCATCATCATTTGTGGGACAGGGGCGGCTCGCGTTATCTGCTCGACGAGCTTTGGGCCGATACGGGCGCCGGCCACAATGTGGTGCAGACCGTGTTCCTCGAATGCCGCTCAGCCTATCTCGAAGACGGGCCGGCGCATTTGCGCCCCATCGGCGAGACACAGTTCGTGGCCGAGATCGCCGAGGCCTCGGCGCGCGATCCCGAAAAGGCGACCATCGCTGCCATCGTCTCCCATGCGGACTTACGCCATGGCGATCTCGACGCGGTTCTAGACGCGCACGAGCAAGCGGGCCGGGGATTGTTTCGCGGCATCCGCCACTCGGGCGCGCACGACCCGAACCCGCAAGCCCTGCGCATTCCCGGACGCGCACCTGCCGGCCTCTACGACGACGACGCCTTTCGCGCCGGCGTCGCCCGGCTCGGCGAGCGGGGCCTGAGTTTCGACACCTGGCATTACCATCATCAGAACCGGTCTTTCCGTGATCTTGCCGCTGCGGTTCCGGGCACCACCATGGTGCTCGACCATTTCGGCACGCCGCTCGGCGTCGGCGCCTATGCCGGCAAACGCGAAGAGATTTTCGCCGCCTGGAAGGACGATATCGCTGCCATCTCCGAATGCCCCAATGTCACCGCCAAGCTCGGCGGCCTCGCCATGCCCGACAATGGTTTCGGCTGGCACGACCGGGACCGGCCACCCAGCTCCGACGACTTCGTCGCCGTACAGGCGCCCTATTACCACCACGCCATCGCCTGCTTCGGGCCCGAGCGCTGCCTGTTCGAAAGCAACTTCCCCGTCGACCGCACCTCGATCGGGTATGGGGTGCTGTGGAACGGCCTGAAGAAGATCGCCGCCGATTACGACGAGGCGGCCAAGGACGCCATGTTCGCTGCCACCGCGCGCAAGGTCTACCGCCTCCATTGATGGGTTGGCGCAAGCGCGCTTTGTCTTGATGACCAACCATAATGGGATCATGTGTTACAATCACCATCATCCGTAACACAGCATGGGCTTGGCATGTCGCAAACCACGTTTACCTTCCGCGTCGATGAAGAGCTGAAAGGCGCTTTCGCCGAGATTGCCGAGGCGCAGGATCGGTCCGCGGCCCAGCTCATGCGCAAGCTGATGCGTGATGCCGTGGAAGAGCGGCAAGAAGCGAAAGAGCATGACGAATGGTTCCGGGCCGAAGTCCGGCAAGCGTTGCGTGAGGCCGACGACCCGAACGCCGTCTGGATTCCCCATGAAGAGGTAAAGGCGCGCTGGCTGATGCGACGAAGCGAATTGTTGCGACGCATTGAGGACGAGTCGGCGTGAGGGTTGTCTGGCTTTCCGAAGCGGACCGAGACCTTGACGATCAAATTGCATACATTGCGGAACGCGATCCAAGCGCAGCAATTGCCGTTTTCGATACTGTCGTGTCGGCCGTGGAGCGACTATCGGAGTTTCCAGGGATGGGAAGGGCTGGCCGGTTATCCGGAACACGGGAACTCGTCATTCCGGTTACGCCATTGGTGATCGTTTACCGGGTCCGCTCGGACAGGGTCGAAGTCTTGCGTGTGGTCCATGGCGCCAGACAATGGCCGCGGGCGTAGATTCCATACCCATGCCCGGAGTGCTAGATTCGCGGCGATCAACAAGGAGACCACAGTGACGTTCGATCTGGCGGGCAAGCGGGTCTGGGTGGCGGGGCACCGAGGCATGGTGGGCTCGGCGCTGGTGCGGCGCCTGGCGCGCGAGGACTGCGAGTTGCTCAGCGCCGGCCGCGACCGCATCGATCTGCGCTGCCAGGCCGAAGTCGAGGCCTGGCTGGCGGAGGCGCGCCCCGATGCGGTCTTCGTGGCGGCGGCGACGGTCGGCGGCATCCATGCCAATTCGACGCGGCCCGCCGAGTTCCTCTACGACAACATGATGCTGGAAGCCAACATCATCGAGGGCGCGCGCCAGACCGGTGTCGCCAAGCTGCTCTTCCTCGGCTCGAGCTGCATCTATCCGCGCGACGCCGACCAGCCCATGGCCGAGGATGCCCTGCTCGGCGGCCCCCTGGAGCCGAGCAATCAATGGTATGCCATCGCCAAGATTGCCGGGCTCAAGCTCTGCGATGCCTATCGCCGGCAGTATGGCTGCGATTTCATTTCCGCCCAGCCCACCAACCTCTACGGCATCAACGACAATTTCGACCTTGAGCAGAGCCACGTGCTGCCGGCGCTGTTGCGCAAGGTGCACGAGGCCAAGGCTCGCAGGCAGCCGAGCTTCGAGGTCTGGGGCACGGGCACGCCGAAGCGCGAGTTCCTCTATGTCGACGATCTGGCGGACGCCCTGGTGCATCTGATGAAGGTCTATTCGGACGAAGGCCACGTCAATGTCGGCACGGGCGAGGAAGTCACCATCCGCGAGCTTGCCGAGCGCGTGGCGGCAACGGTGGGATTCGACGGCGAGCTGGTGTTTCTCAGCGACAAGCCGGACGGCACGCCGCGCAAGCTGGTCGACAGCGCGTTGCTGGCCTCGCTCGGCTGGCGGGCCAGCACCGGCCTCGATGAAGGCCTGCGTCAAACCTATGCCTGGTATCTGGAAAGTGTTGCACCGGGACTGATGGCGGCCAAGTGAAGATCGAAACGGGCCTTTGGGCGGAGCCGTTGACGGCGGCGCGCTCGACCCCCGTGCCTGCCCTTTTTGTCGATCGCGACGGTGTGCTGATCGAGGACACCGGCTATCTCGGCAAGCCCGAGGCCGTGGTGGTCATCGATGGTGCCGCGCACATTCTCGCCGCCTGCAACGCAGCCGAGGTGCCCGTGGTGGTGGTGACCAACCAATCCGGCATCGGCCGCGGCTATTACGACTGGACGGACTTTGCCGCTGTCCAGGCGCGTATGCTCTCCCTGTTGGCCGCCGACGGAGCGCATGTCGATGGTGTCTATGCCTGTGCCTATCACGCCGACGGCAAGGGCGATTACGCGCTGGCCGACCACCCCTGGCGCAAGCCGGGTGACGGCATGCTGCGGGCGGCGGCAGCCGCTTTGGGGCTCGACCTGAGGCGCTCCTGGATCATCGGCGACCATGCCACGGACATGGCCGCAGGACGCGCCGCCGGGTTGGTCGGCGGCATTCATGTGCTGAGCGGCCACGGACAGGCCGAGCGCGTTGCAGCGCTTGCCGTCGCGAGCGAATCGTATCGCCTGGAGACGGCGGCGGATATCGCCGGCTGTGGGGCGCTCGCCGGGCGTTTGGCGCCATAGCACGGGGCAGACCGCCTGCGGGTTTGCCCCCGGCGGGCTTGTCGGGTATTTTCGCCCCATAAGAAGAGGGGGAATTGGTCCATGACAACCATGTTCGAACGCTATGGCGGCTTCGCCACGGTCAGCCGGATCGTATCCGCGTTCTACGATCAGGTGATGGATACGCCCGAGCTCGAGCACTACTTCGAAAACACCAATATGGCCCGTCTGATCGACCATCAGACAAAGTTCATCGCCTCCGTGATGGGCGGCCCGGCCGCGTACAGTGTCGATCAGTTGGAGCGCGCGCACGCCAAAGTCGGCATCAACGAGAAGGATTTCGTCACGGTCGTCAAGATTCTGCGCGAGACGCTGGAGGATTTCGAGGTAGATGAGAGCGACATTTCCAGCGTGATCAGCATAGTGATGTCGGCGAAGCGCGCCATTATAACGGCACCCTAG
>CAYPAX010000179.1:0-4358 GCA_964408735.1 uncultured Rhodospirillaceae bacterium | reverse complement strand
CCGATACCGCACGTTCCAATCAAATCTCATGGCCGGCATGAATAATTCGGGTTAATCAACGGGCTGTTAACTCCCTGTCCGATTTTCTGGGACCACCTCAATGTGTTGGATGCACGCGCTGGAATTGTAGGCCAGTACTGGCAGCGGATGAGAGAGATTTTTCTATCCGCATACCTACGCACCCTGGCCTATGCCGTGAGCGAATGGGGCCTACCGATAGGAATTGCGGAACGATATTGCGCCGAACTCGTCGAAGCGATAGCTGGACTCTTCGATGTCGAACCTAGTGGAAGGCCCGAGTGGCTCTCAGACTTACCTGAAAGATTCTGTGCTTCCGATGCTGATTTTGCACTCCTGATCCGCGAACTGGTGGAGTCAGCACGAGCGGACGGTATGAGGCTTGTGTCGCTTGATGCGCCAGTCGATTCGTCGGTGCGGAAGTACGCGAAGTTGATGCTAAGCGCCCATCTTGTAACGCCGGATTATCAGTTTCCCGATGCGGCCGACCTCTACGAGAGAATGTCACTACTGATGGTAACAGACACGTTCGAACTCAAGGGGCCGCCAGCAGAAATGACGATCGAGGAAGCCAGCACGAATGGAGAATCGGGGAACGAGGTCGCCGTTTGTAGTTGCCTGTTCCCAATGCCTTTCGGTAGCTGGCAAGGCGACTATATGATTGCGGGGTTGAGAATCCCCGCAACTTATATCACGGGTGATGCTGAAATATGCTGCACGAGCGCGGGCATAGACCTAGTCAAGCCCGAAAATGTACACATTTCACAGACGCGTATGTGGAACGACCACTGGGTACCACCCCACCCGAAGGGCGGTTCGACGCGCTGTGGCGTGGCGACCATGATCGATGAAACAGTGCTTGCCGCCGCGCAAGAGCGGCACGGGCGAGAGCTGGCTTGGTTCGCAAGACTTCAAGTCTGGGACCGCGAGTCGGAATATGGAGATTACTTAGAATCGGAACGCACCAGCTTTACTGCCGATTGATTCGATCACTCGCAGTAAAGCATGCGCTCGCTTGTTACGCTGTCAACGCAGGCAGAGGCTCGTATACTGGCGCCGACTCGATATAGGGAGGTTCCAATGAGCAATAGCGTGCCGGCGATGATCACCCAGCCGCGCCTGATGATGGTTGGTGGTGGTGCTTGCGGCGAGGCCGCTGCGTCGATGGCCAAGATAGGCGTGTCGCGGCCCCTGATCGTCACCGATGCCTATATTCGCGACAGCGGCATGCTGGCGCGCCTGACCGATGGCCTTGACGAAGCGGGGATCGTCTATGAGATCTTCGCCGATACCGTTCCCGATCCCACCACCGAGGTGGTCAAGGTGGGCGCCGAGGTGCTGAAGGCCGGCGACTTCGACAGCATGATCGCCATCGGCGGCGGCAGCCCCATGGATACCGCCAAGGCCATGGGCGTGCTGGCGACCCATGGCGGCGAAATGCGCGATTACAAAGTGCCGGCCCAAGTGGATTCGAGCGACTACCCGATTCTCGCCATTCCCACCACGGCCGGCACCGGCTCGGAGGTGACGCGCTTTACGGTCATCACCGACACCGAGACCGACGAGAAGATGCTTTGCATGGGGCTCGGTTACGTGCCGGTCTGCGCCCTGATCGACTACACCCTGACCATGACCATGCCGCTGAGGCTGACGGCGGACACCGGCATCGATACCCTGACCCACGCCATCGAGGCCTATGTCAGCAAGAAGCGCAATCCCTTCGCCGATTCCATGGCGCTGTCCTGCGTGCGCCTGGTGGCGGGCAGCATCCGCACGGCTTGCGCGACGCCCGACGATGCCGCCGCACGCGAAGCCATGATGCTGGCGGCGACCCAGGGCGGGCTTGCCTTTTCCAATGCCAGCGTCTGCCTGGTGCATGGCATGAGCCGGCCGATCGGTGCCCATTTCCATGTCCCTCACGGCCTCTCGAACGCCATGCTGTTGCCGGCGATCACCGCCTTTTCCGCGCCCCAGGCGCTCGACCGTTATGCCGATTGCGCCCGCGCCATGGGCGTTGCCGACGCTGAGGTCGGCGACCAGGCGGCGGTTGCCATGCTGATCGAGGAGCTGCGGGCACTCAATTCGGAGCTCGAAGTGCCGAGCCCGCAAGCTTATGGCATCGATGGCGACACCTACCGCAAGATGATGCCGACCATGGCCGAGCAGGCGCTGGCCTCGGGCTCGCCCAACAACAATCCGCGCGTGCCGAGCGCGGCGGAGATCGTCTCCCTCTATGAGGAGGTCTGGGCCTGACTGCCGCGGATTTCGGCGTTGTCGGCCTCGGCGTGATGGGGCGCAATCTGGCGCTCAATATCGCCGAGCACGGCTTCCGGCCCGTCGCCTATGATCGCGGGCCGGAGGTCACCGCGGATGGCGTTCGCATGGCCGCGACGCTTGCGGACTTGGCCGAAGCCTTGGCGCGGCCGCGACGCATATTGCTCATGGTCAAGGCGGGCCAGCCCGTCGATGACGTGATCGATTCCCTGCGCGCCCACCTCGAGCCGGGCGATGTGATTATCGAAGGCGGCAACTCTCACTGGATGGATACGGCGCGTCGTGCCGAGGCTCTGGCGGATGACGGCATCATGCTGATCGGCGCCGGCATCTCAGGTGGCGAAGAGGGTGCGCGCCACGGCCCGGCCATCATGGCAGGCGGCGACGCGCGGGCCTGGGAAATTGTCGCGCCCGTGCTCGTCACCATCGCCGCGGAGGTCGGCGGCGAGCCTTGCTGCGGGCATTTCGGTCCCAGCGGTGCCGGCCATTTCGTCAAGATGGTCCATAACGGGATCGAATACGCCGTCATGCAGGCGATCGCCGAGGCCTGGGTGATGCTGCGCGACCTTGGCGGGCTTGATGCGGCGGCCGCCTCGGCCGTCTTCGCGCGCTGGAACGACGGCCCGCTCGGCTCTTACCTGCTGGAGATCACCGCCGATATCCTGGCCACGCCCGACGGCCTGGCCGACGGCGCGCTGATCGACAAGGTTGACGATGTCGCCGGCCACAAAGGCACCGGCCGCTGGACCGGCGAGGCAGCCCTGGCGCTCGGCGTGGCGACCCCGACTCTGATGGCGGGCTTTCTCGCTCGTGCCCTGTCTGCGGACAGCGAGGCCCGCAGTGCTGCTCCTGATCGGTCAGCGAGCGCTGCGGATGCTCAGGTCGACGATTTGCAGGCAGCGTTGCGGGCGACGGTCATCATCGCCTATGGCGAAGGCTTCCGTTTGCTGCAAGCAGCATCACAGGCGCACGACTGGGGCCTCGACCTAGCCGCCGTGGCGAAGATCTGGCGCGGTGGCTGCATTTTGCGGGCGCGCCTGCTCGAGCCGATCGCCGAGGCCTACGAGGCATCGCCCGAATTGCCGTTCCTCGCGGCTGCCATGGCACGCGTGATCGCGCGGTGCGAAGCGGGCTGGCGCAGTACCGTGGCGACAGCGGTGGGGCATGGTGTTTCGCTGCCGGTCACCGCCGCGGCGCTCGCCGCGTACGATGCTGTGCATATGCCGACTTTGTGGACCAGCCTGGTGCAGGCCCAGCGCGACCGTTTCGGCGCCCACGGTTATCGCCGGAGAGACAGGGAGGGCGACTTTCACAGCGCCTGGGCGGGCGATGGCTGAGCCGACGGTGGTGGTGGTCATGGGCGTCGCGGGGTGCGGCAAGACCACCATCGGCAAGCGCCTCGCCGAAGCCCTGGGTGCGACGTTCGAGGAAGGAGACGCCTATCACGACGCCGCCAACGTGGAAAAAATGCGCGCCGGCACGCCGCTCAACGATGCCGACCGTGGCCCCTGGCTCGCCCGCCTCGGCGCCATGATCGACGACTGGCTGGCAGATGGCCGGCGCACCGTGCTGGCCTGCTCGGCGCTCAAGGCCAGCTATCGCGATGTGCTGATCGGCGCCCGCGAAGGCGTCGCCCTGGTCCACCTCACAGGCGACGAGACCCTCATCCGCGCCCGTCTCGACGCCCGCCGCAATCACTATATGCCGCCGAGTTTGCTCACCAGTCAGCTGGCAACGCTGGAGCCGCCCGTGGATTGCATCACCGTGGCAATCGATGCTGCGCCGGATCTCATCGTGTCGGACGTGGCGAAACGGCTCTAATAGTCGTTGGCAGCAAAGTCGATTGCGTCGGTGTCGCGCGACGAATGAATGATGCGGGCGACCCGGACGATTTCATTTTCGTACCGATAGAAGATCAAGTAACGCCCATAGACCAACATCCCCAGCCCGGACGCCAAATCCTCTCTCGCGACTCCCAGTCGCGGCTGGTCGGCGAGAAGCCCAATTTCGTTGCTAGGCTCCAGACTCATAACCAATAGCATATCGTAGCAACAAGGCAGACGGCA
>CAYPAX010000178.1:0-4397 GCA_964408735.1 uncultured Rhodospirillaceae bacterium | reverse complement strand
ATGTAGAGAACACTGTGGTTGCCGTCCACGATGTCGATGCCGATGTCGTGCGGCTCGTCACGGTCGGTCTCGCCCGTTTGGGCGCTGTTTTTTGGCATACAAGGCAGATCGAACCAGAACGTCGAGCCCTCTCCTGCAACGCTCTCGAAACCCAGCTCACCGCCCATCATCGAGACCAAGCGCTGGGCAATGGTAAGACCGATGCCGGTGCCCTCGATTTCGCTGTTTTCCGCGCTCAGGCGTGAAAAGGCCTGGAAGACTTCTCCTCGGCGATGCTCAGGAATGCCAATTCCGCTGTCGGCGACCGATATTCGAAGCATGTTGTCCGGCGTCAATGCCGCCGAGAGCGTCAGCGTGCCGCCGACCTTGTTGTATTTCACGGCGTTGGAAAGCAGGTTCAGCAGTACCTGCTTGACCCGCGTGCTGTCGGCCTGCATCAGAACGTCGGGACAATCAGCGGTTCCGTCCACCACCGTGATCTGTCGCGAGGCGGCCATGCCCTTGATCAGGGTGACCCCGGATTCCAGGATTTCGACCGGGTCGATGCGTTCCACGCTTAGCGTGAGCTTGCCAGCTTCTATCTTGGCCAAATCCAGAACTTCGTTGACAAGCTCAAGCAGATGGTGCCCTCCCTGATTGATCTGCTGAACGCTCTGACGCTGCTCCTCGTCGAGATCCTCCTCGTCCATCTCCAGCAATTGCGAGAATCCGATAATGGCGTTCAAAGGCGTTCTGAGCTCGTGACTCATCGAAGAGAGAAATTCCGACTTGGCCTGGTTCGCCTGGTCGGCCTCCTCCTTCGCCAGCACCAGCGCCTGCTCCGCCCTCTTGGCACGGGTAATGTCCTGCACCACCCCCAGCATATGTAGTGGCTTGCCATCCGAATTCCGGACCACGTCGCCTTTTTCCAGCAACCATCGGACAGCACCGTCCGGCCAGACGACACGGTGCTCGATATTGTATTCTGCGCCCTCCTCGACACAAGCAGTGACCGCATCGCCGACCGCTTGCCGGTCATCGGGATGGACGGCATTGAGGAAATTGTCGTAGGAGGTTTCCAGCTCGCCCTTGCCATAGCCGAACAAGGGCGCGATGCGCTCGGACCAGTACAGGTCGTTGGTCTCGATGTTCCAGTCCCAGGTTCCGATATTGGCGAACTCCTGGCTTTTCTGAAGGCGTTTCTCGCTTGTCCGTATGCGGCCCTCCGCTTCCCTGCGTCCCGAAATGTCCCGCAATACGCCAATGAACATGCGTTCGCCATTGGTGATACTTTCGGTCACCCCCAATTCCAGCGGCAATTCGTGGCCGTCCTTATGTTTGCCGATGACCTCGCGGCCCTTACCGATAATCTTGGCTTCGCCGGTGCGCAGAAAATTCTGGATATAGCTGTCATGTTCGCCCGAAGACGGCTCGGGCATGAGAATGGAGACGTTTCGGCCGACCAATTCGTCGCGGGAATAGCCGAATAGCTGCTCGGTGGCGTTGTTGATGCTGAGGATCGAGTCATTCGTGGAAATCGAGATGATGGCGTCGATGGCGTTGTCGACGATCGCGCTAAGGTGTCGCTCGCTGTCATGCTTCAAATCGACCGCCCGGCCGCCTATGAAACGAGAACCAGGCCCCGGCAACACATGTGCCGATAATCAGGCCAAGCACGGCATAAATGAGTTCGGTGGGCATGCTGCCCTCGTCAACCGACAACCACGGAAACGCTCGGCGTCAGTAGCGTATATCTCATTCTCGTTAGCCTCTTAGTCAGGTTTCCCTTCCGTGCCCCCTCTTGCCATTGCCGTCGCTCCCCCTCGAAGCCAAACAGGAATAGCACAGACTGATTTGATTGTGCAGGGTTGAGCGTCATATTGGGAGTCGCCGATGTTGCCTGAGATCAAACACCTGCCATCGAAGCATGATGTCATCGCACCGGATGGCATGGAAGTTCGCCTGCTGGCAGGGGTAACCCGCGGCGGCATGGCGCATTTTCGCTTGCCGCCACGACGCATCGGGCGGGCCGTGAAGCACAAGACCGTGGAAGAACTCTGGTTCTTTCTTTCCGGTGCTGGAAGGATGTGGCTGTCGCACGCCCAGTCCCCGCCTCGGATCGTGGATGTCGATGCCGGGGTTGCACTGTCTATCCCAGTAGGCGCACGGTTCCAGCTCAGGAACGACGGCAATGTCCCGCTCGATGCCGTGGGCGTGACAATGGGGCCTTGGCCGGGCGAGGACGAGGCGGTCATCGTCGGCGGCGAATGGGAGCCCACAGTCTGATATCAAGGCTCAGAGACAAAAGCCTATCTTGGCCGCGGTCGCAGTCGAACTCTCCATACCTGACGCCCGTCTTGGCTACATACTGGTGCTATCCTCCAGGGACACCACATCGATTGCCGCTTCCAGTGGTGCCGGACGCCCGGTGTACCAACCTTGCACCGCATCGCAACCGGCCTCGCTGACGAACCGGTATTGCCCCTCCGTCTCGACGCCTTCGGCGACCACGTTCATGCCAAGGCTCTTTGCCATGGCAACGATCGAGCGCACCAGATTGGCATCCTCTTCCTTGTCCAGGGCGCCCTGCACGAAGGAACGGTCGATCTTGATTGCGCTAGGCGCTACGCGCGTCAGATAGCTGAGCGACGAATAGCCAGTACCAAAATCGTCGACCAAGAGCTGTATCCCGAGCCGTGAGAGCGAAGCGAGATTGGCTTTGGTCTCGGGTTTCTCGCCAAGGATCAGACTCTCGGTGATCTCCACCTTGACGCGGTGCGCCGCAAGCTCGTTCCTGTCAATCGCTCCGGCAATGGTAGGCAACAGACCCGTTTCCTGGAACTGGCGGCTGGATACATTGACGGTGACGTAGAAATCCGGGTCCTCACCGCTGAGCCTGTGCAAGTCGCCGAGCGCCGTTTCGATCACCCAGGCGCCGATGTCGACGATCAATCCGGTAGATTCGGCCAAGGGAATGAACTGGTCCGGCGGCACCGCCCCCAAGGTCCCGTTCGTCCATCTTAGTAGCGCCTCGGCACCGATCTGGCGGCCACCGCTGGTCGCCACGATAGGCTGGTAATGCAAGATGAATTCGTCACGCTGCAACGCGTGACGCAGCTCGCCCTCCATGCGCAATTGTGCCATCGCGGCGTTGTTCATCTCGGGGGTGAAATAGCGGAGCTTTCCCTTTGCCTCCTCCTTGGCGCGGTACATGGCAAGGTCGGCGTTGCGCAGCAGCTCTCCAGCCTCACTGCCATCCTGGGGATAGCTTGCGATGCCGATGCTGCCGGAAACGAAGACCTCGTGGTCGTGGAGCTGGTGGGGCTTTTCGCAGGCCTCCAGCACCTTTTCCGCCACGCGTTCCGCTGCCAACGGATCGCTCAGACCTTCGAGCACGATGGTAAACTCGTCACCACCGAGGCGCGCTACGCTGCCATCGCCTTCGAAGCCTTCGCTGCGGGCTACAGTGTCTGTCTTGCGAACACATTCCTTGAGCCGGTCGGCCATCTCCACGAGCAAGGCGTCCCCGGCAGCGTGGCCGAGGGTGTCGTTGACCTTCTTGAAGTCGTCGAGATCCAGGAACAACACCGCCACCACCGTGCCATGCCGCATTGCTCTCTGAATGGACTGCTCCAACCTGTCGCGCATCAATATGCGGTTGGCGAGCCCGGTCAAGCCGTCGTAGTTGGCTTGGCGCAGGAGCTTGTCTTCATATTCCTTGCGCAGGGAGATGTCTTCCTTAACCGCGACGAAGTTGGTTATGGCGCCCGCCGCGTCCATGATCGGCGAGATCGAGACCGCCTCCCAATGAGTGCCGCCGTCCTTTCTGCGGTTGATGACCTCGCCGCGCCATTCGCCGCCGGCCAACACAGTCGACCACATCTCCTCATAGAGGGTCGCCGGCATCAGACCCGACTTGATCAACCGCACGGGCTGGCCGATCGCCTCCTCGGACGTGTACCCCGATATCTCGGTGAACTTGGGATTGACGTATTGCATGATCCCGTCGGTGTCCGTGACGATGACAGAGACCGGGCTCTGCTCTATCGCCGTCGACAGACGCCTGAGGTCGAGCTCCGCCCGCTCGCGCTCGGCGATCTCGGATTCGAGATTGTCGACGGCCTGTGCCAGATCGGCGGTACGGGCAAGGATCTTGCGCTCGAGATCGTCATGAGCCGCCTGCAGGGCGTGTTCGGCCCTGTGACGCTGACCTATCTCGCTCTCCAGATTGGCGTTCTTGCTGCGGATACGCTCCTCGCCCTCCGCAAGGTCTGCATATTGCCGTTTGAGAGTGCCGTCGGCGCGATGGACGATGGCAAACAGCGCACCGTAAATCAGGCCGAAAACCAGAAACGATGCCACCACCAGATTGGTGATCTCTTTTCGCAGCACCGTCATCATCGCCGTCACGTCGGTAT
>CAYPAX010000177.1:0-4533 GCA_964408735.1 uncultured Rhodospirillaceae bacterium | reverse complement strand
ATTGGAAGCACCCTACATGAAGTGGGTGTCTGCGTTAACCGGATAGGCACGGAGCGGACATCGCTGGTTACTTTAACGAAACATGACTATCGCAAATTTGCAGCCTTGAGATCGTCCCCCAAGATCGGACATCATGGGGTGCATGCAAAGAAGCATCTGGAGGCCGTGGCCATGGATATCGACGCATTGAAGCAACGCCTTGCCGACGAGGGGCTGCACCCCGACGACGACGCCCTGAAGGACATGCATGGAGCATTGCCACACATCGAGGCGATGAAGGCCCGTGTTAACCGCCGCTTCGAAGTAGCCGACGAACCGGCGCACATCTTTGTCGCGGAGCCGGAGCCATGAACACCAACGACCTTTGTCACCTCACGATCGCGCGTGCCGGGGAGCTAATCCGTGCCGGAGACTTATCGCCGATTGACCTGACAGAGGCTTTCCTGGCGCGGATCGAAGAGTTGAACCCGGTCCTCAACGCTTATGTGTTGGTGACGGCTGAGCGCGCCCGCGAGGACGCCCGGCGGGCGGAAAAAGAGATTGCCGCCGGCGAATACCGTGGCCCGCTGCATGGCATCCCCATCGGCCTCAAGGACATCTACGACACCGCCGAGATCCCCACCACTGCTTCGTCCCATCTCTACGCCGAGCGCGTGCCGGACGCCGATGCCGAAACCACCCGCCGCCTAGCGGAGGCTGGCGCCGTGCTGCTCGGCAAGCTCACCACCCACGAATTCGCCTTTGGCGGCCCGTCCTGGGACCTGCCGACGCCGCCTGCCTCCAACCCTTGGAAGCGCGGTTATTTCACCGGCGGCTCGTCTAGCGGTTCCGGTGCGGCAACCGCGGCCGGCCTGGCGATGGGCACGATGGGCTCCGACACTGGCGGTTCCATCCGCATGCCGGCCTTCTTCTGTGGCATCGCCGGCCTGAAGCCGACTTACGGTCGTGTCTCGCGTCGTGGCGTGGCGCCGCTCTCCTACAGCCTCGACCATTGCGGACCGATGACCTGGGACGCGACCGACTGTGCCCTCATGATGAACGTGCTGGCCGGCCACGACCCGCAGGACCCGGCCTCGGCCCGCCGCCCAAGCGAGGACTTCACAACCCGCCTGGATGCCGGTATCGCAGGCAAACGTATCGGCCTGATCCGCCAATTCTACGACGGCGATGCGAAGGCCGATGCCACCGTGCTCGCCGCCATGGAGGAATCCGAGCGCACATTCACCGAGCTCGGCGCAACGGTTAAGGACGTTGCCTTGTCACCCCTGCAGGACTATCACGCCTGCAACTTCGTCATCATGTTGGCAGAGGCCTTCGCGGTCCATCGCGACAATCTTACTCAATCGCCGGAAAAGTACGGCGAAGTGTTCCGCGACCGCATGTCCATGGCCTGCCTAATCTCCGGCCTCGACTATGTGCAGGCCATCCGCCTACGCCGCATTTTGAAGGCGGAAGTAGACGATGCCCTCACCCGCTTCGACTTTCTGGTGACAGCCGGCGGCTTCATGCCGGCGCCGCCGCTGGAGGAGATGCCGAAATTCTTCATCTACCAGACGCCGCTGCTAAGTTCGCCCTTTAACGTAAGTGGTCATCCGGCGATGGGTGTATGCAATGGCTTTAGCGAGGCAGGCCTGCCCGTAGGCATGCAAATCGTCGGTCGCGCCTTCGACGAGGCAGGCGTGCTGGGCGCGGCGGTGGCGTTCGAGCGTGCCACGCCCTTCCGCGAGAGACGACCGAATCTTGGCTGAAAGAACTTGATGGTCGCGAAATTGCCGAAGGAATACCGCCGCCAGCCATAACCCCTCAGTTTGCGTTTCATTCGATTTCGATTCCACCTCTTCCTGGATCGCGACAGCGCGTTGATTGAAGGGCTGACCCACTGTCGACCGTGTTCCTAAACGACAGCTCATGTCTGTTCATGGCACAAAGCGTTGGTAATCATCCTTGGCAGCGACTTCCGCTAATACTCCAGCAGCGGTCACCCCACCATGCCTATACCCTGTCCCCAGCCTCATGTCCGCTCGCGGTGGCGAAGAGCATTTCCTGCGGGGCACGGGCATCGCCGACGAGGATGACCTCGATGCCGGCGGCTTGCAGCGGCGTGGTCAGAGCGACGTTCGGCGCGCGCGGGCTGGCATAGGTCAACAGCGCGAGGTCCTCGATCACGTGTGCGTCGCCATTGTAGACGTTGACGAGGTCCAGCCTTCCCTCAGCACAGGCATCGCTCCAGCGCGGCTCGGACAGGGCGACGATCTCGATCCTCTGCTCCGCCATGCGCCGCAGGATACCTTGGCGCGTGACCATGGGCACGTCGGTGGCAATGGTGTCGCGCGGCGTGACGATCACAGTGCGGTCGAAGCGGGCGCCGAGCGCCTCTGCGGCGGCGTAGGTGGCTTCCGTATGGTCCGTATCGGCCAGCACGGCGGTACCGGCCTGCCGGTTCCCAAAGCGCATCACCTGCGGCATCGTCGCGCGCAAATCGGCGACCCAGCCTTCCGCGCGCACGCGGTCGGGCAACCAGTCGGGCGGGATCATCGTGGAGCCGGTCGCCAGGATCACCGTATCAGGCCGCAGCGCGACGACCGCTTCCGCGACGACGGGCTGTCCAAGCAGCAGGTGCGCGCCGGCGCGCCGCGCCGCGACCACCTGATAGTCGTAGATCGACGATACGGTTTCGCCGCCCGGCAATGCCTCTCTCAGCCGGGCTTTGCCGCCGACCGCGTCGGAAGCACCGAAGACCGTGACCTCGTGGCCGCGTGCGGCGGCGACCCAGGCGGCCTCCATCCCGGCAATGCCGGCGCCGACCACGACGATCCGTTTCGGATTATCCGTCCGTGCTGGCCAGAAATCGACTTCGTCGGGGCGGGCGACGCGCGGGTTGTTGACGCAGGCAACCGGCACCTGCTGCTGGATGATCACTCCCCAGCAGGTATTGCAGGACAGGCAATATCGGATGTCCCAGCTGCGGCCTTGCTTGGCCTTGTTGGGCCAGGCCGGATCAGCGAGCAAAGTGCGTCCGAGGCCGATTAGTTGCGCCTCGCCGCGCCCGAGAATGCCGTCGGCCTCCGCCGGGTCGGTGATCCGGCCCAACGCCATTAGCGGCACGCCGTTCAGGCTGTGGCGCAGCTCCTTGATGTACGGCATGTAGGGCATGGTTGGGCCGTGCCGGTCCGGCGTGTGCAGCTCCAGGGTGCGGGCATGGGCGCCGGCGGCGAAGCTGACATAATCCACGTTGCGCCTTTCCGTCAGACGGTCGGCGACGATGCCAGCCTCCTTCGGTCTGATGCTGCCCTGTATCCCGTCGTCGCCGGGCAGTTTCAAGCCAACGATAAAATTGGCCCCGCAGGCCGCGCGTAGGGCCGCCACGAGGTCGGCGACAATGCGCGTGCGCCCAGCCCGGCCGCCGCCATACTCATCCTCCCGGCGGTTTGACCACGGCGAGAGAAATTGGTGGAACAGGTGACCGTGCCCAGCGGAGATCTCGACGCCGGAGAAGCCGCAGTCCTGGAGGTGCGCAGCGGCCTCCGCGATCTGTTCGATCAGGTCGCGGATCTCGGCTGGTGTAAGCACCCGGGGCACAGTCCAGGAGAGATCGTCAGGTAGCGCCGAGGCGCCGATCGCCTCCGGATTGCGCCCGGGAAAATGACGCCCGCGACCGGAATCCTGAATTTGGCCGAGCAAGCGGCAATCCTGGCTTTCCACGGCGTCGGCGAAACGTTTCAGCCCGTCGGCATCGTCGCGCCGCCAAACCTGCACCCTGGGCATTTGAGCCTGGTGACGCATCATGCCGAACGGCTCCGTCACGAGCAGTGCGGCCCCGCCGGCGGCCCGGTTGGCATGGTACTGGATGAGCCGATCCGTCACCCGCCCCTGCGGCGTGGACAGCGTGACCATCGAGGCATGGGCTATTCGGTTGCGCAGCGTCTTGCCGGCCAGAGTGAAGGGCGTGAAGAGCGCGTTGAAATCATCATTCTCAGTCATGGAAAAAGTGTACCGGCGCGCGATTGGCGAATCCATGCTGGTAATCAATCCTGGCCGTGCTCGCCAGATTCTCAAGCCGCTTGAAATTGAATTACAGAAATCGTACACTACCCCTTGCATCACGAGCAGGGCTGACGCCCTCGCCAACCTGCCAGACCCGGCAAGGTGGTTCCCGCAAGGGGATGCGGCCAAGGACGGCAACTAAGGGGTCCGAAAGCCGATCAAGCGTCAGCCCTCCGTGTTTTAGCATTGGAGGGTTTTCTTATGACCAAGCAGGTCGATCTATTTACCGCCGAAGAGCATCTGGTCCTAGCACGTTGGCTGGAGCCGGAGCTTCATCGCTAGCCTGCGGTCACTATAGGCAGCACTCATGGCAATTGGATCAAATATAAAATTACGCCTGTGGGGCAATAATAAAGCAATTATCGCTATTGGTTTCATTATTAGTACCAATGAGCGCCAGATAATACCAATTAATATCATTAATAATATTAGTTAATTGCGTGCCTATCCGGTTAACGCAGACACCCACTTCATGTAGGGTGCTTCCAA
>CAYPAX010000176.1:0-4592 GCA_964408735.1 uncultured Rhodospirillaceae bacterium | reverse complement strand
GAATCAGACACAGCGACACGCGTCCAGAGCAGACTTCGTCAACGGGCTGCTATGCCCAGGCCGGCAACATCTGGCGCTACGACCCTGCCAGTGGCGACACCACCATCTTCCGATCGCCGTCGGGCATGTCGAACGGCATCAAGTTCGACCGCGACGGCAACATGCTCGCAGCGCTCGGCGCCGACTTCGGCGGCCGCATGCTGATCAAGACCGACATGTCAAACGGCAAGAGCTACATTCTGTCGGGCACCTACAACGGCGAGTCCTACAACGCGCTCAACGACATCTCGATCGACGAGCAGGGCCGCATCTACTTCTCCGATCCGCGCTATCTCGGTCACGAGCCGGTCTTCCAGCCGGGCTTCGCCGTCTATCGCCTCGATCCGGACGGCACGGTCGACCGCATCGTCACCAATGGCGGCAAGACCAACGGCGTGCTGGTCTCGCCCGACCAGAGCACCTTGTATGTAGTGAGCAACGACAATGGCTGGCTCGGCTTCATGCAGCTCGACGAGACCGACCAGGGCCCCATCGTCAGCGCCCATATGCTGCAGGCCTATGACCTGGCCGCCGACGGCACGGTGAGCAACCGCCGCGTCGTCATCGACTATTCGACGGTCTATCCCGGCCAGCCCTGCAGCGGGCCCGACGGCATCGTCGCCGATGTCGATGGCAACCT
Organism: uncultured Rhodospirillaceae bacterium; assembly: GCA_964408735.1. Classification (GTDB taxonomy): domain Bacteria; phylum Pseudomonadota; class Alphaproteobacteria; order UBA7887; family UBA7887; genus UBA7887. The sequence continues at coordinate 3,913 of CAYPAX010000176.1, read as the reverse complement.
CTATCTCGCCGAGCGCTGCGAGCATCGCCCGGGCATCGCCGTGCGCGATTCCAACGGCAACGAGCTTGCCTTTATCTCCACGGGCGAAGAGATGCCCACCAATGTCGGCTTCGGCCGCGGCGACGAGTCCGACGTGCTCTACGTCACCTCGGGCAAGAGCCTCTACAAGATCAAGATGGCGAAGGCCGGCTACCAGCTGCCGTAAGCATCGCCGATACGATACGATCGCGGCCGGCCCCAGCGCCGGCCGCTTTCTTTTGTGGGAGGAGTGAGCATGGAATTCGACGCCGCGGTGCTGCACGAGATCGATACGCCGATGACCATCGAGCGGGTCACCATGACGGGCTTGAAGCCGGGCGATGTGCTGGTGCGGGTGCATGCCAGCGGGCTCTGCCACACCGACCTTGAGGTCATCCAGGGCAGCCTGCGCTATCCCCTGCCGATCATCCTCGGCCATGAGGGCGCCGGCGTGGTCGAGGCGGTGGGTGAAGGCGTGACCCTGGTCGCACCCGGCGACCACGTGGTCTGCTCCTGGAACCCCAATTGCGGCCACTGCTTCTATTGCGACCGAGACCAGCCGATCCTTTGCGAGCCCTTCACCAGGAACCAGCCCCAGGGCCATTTGCTGGACGGCGAGTCGCGGCTCTCGCTCGGCGGCCAAAAGCTGCATCATTTCTCGGTCATGTCGAGCCACGGGCAGTATTGCGTGGTGCCAGAATCCGGTGCCGTGCGCGTGCCCGATGCCATCCCCTTCGATCGCGCCTGCCTGATCGGCTGCGGCGTCATGACCGGCGTCGGCGGTGTCATCAACGTGGCCCAGGCCAAGCCCGGCGACAGCATCGTCGTGCTCGGCTGCGGTGCGGTGGGCCTGAACGCCGTGCAGGGCGCGCGCATCGCCGGCTGCGAGACCATCGTTGCCGTCGATGTGGCGGCCAACAAGCTTGCCACGGCGGAGACCTTCGGTGCCACGCACACGCTCGATGCCACTGCCGAGGACGTATCGGCCTTGGTCAAGGGCCTCACAGCCGGCCGCGGCGCTGATCACGTGATCGAGGCGGCAGGCATCACCGGCACCTTGCAGAACGCTTTCGACTGCGCCAGGCCCGGCGCCAATGTGGTGCTGCTCGGCAAGACTGACGTCAATGCCCAGGTCGGCCTGCGCTGGGGCTCGATGATGGGCGAACGCCACATGGTGCGCTCGTCATACGGCGGCGCCCGGCCCAGGCGCGACTTTCCGCTGCTGGCGCGGCTTTACCTAGATGGCAAGCTGATGCTCGACGAATTGATCACGACCCGGCTTGGCCTGAGCGAGATCAACGATGGCTTCCACGCCATGCGCGAAGGCAAGCTGATCCGAGCGGTTATCGAGATGGTGCATTGAGGCTTGCGAGCCGCGCTTCTACGTCCGCTGCCTCGTCGGCGCGCTCTGTCGCGCGCAGGAAGCGTGCGAGGTTGGTCAGAATGGGTATCAGCTCTCGGCTGCTCTCGCCGTCGTTGGTTTCCACCGCATTGGCGGCGCTGAGAAGCAGCCATTCGGCGTCTTCCAGATTGCCGTCGCGGTGGTACTCCATGGCGCGGTTGGCGAGCCGGCGGGCGCGATAGATCGAGGCCGGCCGTGCCAGGCGCCGCGCCATGCTGGCCTCGTTCTCGAGAGAATCCAGCATGGACTCCATGATACGCAGTGCCCGGTCGTGGATCGGCGCCGCGGTGTCGATATCGCCGCGCAGGTCGTGCGTCGCGGCGAGCGCGCTCAGCGTGCCCGCCGTCTTGAGGTGGTCCGGCCCGAGTGCCGCTTCCTGTATCGCCAGCGCTTCGCCATAGCTTGCCACGGCAGCATCCAGGTGCCCGCTGAAGCGGCGCACTTCGCCGAGGTTGAAGATCAGCAGGGCCGTGGTCGGGTGCCCGGCGCCGAATTCGGTTGCCGACATCTTGGCGGCCTCTTCGGCCTGGGGCAGCGCCTCCTCGTACTGGCCGTCCAGAAATAGTCGCTGAACCTCGGCATGCAAATCGCGCAGCGCGAGTGACTGCGCCTCGGCCGTGCCCGTCAAGGCAAGAGTAAGAAGGAAGATCAGGATACGAAACATGCCGCGCCAGCTTGCCGAGTGAGGCGCGATCGGTCAAGTTGCGGCGATCGAAGAAGTTACGGCAAGGAGCGAGTGATGACGGACGGCGAATTTGCGGGACGGACGGCACTGGTGACGGGCGGCTCGCGCGGCATCGGCAGGGCGATCTGTGTGCATCTGGCGCGCGGCGGGGCCGATGTGGCCGTCAATTATGTCGGCAACGAGGAAAGCGCGCGCGAGACGGCGGGCCTGGTCGAGGCCGAAGGCCGCAAGGCGATCGTGGTACGCGCAGACGTGTCGGACGAGGCCGCCGTTGGCGCCATGGTGGCAGAGGTCGAGGCCGGACTCGGGCCGATCGATCTGCTTGCGGCCAATGCGGGTATCGCCGATGTCGGCGGTCATGCCGAAGTCGATTTCGCGCAATGGCGCCGCTTGATGGCGACCAACCTCGACGGTGTCTTCCTGTCGGTCATGGCGGTCAAGGACGGCATGCTCGAGCGCGGCTTCGGGCGCATCGTCTGTGTTGCCTCGATCGCCGGGCTGGCGCCGCGGCCGCGCTTGATCTCCTATGCGACCTCGAAGGCCGCGGTGGTGGCGATGGTGCGCAATTTCGCGCCGGGCCTGGCACCGGCCGTGCGCATAAACAGCGTCGCGCCGGGCCTCGTCGACACCGACATGACCGTGGATATGAGCCCCGAGATGCGCGAGCACATGATGCAGGATACGCCCATGGGCCGCACCGGCACCCCCGATGAGATCGCCGAGGCGGTCACCTTCCTGCTCAGCGAGCGCTCTTCCTTCATCTCGGGGCAGGCCATCGTTGCCGACGGCTGTCGCGTCCTGTTGCCGTGAGTGCGGCGCCGCAACGCGGAATCTTTGCCGCCGGCCAGCCGCACCAGGCGGCGCTGGAATTCTCGCTGGCCGGCAATGTATCGGATACGGCGGTGCGCGCGGCTTTGGCCGCGCTGACCCTCGACGGGTCCGTTCTTGCTTTCGGGCCTGCGTTGCATCTGCGCCTGAGCGGACAGGCGGTTTCGGGCCTTGCGCCGTTCGAGACCATAGCAGGATCCGACGGCAAGAGCGCGCCGGCGAGCCAAGGCGATCTCCTGCTTTGGCTGCAAGGGTCGGCACGTGACCAGGTGTTCGATGCGTCCCGGTCCGCGTCGCTTGCCCTGGCGCCGGTGGCGCACCTCGATCGTGAATGCACGGGCTTTCGCTATCATGATTCCCGCGATCTCACCGGCTTCATCGACGGCACGGCGAATCCATCCGGGGCTTTGGCGCGGCAGACTGCGCTTGACGCTGAGGGCGGTGCCCATGTGCTGACCCAGAAATGGCTGCACGACTTAACCGCATTCGAAGCACTCGGCGTGCGGGAACAGGAGCGGGTGATCGGCCGCACCAAGGCGAACAGTATCGAGCTGAGCGCTGAGGCCATGCCCGCCGACTCCCATGTCAGCCGCACCGACGTTGCCGTCGCCGGAGAGCCGCAGCGCATCTTCCGCCGCAGCTTCCCCTACGGCTCACTCAGCGAGCACGGGCTCTATGTGCTTGCCTTCGCTGCCGATCCGGTACGGTTTCGCTTGTTGCTGGGGCGCATGTTCGGCACGGCCGAAGACGGCCTGCGCGACCGTTTGACCGATTTTTCGCGTCCGCTCAGCGGCGCCTATTGGTATGCGCCGAGCCGCGACGCTTTGGTAGAGATGCTTTAGAGCGCTTCATGGTTAGATGGAATTGGTTTGATGGCCCAAGGTGGCTTTTCGGGTAGGAACGGCGCGCCGGGCGATGCAGCGCATCGGCCAAGCGACGCGACGCATCCGAAAGGCCACCTTGGGCCACCGCCGGGGGGG
>CAYPAX010000175.1:0-4635 GCA_964408735.1 uncultured Rhodospirillaceae bacterium | reverse complement strand
GAATCAGACACAGCGACACGCGTCCAGAGCAGACTTCGTCAACGGGCTGATAGGCATCGACCAGCAGATCCTGCACCGCCGGAGCGAGCAGGGCGCTCAGAACCTCGCTGCCGGTGGTCGGCGCGTCAACGGTCTCGCCGTCGCGTGGCCCCGCCTCATCGCCGCGCAGCACCGCCACTTCGCGTTCGAGCCCGCTGCGCAAGGCGGTCCAATCGACCATTTGCGCCAGCGCCGCCTCATCGCCCCTCTCGAGGGCATCGTCGAATCGCTGCAAGCTGTAATAGGGCCAGGCGCCGTAGCCACCGACCACAAGCAGAAGCAAGAATATCAAGAGTGCCCGGATCACAGCATTTTCCCTGCCGTCTCAATTTCTGTTGGCGCCGCGTACTCTACAGCGGCAAAACGCGTAGGGTCATGGCCATCGGTCGGTTTTCGGCCCAGACGCGTGTTGCTGAATTCGATATATGCCGTAGGATTGAGGTGGCGACATTTGGTGCTCCCACAAAGTTGGCAAACAGATGAAATATTGCAGAAATCTGATCCTTATTCCCTTTTCGGCAGCAGCCGTGCTGTGGATCGCTTCGGGCACTGCCCAGGCTGACATGGATGCTGTGAACGCGGCACTCGACCGTGGCGACAACGTAGCCGCCCTGGAAGAGCTGAGGCCGCTGGCCGACCAGGGCGAAGCCGACGCACAGGTTCTGCTCGGCGATCTCTATTTCCAAGGCATCGGCCTTCCGGCCAATTATTCCCTGGCCTGGACCTGGTACAACCGCGCCGCCCTCAACGACGACCCGATCGGCCAATACAAGCTCGGCAAGATGTATTGGGACGGCATCGGCGTCCCGCGCGACGATACCAAGGCGGTTGAGTGGTACGAGTCCGCTGCAGCCGGCGGTCATGTCCAAGCGCAGATCGACCTGGGCTATATCTATCGCGACGGCAGACGCGACATCCTGGCGCGCCCCAGCAAGGCGCTGGAATATTTCCGCATGGCCGGCGACCAGGGCAATGACGAGGCGCTGATCGCGATCGAGGAGATGTTCGCCAGCGGCTTGGGCCCGGCCGACGCGGTGGCCGAGTACGAGGCGGAGCAGGAGTCGCTGTCGCTCAGCGAGCCGGAACGCATCCAGCGCGCGGTGGAGAAGTGGCTGGCGGCGATCAATGTCGGCGATCCGAACGCACGGCCGCCGAACGTCGTGGTCACAGAGGCCGAGGATAAGATCCAGGTGGTGGTGCCCGACCTGGTGCTGAAACCGGCCGCCGGCACGGAAATCATCATCGGCACGGTGCAGGCTATCCTGGCCCCGGTCGGAGAGCTGCCCGACGACCCCGACGAAGACATGATGCTGACACGCCGCTATGAGGTCGACCTGCAGTTGCCCACCCGAATCGGCATTCGCGACGATGGCGAAGAAGGCGAGATTACCTTCGAGACCGTCGCCTCCAGCGGTCTTTTTCTGCCGGCCATCGCCAACTTCGCCGAGATCGACCTGCATCTGACCAACCTGGCCCTGACCAATCCCGACGGCATAACGATCGTCAATGCCGACATGCTACGCTGGTATAGCGGCCTTGAAGAGTCAACGCCCAATCTATGGGGCGGGCCGTCGAGCTTCGAAATCGGCGGCGTTGCCATGGCAGACCCCGAGGGTGGCATTCGGGTCAATCTGGGACGGGCCTATGCCGAGACCCACATGACGGACATAGACCTGCAGGCCTATTACAACCTGGCCAAGAGCCTCGGACTCGACCCGACCGGACCCGGCGGACCGGTGGATCTGCGTCCGGAGATCGACACGCTGGTCGATTTCGTGGTCAACGCCATCACTTCGACCACTTTCGTGATGGGTCTCGAAACATTGGAAGTCTACGAGAACGAGCAAACCAGGATCGTCAGTATCGATAGCATGACCTTCGGGGCCGATACCCATCAGGAGAACCCCAGGGACGTGGAGCTGCGCCTACGCTATAGCCACGATGGCCTTGAAGCGGTCATTCCCGACATCGGACCGCTTGGCAGCCTGGTGCCGACGACAGCCAATCTGGAACTGGCCGGGCGCCAGATACCCTTGGAGCAGATGGTGCGCAGTGGCGTTGAGACCCTGGCGCTTGTCCTTGCCGACGAGACCGGCGCCGAGCTTTCGCCGGAAGAGAAGCAACAAGCGATGATGGTGATGCTGGAATTCGGCCCCAACACGATGATGATGTTGGAGCAGGCGAAAGCGAAGCTCGGTGTCGATGCGGATATGGTCTCCGTGCTCTCGGCCTTGGCCTTGGCCGGCGAGCTGGGGATCGATTCCAACGCCGCCTTCGGCACTACCGGAAGTTTCAATCTGACCATCTCGGACCTGCCCGCCATCATCGCACTGGTCGAGGGCGATCCGGAACTCGCTCAATATGGACCGTTGGTGAAAGCGTTCGACGACATTGCCGAGCGCGATGCGGCCGGTGGCGACGCCCGTTTCGCCATCGATATCACAACGGAGGGTACGGTCATGGTCAATGGCCAGGATGCCATTGCAATGTCCATGGAGGCATTGGTTGAATAATGGGAATTCCCCGGATCAGACCTTGACGGTTCCTAGGGAAACCACTAGTATTGTTGCGGCCATGCGGAGTGAGTATGGTCAGGAACGGATTGCGCCACATATGGCACTGAGGTAGCGTTCGGTTATTGCGAGCGCCGAAAGAACCAAAGAGTGGGTTGCGAACTGGGTATGAAGTAAGTGGCCCGCTTCGGAAATGGTTCAATTGGATGGGCCGGAGGGACGCCTGATATGAGAATTGGAGCATTGGTCAGCTGCCGCAAAGCCTATGAACGCGTTGGCGATTTGACTTTGGGATATTCAGCGCGTGGGTGGGATTTGCTGCTAAGCGCTGGCCGTGACCGGTCCGGTGCCACCGCCGTGGAATATGGCATCATCGCGGCTGGAATCGCCGTGGTAATCATCGCCGCCGTGAACACGGTCGGTCAGGAAGTCTCTACCCTTTTCAACACCATTGAATCCGCCGTATCCTCGGCCTCGAATTAAGCCACAGCAACATTGACCGCCGCGCCCCAGTGATAAAAGCCTAAAGACTACCTCAGTCTTGGCCCGCGTTGCCCGGGGCCTTTGTTGCTTACGTTCAAGTGTTGTTCGCGTCTGTCGTATGCACCATGCGCGACGTGGTAAAGGCGGGCAATGTCATCGTGCTGCCGATACCCGGCACCGTTTGCAGGAAAAAGAACGTGTACTGGTAATTGGTAACGCTCAAGCTCAGAACCGGCGTGATCAAGCCATCGATACTCGTAACCACACTGTCGGTGTAGGCGATCGTGACGTTCGAGCCCTCAAGATTGGGGGCGATATCCTGCATGACCGCAAGAGCGTCGGCGAACGCATTCGACGACGACTTTTGGGCTCCCGTGCAAGTCACGCTGCCATTGTCGGCGCCCGCACAGGTGATACCGGTGGTCGACAACGAGGCCAATTCAGCGATTGGATCCCCTATCAAGATCTGGCGCGCCCCGCCCCGCGCGGCCTCGCCCACCCGATGCCATTCCAGCAGGATCATGCCGACTTCGATCATGCCGAGGGTCAGCAGGAACAGCACAGGCGAGATCAACGCGAACTCGACCGCTGCCGCGCCGCGGCGGTCGCGGGCGAGGCGGCGCAACAACGCCGTCAGGCCCCTACGCACCAACATGGACCTGCTCGTGGCTCATGGTCAGACTGAGCGAGCTGATACCGACGAAGGCCAGCATGCCCGGCAGCATCTCGTCATAGGGCACCTCCGCGGTGAGCTCTATGACATCGACGTTCAGGCCCGTTACTCCGCTCGCTGTCGAGGTGACCGTGATCGTCAGCTTCGCACCGCCTTCCCCCCAGCCGGCGGCGAGGTAGGCGCCGGAGGTGTCTATGGTGCCGCGCTTCACCAGGTTTTTGATCGTGGTCTGCGCGGCGCCGCTCAGATTACCCCCGGTGAGGGTCTGGCGGGCGGCATACATGGCGCCGGCCCGCAAGCCCTTCTCCACCGCCTCGGCCTGGCCGAGATAGCGACCGACCTCGGCGATGCCGACCAACAGCACTAGCAGCATCGGCAAAAGAAGGGCGAACTCGACCGCGGCGACGCCGCGGCGGTCGCCGCGAAACCTATTCCACAAGTCGAACATTCAACACCTCGTCGTCCGCTCCGCCCCAGTTATGGGTCGCATCACCGACCGGGTCGCGCAGAATCTCTGCATAGATCGTGGCATCGTTGGGCGGATCGGCTTCCTCGGTCAGGAACACATCGACAAAGAAAAGCTCCATGTCGAGCTCGGACTTGCCCGAGACGCCCCAATACCCGCAATCGACAACGACGATCCGGACATTGCGGCGCTCGTGAGCGAGCTCGGTAGGCAGACAACTTGCGGTCTCGGTATAATTGGCTGGTGAGAACGCGCCGCAGCCGCCCGACTGATTGTAGTAGGTCTCGAACAGGTAGAGCTTGTAGCGGGTCAAGGTGCCGTCCGCATCGGCCAGGCCCGGAACCGCGTCCAGATAGTCGCCCGATATCTTCGTCATCCCCTCGTCGACGACGTCGTCGATTACCGGCTCTAGCAGCCCGTTGACGAAGTCTGCTCTGGACGCGTGTCGCTGTGTCTGATTC
>CAYPAX010000174.1:0-4902 GCA_964408735.1 uncultured Rhodospirillaceae bacterium | reverse complement strand
ATTCATCGTCTGGGAGTGAGAATCAGCAAAGCCACTTAATCAACGGGCTGATAGCGGCTTGCCTTCGATTTTCGCCCACAGGTCCCACAAGGCGTTGACCAGGCCGCCGACCACCATGCGGAAGACGCCGTCGCCGAGCCAGCGCAACTGGTGATGATCCAACAGGCGGCGCTGAACCTTGCCCGGATTGGCGGCGAAATCGCGCATGTCCAGCCCGTCCAGCAGCAGCGCCAGATCACGCAACCCATGCACCAACCAATCGGTTCCGGCGCCGATGGCAAAGACCACGCTCCAGCCGACCTGTTCGCCGTCAGTATGAATCCGCACCAGCGCCACGGAATAGTCCGGCTTGCGGTGAAACGGGTCCGAGCCCAGCAGGTCGTCCGACGTCGGCACGCGGATATCGTCAATCTCGACCTTGGCGATACGAGCCGCGGCTGTGCTCATGATGTCTCCTTTATCCACATCGTGATCAGCTTGGCAGCCAGACCTCGAAATGGGCGCCGCCTTCGCTGCGGTTGCCGGCGTGGACGTGGCCGCCATGGGCTTCGATGATCTGCTTCGAGATGCTTAAGCCGAGGCCGGAATGGGTGCCGAACTTCTCGCCGGCCGGGCGCTCGGAATAGAAGCGGTCGAATATCGCCGTCGCCTTGCCCGGCGGCAGGCCGGGGCCTTCGTCGTCGACGGTAATGGCCACCCCGCCCGCCACGCGGGACATGCGCACCGTGATCGTGCCTCCGGGGGGGCTGAAAGTCACCGCATTGTCGATGAGGTTGCGGAAGACCTGGCCGAGGCGGTCGGCGACGCCGCGCACCATGGCCGGGCCGGGCCGGTCGGCGGCATAGGTGATCGAGAGGCCTTCGGCATCGGTCATGCTGTCGCGCAGTGGCACCAGGGCGTCGAGCAGGGCGGCCAGGTCGAGCGGCTCCATGACGGCGCGGTTGAGCTCCGCATCGAGCCGCGAAGCGGCGGAGATATCGGTGATCAGCCTGTCCATGCGATCGATGTCCTCGACAAGGATCTGCAACAGGCGCTCGCGGGCCTCGCCTTCGCCAACGCGGTCCAGTGTTTCTAGGGCGCTGCGCAGGCTCGACAGCGGGTTCTTGAGCTCGTGGGCGACATCGGCGGCGAAGCCCTCGATGGCGTCGATGCGTTCGTGCAGCTCGCGGGTCATGGTGCGCAGCGCATTGCTGAGGTCGCCGATCTCGTCGTCGCGGCCGGCGAGGTCGGGAATTTCGTTCGCGCCGCCGCGGCCGCCGGTCACACGCGCAGCCCCCATTGCCAGCTGGTGGATGGGCCGAGAAATGGTGTGGGCAAGATAGAGCGACAGCAGCACGGTAATGGCCAGGGCGGCGAGGCCGAGGCCGAGCACATCGCCGCGGGTGGCGCGCACGCGGGCGGCGATATCCTCCGTATCCGCCGTCAGCAGCAGGGCGCCGAGCACAGCCTTGAAGCGGCTCACCGGCACCGCGACATTGAGGATGACCGTGCCTTCGGCGTCGAGCCGGGCCTGGGCGCCGATCTGGCCGCGCAAGGCGCGCACCACCTCCGCATGCTGCTCGGCGCGCTGATAGCTGCTTTCCGTATAGCGCGGCAGGTCGCCGACGAGGATGCGGTCCATGACGCCGTAAAGCCTGTCGAGCAGCGGGTCGAGCAGGCCCGGTTGCTCGGGCGGCGGCAGCTCCTGCATCTCGACGCGGGAGCGCGCCAGGACCAGGCGTCGGCTGTCGACCACGAGCTCGCCGTCGTTCTGGAACACCCGGGCGCGACTGTGCAGCGGTTTGACCAGGGCCTGCACCAGGTCGGCGGCACGCCGCGGGTCGATGCGCTGGGGCAGGGTGGGATCGCGCGGCACGGCCGCCTCGCCGAGCGCCGCGGCGATGATCAGGCCCTGGGTTGCGAGCGCTTCCAGGCGCCCCTCGATAAGGCCGCGCTGATATTGGTCGAGATAGACGAAGCCGGCGACAACGATACCCAGCGCCAGCAGGTTGATCGCCAGGATGCGTTGGGTCAGCGCCGAGAAGCGCCGCCGCCGCGGTCTCGGCCGAGCGCGCGCGGTCTCGGCCGCCGCGACCGGGGCAGGGCCCAGCCTTGGCTCTATGCGCCCGTCCTTGCGGGGCTCAGTCTTCGCTGTATCGGTAGCCGACGCCATACAGCGTCTCGATGTGGCCGAATTCCGTATCGATGTCACGGAACTTTTTGCGCATGCGCTTGATGTGACTGTCGATGGTGCGGTCGTCGACATAGACATTGTCGCCATATGCCGCGTCCATGAGCTGGTCGCGGTTCTTGACGTGGCCGGGCCGGCTGGCCAAGGCCTGCAGGATGAGAAACTCGGTTACGGTCAGCGCCACGCTCTCGCTTTTCCAGGTACAGAGGTGGCGGGCCGCATCGAGCATCAGCTCGCCGCGGCTGAGCACGGCCTGCTCGGCTTCGGCCGCGGTCTCCTCCTCGCCGCGCACCAGTTCCACGCGGCGCAGCAAAGCCCGGATGCGCTCGATCAGCAGCCGCACGGAGAACGGCTTGGTGATGTAGTCGTCGGCCCCCAGCTTGAGCCCCAGCAGCTCGTCGAGCTCGTCGTCCTTGGAGGTCAGGAAGATCACCGGCATGGCGGACTCCCGGCGCAACCGGGTGAGCATCTCCAGGCCGTCCATGCGCGGCATCTTGATGTCGAGCACGGCCAGGTCCGCGGGCTCGTCGGCCAGACCCTTGAGTGCCTGTTCGCCGTCCGTATAGGTGCGGATGGCGTAGCCCTCCGCTTCCAGCGCGATGCCCACCGAGGTGAGAATGTTCTGGTCGTCGTCGACGATTGCGATTCGGGATGTCACGCTGTCTCCTCTCTCTGGCGAGGGGGTTGCCACGCCGCATCATATGGTTGTCGCCGGTGCGTGATTCCAGAACCCGCGCGCAGGATTTGCTGTAGATTGGCGCCATGACGGAGCAGAAGACGGATTTGATGCCGGCCGAGTGCGCGCGGCATCTGGTGCGGGCGTGCGATCGCGGCGCCCTGGCGACCTTGCTGGACGGCGCCCCTTACGCCTCCCTGGTCTTGACCGCCTGCGACCATGGCGGCTCACCCTTGCTTCTGCTCTCCGACCTTGCCGAGCACACACGCAATATCCAGGCCGACGGGCGCGTGTCGCTGTTGTTCGAAAACACCGCCGGCCTCGACGATCCCCTGACTGGCGCGCGGGTGACGCTACAAGGCCGGGCCGAGATATGTACATCCGATGCCACACGGGCGCGCTATCTGGCCCGTCACCCCTCGGCTGCGGGCTATGCCGACTTCGGCGACTTCAATTTCTACCGCGTCGGCATAGCGCGTGCCCATCTCGTGGCCGGTTTCGGAATGATAGATTGGGTAGAGGGTGAGGCCCTCTCCGTCGAGGCACCGGCGCTGGCGGCGGCGGAAGCCGAGATTGTCACCGAATACGCGACAGAGCCGTTCGGCCTCGACGGCGAGGGCTGGCGGATGACGGGCATCGATCCCCTCGGCGTCGACCTGAGGGCCGGCGGGCGTGTCGCGCGGCTAGACTTTTCCGCCCCGGTCGCCGACCCTGACCAGGCGCGGGCCGCCGTACAGGCTCTGGCGCGGGCGGCAAGAGCGAAAGAGCGACAAAGGCAGGCAACATGACGGCACTCGTCCAGCACTATCTCGAACACGGGCCGAGCCTCGGCAACGGCGTGCTGCTGTCCGACAAGTCGGTGGTGATAGGCCGCGCCACCCTCGGCGAGGGCGTGGCGCTGTCGCCGTTCGCGGTCATCCGCGCCGACGGCCACACCATCACCATCGGCGAGCACACCCGCTACCTCGACCGCGCCACGGCCCATATCGCCGACGGCTTTCTGCCGACCCATGTGGGTGCGCGCGTACTGGTCGGCCGCTTCGCCCTGACCCATGCCTGCACCATCGGCGACGACTGCATCCTCGCCGACGGTGCCGTGGTCATGGACGGCGCCGTGGTCGGCGAGGGCGCTGTCATAGCTGCGGGCGCCCTGGTGCCGCCGGGCAAAACCTTGGCGGGTGGAAAGCTATATGTCGGCAACCCGGCGCGGCCGATCGGCGATATCGGCCCTGAGGACCTCGTGACCTGGCGCGGTGCCGTGATCACCGGGCGCAGCGAGGGCGAGCACGACAGCTGCCCCCTGCCGCCCCTCGACATGGCCCCCTTCGCGCCGGAGGGTGACGGCCCGCTCTTCTCCCTCGCCGGCCACGCGCCCGCCATCGATCCGGCCGCCTTCGTCGCGCCCGGTGCCGTGGTGGCGGGACAGGTCTCGGTCGGCGTCGGCTCAAGCATATGGTACGCTACCGTTTGCCGTGCCGACGGCGGCGCCATCGCCATCGGGCCGGAGACCAGCGTGCAGGACAACACCATCATGGCGACCAGACCCGGCCTCGGCCCGATCACGGTCGGCCGCGGCGTGACCATCGGCCACAACGTGCGTATGGGCAGCTGCACGGTGGGCGACGACTGCGTGATCGGCATGGGCTGCGAGATGGCCGATGGCGTGGTGGTCGAGGACGGCGCCATCGTCGGCGCCCGCGCCTATGTCGAGCCCGGCACCGTGGTCAAGGCCGGCCACATCTGGGCCGGGCGCCCGGCGCGGGAATTCCGCCCGGTCAGCGAGCAGGAACGAAGCCTGTTCGCCCGCGGCAAGGAGGTCTACGTGGCCTATGCCGCGAAGTATCTGGCTCAGGCGGCCGCCTAGGGGGGCGACGGAAGGCAGGGCGGCGGTCGCTTACTCCCCATGCGACTATAGTTTTGAGTACCAAAGGGAACTTGGGTTCAATAAGAAGGCAGTGTTGGGGGGCGGGTTGTTATGAAATACTCTGAGAACATAGATTACCTAGCCCGGATTATTCACGGCTCGGTAGAATATGGTTGGTGAGCGTATATTAAG
>CAYPAX010000173.1:0-4940 GCA_964408735.1 uncultured Rhodospirillaceae bacterium | reverse complement strand
GGCGAAGACGCCCAGCGCCGGCTCGCCCGCCGCCAGGCGCGCGATGGCCGGATTGAGCCGGCTCTGCGCCAGGACATTGCCGGCGACGACGACGATGGCGGCGACCAGCGCCACGCTCAGCCCTATGATCCGTCCCTGTCTCATTGTCCCTCCGCTTGCGCCAGCCAGTCGCGCACCATGGGTGCCATGCGCCGTGCGATCTCGTCCGCACCGGCGGCGTTGGGGTGCAGGCCGTCTTCCAGCAACAGTGCCGGCTGTGCCGCGACGCCGTCGAGGAAGAAGGCATAGAGCGGCACGCCGAAGCGTTCGGCCAGGCGGGGGAAGACGGCGTTGAACTCGGCCGTGTAGTCGCTGCCCATATTGGGCGGCGCCAGCATGCCGGCGAGCAGCGCCGGGATGCCGTCGTCGGCCAGGCGCTGCAGAATGGCGGCGAGGTTGGCCTCCATTACCGCGGGCTCGATACCGCGCAGCCCGTCATTGGCGCCGAGTGCCACGATGACATGGCTGGGACGGTCGCCGAGCACCCAGTCGAGGCGCGCCAAACCACCGGCAGAGGTGTCGCCGGAGACGCCCGCATCGAGTACGGCGGCGCCTTCGAGCCGCGCCGCGAGCCGGGCCGGAAACGCCTCTTCCAGCGCCAGGCCATAGCCTGCGGTCAGGCTGTCGCCGAGCACGACGATGCGCACGTCATTGGCCGCTGCAGGCAGGGCAAGCAGGCAGGCAAGGGCGAGGAATGCCGAGGAAATGCGACGCTTGGCGGTCATGGCCCCATTCTGCGCGGCAGTGCAGCTCAGGTCCAGCCGGGGGCACGAATATGGCGCGCTGTTCGCTGCCAGTCCAAATTGTGGTACCCTTCTCAAGCGATAGGAGCGGCGATCGGGACATCTCAGGGGGAATACCGTCCTTTGCCGGTTACTGGGGGATGACTAGGCGTTTGATTTGGCATGTTTCGTACCTGCGGCTCGCGGGTGCGCTGCTGCTTGCCGTGGGATTGCTCGGGCCTGCCTTCGCCGAGCCCGGCATCAGCGAAAACAAGATCCTTTTCGGCCAATCCGCAGCATTTCAGGGACCCGCATCCGCATTGGGTACCGGCGTCCGGGAAGGCATTCTCGCCGCTTTCAACGAGGCCAACGACAGCGGCGGGGTGCATGGCCGCATATTGGAGCTTGTCTCCTATGACGACGGCTATGAGCCGACCAAGGCGATAGAAAACACCAGGCGGCTGATCGCTGACGACCAGGTCTTCGCTTTGATAGGGGAGGTGGGCACACCGACCTCGCGGGCGGTGCAGCCCATCGCCACGGCATCCGACGTGCCCTTCATCGGCCCCTTTACCGGTGCCGGATTTCTGCGCGACACCCGGCTTGGCAACGTCATCAACATCCGTGCGTCCTATGACCAGGAGACCGAAGCCTGGATACGCTATCTTGTCGACGATCTCGGCCTCAGCCGGGTGGCCATTCTCTACCAGGATGATTCCTTCGGGCGTGTCGGCCTGGCCGGCGTGGTCAAGGCCTTGGACCGGCGCGGCATGGCGCTGGTCGCCGAAGGCACCTACATGCGCAACACCACCGCCGTAAAGACCGCGTTTCTGGCGATCCGCAGAAGCCGGCCTGAGGCCGTGGTGATGGTCGGCGCCTACAAGCCTTGCGCCGCATTCATCAAGCTGGCGCGGCGCTTCGATCTCGACGCCCGTTTCGTCAATATCTCGTTCGTCGGCAGCGACGCCTTGGCCAAGGAGCTCGGCGCCGACGGCGAAGGGGTGATCGTCAGCCAGGTCGTGCCGCTCCCCGACGACCGCAGCATGGCTATCGTCAGGCAGTACCGCGAAGCCATATTGGCCTCGAACCCGGACGCCAGGCCCGGCTTCGTTTCCCTCGAAGGCTATCTGATCGGCCGGTTGGTTGTTGAAGCCCTGAACGCCGCCGGCCCCGAGATCACCCGCCAGCGGCTCATGTCTACGATCTATGACATCGGAGAGTTCGACCTGGGCGGGCTGGCGATGGTTTTCGGCTCCTCCGACAACCAGGGCCTGGACCAGGTTTTCCTGACCGTGATCGGACCCGAGGGGCGGTTCCAGCGGCTCAGTGATGGTGAGGGATGAGGCCGTGAGTCAGCTTACGGCGGAGGCCGGGTCCGGTGTCGCCGCCGGACAGGCGATCGAGCTCGTCGCCAAGCGCGGCAGACGGTTCGGCATCAAGGCGGAGCTTCTCGCCGCTTTCGGTGCGATGATCACGATGACGATTATGGCGAGCGTCATTGCCTGGCTGGCGTTCCTGGAGATCGACAGCGCCGTCTCGCGCATTACCGCGTCCACCGTTCCCTCGATATCGCGAGCGCACGCCATCGCCACGGAAGTTGCCGAGATAACGGCCTCGGCTCCTGCCCTGATGGCAAGCGAGTCCCAGAACGCCCGGGCGCAGGCGCGCAGGGTTCTGGCCGCGACCGAGCAGAAGCTCCAGGCCCTGTTGGCGGAGCTGGAGTCGACGGCGGTCGACCAGGCGGCATTGACGGAACTGCAGGCCTTGCAGACCGAGATCGCAGAAAATCTTTCGCACCTGGATGGCGTGGTCGAAGGCCGGCTGGCCTTGCGGGCGAGGATGCGCGACTCCCTGGCGGACTTGGCGGCCGTCCATCGTCAGGCGCTGGAGACGCTGGAGCCGTTGATCGACGACGCCGCGTTCGACACCATCATGAGCAGCGAGGCGGTCTCGCGCGACACGGCCTTGCGTATGACGCAGCTGGTCGACGGCGGCGTCGCCCGGGCGCAGCATCTGCTCGAGATCAAGGCCGCGGCCAATTACGCGGCGGGTCTGCTGGCCCAGGTCGCGATGATTTCCGACCGCGACCTGATCGAGCCGGTATACGAACAGTTCGTGGCGGCGTCCGACGGCATCATGCGCGACCTTGAGGCGTTGCCCGACTCGCCTGAGAAAGATCGCGTGCAGAGGCAGGCGCGCGACCTGCTGCGCCAGGGCCTGGCCACGGACAACATATTCCGCCTGCGTCGGCGCGAGCTTTCGGGTCTCGACGAGACGGCGGGAGAGGCGGAGGTGGTCACGGTTGCCGCCCTTGCCGGGGATATCAGGGCGGCGCATGAAAGACTGATCCTGACCCTCGTTGGCGTCATCGACGATGCCGTCTTCGATGTGGTCATCACCGCCGAGGAGGCGGTGCGAGAAGGGCAGACCGAGATCACCACGCTGGTCGACCACGGGGTAGTGAGGCTGAGCGCGCTTCTCACCGTCAGAGCCGAGGCGAATCTGGCTGCCGGGCTGCTCAACGAGGCGAGCGGCGTGTCGGACCGCCGTCTGATCGAGCCCTTGCGGGAGCGCTTCGAGGCCGCGCGGAGCAGAATGACAAGAGTGTTGCGCAAGCAGCTTTCCGCTCCCGAATACGGTCAGCTGGATCAGATTGTTCATGCCTTGATCGGCTTTGGCGGCGAAGCGGGGAACCTCTTCGACCTGCGTCATGAGGAGCTCGAGCGCACGGCGGCGGCGAGCGAGGCATTGCACGCCGGGACCGAGATCGCCGCCCGGCTCGGCTCGGTCACCCGAAGCCTGGTCGATGGCGCGCAAGCCGCCAGCACCAGCGACGGCTCGCGCGCCCAGGATGCCATCGGCAGCGGCCAGATTCTCTTGCTCATCGTTATCGCCGCCACGGTCTCGGGCGCCATCTCGATCATCGTCTTCTACGTCACGCCGCGGGTGGTGCAGCCCTTGGTCGATATGACCAACGCGCTGGTCCGCCTGGCCTCCGGCGATACCTCCGTCGAATTGCCGGCACAGAATCGCAAGGACGAGGTCGGCGACATGGCGGCGGCTTTCAGGGTGTTTCGCGACACCGCCCAGGCGCGATCGAACCTGTCACGCTATTTTTCACCCAAGCTCGTCGAGGAGCTGGCGCAGCGGGACCAGCCGTTGGGGCCGGTGCGGCGGCAGAACGTTGCCGTGCTTTTCGCCGATATCGTCGGCTTCACCCAGATCTCGGAAGTGCAATCGCCGGAAATGATCATGCTGCTGTTGCGCGATTTCCACAGCCGCATGGAAGAGGAAGTGTTCGCCCATAACGGCGTCATGGAGAAGTTCATCGGCGACGCCTTGCTGGCGACCTTCGGCGTGCCCGATCCCGGCGAGCACGATGCGGTCGATGCGCTGCGCTGCGCCCGCGCCATGCATGACACACTGGCACGCTGGAATGCCGAGCGGGTGGAGCTGGGAGATAAGCCCGTGCGCATCGGCATCGGCCTCAACTACGGCCCCGCCGTGCTCGGCGACATCGGCAGCGAGCGCAATATGGCATTCGCGGTCATCGGCGACACCACCAATACCGCCAGCCGGCTCGAAGGCCTGACCCGCAAGCTCGACTGCGGCATCGTCGTCAGTGGCGCCTTTGTCGAGGCGGTGCGCCGGCAGGCGGGCGACGAGGCCGACGGCCTGCTCGACGGTTTCCGCGAAGGCGGAGAGCACGAGCTGCGCGGCCGCAGCGAGAAGGTGCCAGTCTGGATTTTCAGTCCCGACGAAGGATCCTAGGGCGCGTCGTCGGGGAACACCTTGATCAGCATCTCCTGGTTATGGCTGACGCTGGCATTGAGTATCCCGAGGATCGAGATATCGCCGGCCGCCAGGCCGATCCGATCCGCTGGCGAGACCTCGATGGTGAAATCGCCGGGGCGGATGTCCAGCCCATTTCGGATGAATTCGAATTCGATGCTCGGATGTTGCCCGCCCATTCGGTTGCCGGCGAAGTAGATTCTCGGGCTGCCGGCGCCCGGGCGAGCCTTGATGCTGACAGGCGCGCGCTCGTCCGCCGCGTCCAGCGGCCAATCGAGACGCAGGCGAACCGCAAACCCGTCCGCGCCCTCGACGCTGTAGGTCGCCTGATTCGTGGCCAGGCCCGAATCCGAGCCGATCTGCCAGGTGATGGCGGCGGGTCGCGCC
>CAYPAX010000172.1:0-5057 GCA_964408735.1 uncultured Rhodospirillaceae bacterium | reverse complement strand
CTGAAAGGAACCATCGTCGCCCGCAAATGTGCGAAAGATTTTGTACGTTATCCAGGGGGACGGTAAGCGTCGTTGTGACCGTCACCCACACCTACATGGTGCGCATGTGCGTCACGGATACCGGCCCCGGCATCGCCGCCGAAAACCGCGCCGAGGTGTTCCGCCCGTTTTCAAGATTCGACGCCGGGTCATCGCGCATCGAGGGCACCGGCATCGGGCTGTCCATCAGCCGCCAGCTGGTGGAAAGCATGGGCGGCGCTATCGGCTTCGACAGCGTGGTCGGAGAAGGCTCCACATTTTGGTTCGAGCTACCGCTTGCCGACGAGTAACGCCAAGGCTCAGTTGCGGCTCCAGCGCAGCAGCGTTGCCAGCGACACCAAGCCGAGCAACAAGGCGATGGTACCGTTCCAGCCGGCAAGGGAGATGCCTAGCAGGGACCACGTGGTCTCGCTGAACCGCATGCTCGAAGACTGCTGCAGCAGGCTCACCGGGCCGCTCCACACACCCATCTCGCCACCGACCTGCATGCAGGCGAAGATGAAATTGGCGAACAGCGCGAGCATGCACAAGGTGGCGATGACCATGGCAAGGCGCCCCCGCTTTACGGCGCTGCCGAAAAGGATTCCCGCCGACCCGAGCAGGATCAAGGCGATATAGCTGACCTGCTGGAAAAGGCCCAGGCTGCCCAGGAACAGGCCACGCTCGAGCTGAACCGCCAGCGCCCATCCGAGCGCGATGGTGCAGGCAACCACGAGAAGCGAGAAGTAAAGCTTTGGCGAAAGGGACATGGTGCGCTCGGGCGCTGCGGTTACGGATACGGTCATAGTGTCCTCCTGTTCGCGTCTGCGATCAACCTGCGTAGGTGGTGCCATAGCCGACCAGCGGCGTTCGGGACGTTGCAGTGAGCTCTACCGTCGACATGCCCGGGATGACATCGACAATGAATGTGAAGGTGTAGCTGGCATCGATGGTCACGAAATCGATATTGGTCGTGGCGTTTGCCGCCGTGGTGGTGGCCGAGAAGGTGATACCGTCTCCACTCCAGGCATAAATTTCCGGGGCCGCTTGAGATTCCAGCGACGCGGACCAATTGCCAAACCAGGTGGCGAAATTGTCGTTGTAAAAGGATTCCCGTGTGTACTCCGCCATGGCGTAGCGTGCCGTCTGTTCGACCGCCTGGCGCAGAGAGACCTGATACCAGAACAGGCGGCCGGTCTCGATGATGCCCATCAGAAAAGCCACGAAAAGGGGCAGCACGAAAGCCATTTCGACGGCGGCGGCGCCGGAGCGGTCTCGCCACCAGCCTTGCCTGCGGTTGCATGGTACGGAGCGCATCATCTTACCCTCATGGTCACCTGTTGGGTGACCGACATGTTGCTGGACAGACCCGGCAGGTCGGCGAACATCGGATCGAACGTGGTGCTACCGCTGAGCGTCACGAACAGGCCAGGACGCTCGCCGGTAGAGCAGGCGGAATAGCTGGCATTGCCCGGACAAGCATTCGTCGTGCCGTCGGGGCACTCACAATAGGAATCGGTGGCGGGATCGTAGCTCACGCTGACCGACGACAGATCGGTGGCGGCGGTCACGGCCGCGCTGATGGTTGTCGAATCCTTGAAGTCCTTGAGCGCATATTGCGCGCCTGCCCGCAGCGCCTGTTCGAGCTCGATGCGGGTGCCGACATAGAGGCTGAAATCGATCACGCCCGCGGTCAGCACCAGAAGGACGGGCGCAAACAATGCGAACTCCACGGCGGCAACGCCGCGGCGATCCCTTGTGGTGCGCCCGACGAGGCGAGCCAGTCTTTTCCTGATCGCTGTCATTCCACTAACCCCACTATGGCTCCGTAGGTGCTGCCGTTGCCGCCCGAACCGCCACCCATTTGGCAATCATCGCTGCTCATGGTGACGTTGCCCGCGAGCGTGATGTTGCCGGCTATGAGCTGGAAGCAGGAATCGTCAGGGCCGCCGCTGCTGTTGTTGCCGGTGAAAGTAATGCAGGTGTTGGGCGCATAGACCGCGCCGCTGACTTGCATATAGGCTGTTCCGTTGATCTTGTTGGAGCATGGATTGCTGTCGCCAAGATCGCTCGTCATGGTGATGTAGAGGGCGAGGCCTGCCCAGTTGTGGCTGGTCGTCGGGGTGCCTTGGGAATAGATGAGATCGTAAGCTGGCGCCAAACTGCTGTCGAAAATATCGCTATAGGTCGGGGCTATCAGCGTCAGGTCGCCATTGCCGTTGAAATCGAACGTGCCGTCGCTATCGACCATCACGATGGTCACTTTGTTGGCAGACAGCGATGCGCCGTTGATGCGGACGCTGCCCTCGAGGAAATAGACGCCGGGCTCGAGGGTGTTCGACTGGCCGGTGCTGCCCAGCAGCTCGATGCCGCCGGCGCTCGGGCTGGGATCGGTGTCGCAGTAATAGCCCGGCGTAAAGACCCGCTTGTCGGTATTTGTCGGATCGGACGGGTCAGGCACGCCGTCCGGCGCGGCGTGGCACGAGCCTAGGCTCGAAGGCACGAAAGCGCCGGAAAAGGGGTTGGCGACGACATCGGCGTAGGTTGGCTCGTCGCAATTGGTGAGCGTGAGATTGCTGCTGTCCCCGCTGACAGGATCGACCCCGACTTCCGAGCCACCGCTATAGGTCAGGCAGTCCACAGAGATCGTGGGATTGCCGTTGAAGTCGTAGCTCGGGCCGCAGGAATCGTTCGAATGCGCGGTGCAACTCGACAAGTCCAGGTCTAGCGAGCCCTGAAATACGACCCCGGTGGCATTGTTGCCGCAAATCTCTGGCTCATTGGGGTAACCTTCGGCCAGGGCCACGATGCAGGCCGTCATGTTCGAGTTGCCACCGCCCTCTACGGCCACGGCGCGCGTCGTGATGTCGACGCTGTTGAGGCCGAAAAGCGAGACGAAATAGGTGCTGTAGGTCTCCGTGACGATAGCTTCGACGGCATTCGGATCGGCATAGGTGCCGCCCGTGGCGAAAAGGCCTGTCGATGGCGGCTGGTTGATCACAGGCGTCACGCCGGAGAAGCCGCTCTTGCTCACCGCAGTGGTGGCTGCGGCCAGCATCGCCGTTTGCGTGGCGTTATTGGCGGCGAATTCTCGCGCGCCGGCAAGTGCCGCGGAATCGGCAGCTTCCTGCAGCTCGCGCTTTTCCAGGTACCAGACTCCAGTCTCGACGCCGAGCCCGACAAAGCCGATGAGCACAGGTAGCGAAAGGGCGACCAGGATTGCGCTCGCACCGGCGCGATCGCGCAAAAAGCGCCATAGAGTCCAGCCTTTGTGCGGCTCTTCGCCCTTCGCAGGAAATCCCAAGACATCGCGAGCAGTCATCGTCACCATTCCGCCTTGTTTCAAAGGCCCACGTCCCGGAGCCAACCGTAGCCCCGCGCAAAATCCGCCTCTGCTCCCTGGTTTTTCCGCTCAACGACTGTCCCCCGACATGGCTGTCGCAGTCTTGAGCGGTTATTTCCCGGCCGACTTTCGTGCAAACAGTGCTTGCGGTACCGGCTCGAACGGGATTCAGCCACAACGCCGCGACCGCGTCATGGTGCAAATGCACTATTCCCTAAAATTTTATGGATTGTGCTCAACGAGCGGCGCGGCCGGATACAGCTCACCCAAGCCTCAACCCCGCATCTCCGTTCGCCTTTACGAAGCGGTCTACTCGTCCAACGCCGCCAGCCCTTATTCCGCCGCTGCCGCACTCTCCTCGTAGGTCGCGAACTGCCGCCTGGCCATGTTCTTCTGCACGTCGTAGATCGAGCCGGCGTCGGCCGGGCGCGGCAGCGGGATGCGCACGGGCACGGGCTCCAGGCGGGGCTCCAAAGTCTGATCTCCGACGACGATGCGCGAGCGAAAATCGTCGAGGCCCTCATAGCGGTGCGGCGCGCCGATCAGGGGCCAGGCGTCTGCTGCCATCATCTCGAACAGCAGCAGGCGGCGGTCGGCGCCCGAGGTGTTGAGCGACGAGCCGTGCACGGTCTTGACATGATGCAGGCTGATTGAGCCGCGCGGGCCTAACACCGGCAGCGCATCCGCCACGTCGAAGCCGCAGGCTGCCATATCCATGGCACCACAGAACACATCGCCGTTGTGATGGTCGTAGGCCGGCCCCTTGTGGCTGCCCGGCAGAACCATCAGCGGGCCATTGTCAGGGGTCATGGCGTCGAGCATGACACCCACCGCCAGAATGTCGTCATTGGTGTGGGGATAGAAGGCCCAGTCCTGGTGCCAGTCGACAGGCGCACCGAACGCGGCGCTCTTGAAATTGAGCTTGGTGCCCTGGAAGCGTACGTTCGGCCCGACGAGCTGGGCGACGATGTCGGAGATCAACGGGTTGCGCAGCAGCGCATCGATAATGCCGCAATGCAAATGCGGTTGCTTGATGCGGCGCACCCGCGGCTCTGCCGGCGTATGGCTATCTTCGAGATCGAAGACCGTATCACTGCTGCTGCGCTCGCGCGCACCGTCGAGGAGCCCGCCAAGGTCGCGCTCGATATCGGCCAATATGGCTTCGGGAATCAATGAATCCACAACCAGAAAGCCCTGGTCGTGATAGGCGGCAACCTCCTGCTCGCTGAGCAGCCTCTGCGTCATAGTGTCCTCCGGATTGTGCTGGTGGGCGACCCTATCAAGCCTCACCGGGCCCGGTCAAACCGGTTCCAAACCCGCCTCGCAGGCTCTACTCTCTGGCGCTGGGACGTGGCATGGGAGTGAGACGATGGCGGCACAGAGTTCACGCAAGGTGGTGCTCGCGGCGATGGCCGGAAACGGCTTGATCGCGGTCACCAAGTTTGCGGCCTCGGCCTATACGGGCAGCTCCGCCATGCTCAGCGAAGCGATCCATTCGCTGGTCGATACCGTCAACCAGGTTCTGCTGCTGCATGGCCTGAAGCGGTCCGCAAAGCCGGCCGATGCCAAGCATCCTTTCGGCTATGGCCGCGAGATCTATTTCTACGCCTTCGTGGTGGCGGTGATGATCTTTGGCCTCGGCGCCGGCATCTCGCTCTACGAGGGCATCGAGAAGGTGCGCCACCCCCACGTCGCC
>CAYPAX010000171.1:0-5120 GCA_964408735.1 uncultured Rhodospirillaceae bacterium | reverse complement strand
GAATCAGACACAGCGACACGCGTCCAGAGCAGACTTCGTCAACGGGCTGTTAAGGAGCGGGCGGGGCGCGGTCACAGTCATTGCAAGCCTCGTTGGCAGATGGTGCGCATTGACATGCCAATCCCGTGCCATTCGCGGGCGCTCGGTAAGGCCTTGATTCTTGTGGCTTTCGCCTGGCCAGGAGCGTGCCTCCCGGTCTGGCCCGGCAATTTGCGACCCGGCTCGCCATGCCGCCCGGGCAAGAACTGCCCGCTGCCCGCCGATCATTAAGCGCTTCTTAAC
The DNA here is from genome assembly GCA_964408735.1 of uncultured Rhodospirillaceae bacterium. Lineage (GTDB taxonomy): Bacteria > Pseudomonadota > Alphaproteobacteria > UBA7887 > UBA7887 > UBA7887. Next base: position 4,838 of record CAYPAX010000171.1, on the reverse strand, counting down.
CCGCAGCTGAGAGCCTTGGCGGCGTCGAGATGGAAATGCCATGAAAATCACCAATGACAGAGTGCGAACCCTGAACGCCACCCGCCCGGGATCTGCCGGACGAGCTGGGTCGGCCGGTGGCATCGCATTTGCGTCGGTGCTCGGCAACACCGCGACCTCCGAGACCCAGGCTAGCTCTGCCGCACGGGCGGCCAATCCCGTCGATGTCTTGCTGACCGCCCAGGAAATGCCCAATGGCAGCTTGTCCCGGCGGCGTGCGGCGAAGCGCGGGCGCGATATCCTCGACCAGCTGGACCGGGTCCGCCTGGCCTTGATTTCCGGGGCCATTCCCCGACGCGACCTGGAGCGCCTGGTGGCCCTGCTCGCCGAGCAGCGCGAACAGGCCATCGATCCGGGCCTCACTGCGGTCATCGACGAGATCAATCTCCGCGCCCAAGTGGAACTCGCCAAGCATCTGCGGGACAGCTGAGCCGATAGCGTTGGCTGACGGACGGTCATTTTGACCCGTTGCAGTGTGCCCGTTGGATTCATATACTCCGCGCCAATTCGGACTAACCGTTATAAGGGCTTGGAAAACAAGCTAGGTTCGCATGCGAGCGCAAGACAAGAGCAATACGGGAACGAAGGCTGCGGCGGCAAAGAAGCCGGGTCGGGCCAAGGCCGCCAAAGCGGCGGCCAAGCCTGATGCCAAAGCCGCGACCGTCAATGGTGCCAGCCAGGCCAGGCCCCGCAAGCGGAGCCGGACCCGCCTGCCGAAAGGCTATCGGCCGCGCGACGACGAGAAATTCATGAGCGCGCAACAGCGGGAATATTTCCGCCGCAAGCTGGAAGACTGGCGGGTCGAGCTGTTGGCGGAGACGCGCGGCACGATCCAGCATTTGCAGGAACACAGCACGCAGGAGTCCGATATCGCCGATCGCGCGTCGATCGAGACCGATCGTCTGCTCGAGCTGAGAACACGCGATCGTGAGCGTAAGCTGTTGTCGAAGATCGACGCCGCCCTGGACCGAATCGAGGACGGCTCATACGGCTATTGCATCGAGACGGGCGATCCGATCAGTCTCAAACGGCTCGAGGCGAGGCCCATCGCGACGCTCGGCATCGATGCGCAAGAGCGTCATGAGAGGCTGGAAAAGACCTATCGCGACGACTGATCCGTCTCGGGGTTCGAGTCCATGGTTTCGAACCCCTGGCCATTTTGGTTGGTGGGTCAACTTATCAAGACATTTGAGCGCTTTGGCCGAAACAGCGGCGGGTGCCGCAGGGTCTCAAATGTCTCGGTCGATCCACTAGAACGGATTGATGATGTCAAGCACCTGCGCGCCGTAGCGCGGCTGCTGAACGTCCTGGATCTGGCCGCGACCACCATAGGCGATGCGGGCCTCGGCAATTTTTTCGTAGGATATGGTGTTCGCTGCCGAGATGTCCTCGGGTCGAATGATGCCGCGGATGCGCAGCTCGCGCAGCTCGTAGTTCACGCGCACTTCCTGGTCGCCCTGGACCACCATGTTGCCGTTCGGCAGCAATTGGGTGACTACCGCGGCGAGCTTGAGGTTTATCTGGTCGTCACGCTTGATCTCGCCGGTGCCCTTGTTGCTGAGATCGGTATCGATGCCAAGCAGGGTGGCGGGCGCCACCGCCTCCGGCAGGATAGCGCCCAGGCTCGATTCGTAGCCGAACAGGCCCGTGACTGCCGAGGTGTCGACGTTGTCCCGCGTGCGTGTGGTCTCGTTGGTGATCGTGGCGTCGTCGTCGATGGCGATCTCGATGGTCAGGATATCGCCAACCTCAGAGGCCCGCTGATCCTTGAAAAAAGCGCGGGCGCCCGTTCGCCACAGCGAATTCGCTTGATGGTGTGCCACCACTTGTGGCGGCATGGGCATGGAAATCGGCGCGTAGTCCGGCATCTGGGTGGGGTTGAGAATGGGGTCGAATGACGGCTCGCGGCCGATCTCGCCGAAGCGCTCTGCTGCCGAACAGGCACCAAGCAGTGCCGTGGCGGAAACCGCCAAGAGGCGATGGAAGGTCATGAAGGTGCGGGGCATTGGCTGATCCTTTTATCGGCCGACAATGTCATAGGCCATAAGCTGCGCGGCGACCTGTCCGGGCCCTATGACCACGGCTTCCACGACCAGCCGGCTTTGAACGTTCTGCACGCGTATCACGTCGCCGAGCGCGCCGGGGTCCTGCGCGCGGCCGGTGGCTATCAGACGCATCTTGGGATTTATGACCTGCATAGTGACCAGGGCGCCGCGCTTGACGATGGTGGGCGGGCCGAGATCGTCGGCTAGCACCGGGCGGCCGGGTGTCAACGAGCGCTTTGGCGACAGGCCCACGAAATCGGCGGGGTCCGCAAGGGCGCCGGCCGGAACGCGCTCGGTCCGAAAGCTGCGAAATTCGACGTCGTCCGCACGAACCACCTGGTCGGGCCGCAAACGGCTCCGCAGAACCGGCAAATCGACCACAATGAGCGCCCGCCCGGTAACCGTTTGGCGGCGCGGCTCGCGAAAGCTGTCGCGGATCACGACGGTGGCTTGGAAGCGCCCATTTCTCTCGTCATAGGCCATGTCTTCGATTGAGATGTCGGCCAGCGCCCCGCGGGCCACCTTGACCTGCACCGCACGAGCCGGAATGTCGACGCTGACCCGTTCGCCAGGTTCCCGACCGGCGCCGGCACGGGTCAAGGCGGCCTGCAGCGGCTGCATGACCTCGTCGCGCTCCAGCAGGCGCCAGGCCCGCGTGATGACCACGTATTCGAATGGTGCCAGCGGCTGCCAACCCAGGCCGTGGCTTGCGGCCAGGTCGAACGCGTCGGCAATGGTAAGGCGAATGCTTTCGCCCGGCGCAGGTGCGGGGAACACGACCTGATCGCCGACGCCGCCCGGATTCTCGAACAGATCGCCGAGCGTGACATGGGCGTTGTCGACTTCCACGGCCGGGCGCAATAGTGGCGCGGCCGCTGTCGCCGGCAAGGCAGCGAGCAGGGTGAGAGCCAGGGCGATAGGCAGAAAACGGATCATCGTCATGATGCCAATCCTCGCTAGCGGAGCTGGGTGACCGCCGCCATCATCTCGTCGGAGGTGGTGATCACCTTCGAGTTCATTTCATAGGCGCGCTGGGCCGTAATCAGGCTCGTGATCTCGGAGACGGCATTGACGTTCGAGGTTTCCAGGAAACCTTGCAGCACAGTGCCAAATCCCGCGGTCCCGGGCACGCCCGCGGTCGCGGCGCCGGAGGATGCCGTTTCGAGCATCAGATTGTTGCCGATGGCCTCGAGACCGGCCTCGTTGGGGAAGATCGTGAGCTCCAGGGTGCCGACGACAGAGGGCGTGATTTGGCCGGAAATCTTCGCTTCAACGCCACCGGTCGGATTTATGCTGATCGCCGTGGCCTCTGCCGGGATGGTAATGCCAGGCATTACGGGATAGCCGTCGGCGGTTACCAGTTGGCCGGCCGGGCTGAGCTGGAACGAGCCGGCGCGGGTATAGCCCATCTCGCCTGTCGGCAGCTGTATGCGGAACCAGCCGCGGCCCTGTACGGCGACGTCGAGCGGGGCGTCGGTGCCGAGGATCTCGCCCTGCTGCGTTATGCGATAGACCGATGCGGTGCGCACGCCGAGGCCGAGTTGGATGCCCGAGGGGACCACCGTGCCCGTATCGGACGAGGTCGAGCCCACTTCGCGGTCGCTTTGATACAGCAGGTCCTGAAACTCAGCCCTTTGACGCTTGAAGCCCGTCGTCGCCATGTTGGCGATATTGTTCGAGATGACCTCGACATTGAGCTGCTGCGCCAGCATTCCCGTGGCTGCGATACTCAAGGATCTCATGGCTTGCGCCCTCGCTCTCTTAAGGTTTTGCCGGCCGCCTTAGGCCTGGATGATCTTGTCGATCGTGTCCAACTGCATCTGGTGGTCGCTTTCCACCAGCTTCGAATTCTGTTGATAGGCCCGCAGCACATTGATCATGTCGGTGAGCTCGAGCACCGGGCGCACGTTGGAGGTTTCCAGTGAGCCTTGCAGCACCGAGGCGTCGCGCGGCTCGATCTCGTCCTCGGTCGTGGTGTAGAGGCTGTCGGCTGCGCGTTTCAGATTGTTCAGGTTCTCGAACCAGACCAACTTGATGCGGCCGATAGGCCCGATGTCGCTCGAAACCGTGCCGTCCTCGGCAATCGTGATGTCGTAAACCTCTTCCGGAATCTCTATCTTGCGGTCGTCCACGTCGAGAACGGGATGGCCGGTCGAGGTTACCAATTCACGCGCGTCATTGAGGGTCAGATGGCCATTGCGCGTATAGCGACTTTCGTTTTCCGCCTCGACAACAAGAAAACCGTCGCCTTCGATGGCCAGGTCGAGGGGGTTGGCGGTGGTCTGCAAGTGGCCTTCGGCCATATCGCGGCGCACCCCGAAATCCTGCACGAAGGAGGTCGAGCCTTCCTTGTCGAGAATCTGAATGAAAATGGGCTTTTCCGACTTGAAGGCGCCGGTGCCGATATTCGCCATGTTATGTGCGATAATGTCCATCTGGCGGCGCAGGGCGCTTTGCACAGACAGGGATATGTAGGTCGGGTTGGCCATTCTAAGCTTTCCTTGCCAAGCGGGCGGAACTGAACGCGGTCTACGATGCAGGGGCTGTGCCAGAAACAAATACCAGCGAAATCAATGGATTATGAAATTTCAGGCCATGCTCGTGGAAATCCATGCCGGGCAGTTCTTGCCGTCGCCATGTAGCAAGGTGTTGTTAACGAACAAGCCGTATTGTTCGTAGCGTTCAGCAGGCGCCGCAAGGGCGTAGCAGCCCGTTGACGAAGTCTGCTCTGGACGCGTGTCGCTGTGTCTGATT
>CAYPAX010000170.1:0-5180 GCA_964408735.1 uncultured Rhodospirillaceae bacterium | reverse complement strand
CAGCCGCCCACCGTCAAAACGGGCGCACAGCTCCTTGTTATCAACGGGTGACAAATCGGCAGGTAGCTCTCATATTCGACACGGTTCATGGCGGCAGCTTGGGGCTGGAGCGAGCCCCGCGTAAGGCGTTTCTTGACTCGACTCAAAACCGACGCAGCTATCGACGCAGCGACTGACGCAGGCCGCACGCTCATAACCGTTTGTAATTATGGCAAGTATCAGGCCGAGCCAAAAGCCAGCGACGCACCTACCGACGCAGTAAATGACGCAGGAGCGACGCAGGAGCGACGCAAAGAAGAAGAAAATAACTCTTCTGAAGCTAAAGCTTCAGGCGGAAGCCCGCCAGACGTGGCGAAGGTCGTGTTCGACGCTGGCGTTGCCCTTCTCACCAACACCGGCACACCCGAGCCACAAGCACGCTCCCTCGTCGGCAAGTGGCGCAAGAATGCCGTCGACGAGAAGCTCGTGGCGCTGTTCATGGCTGCCGAGGACAAGGTGCAACCGATCTCGTATATCGAGGCGGCGCTCCATAAGCCCAAAGTTCCTGGCGACCCGTTCGCCGTAATTGCAGCCCATGACTAGGCGAGGCCATGCATGACGACCTTCTGGCGAAACACGACATCCGACTCCGCAACACGGCGCCCGGCCATCACAAAACCCTGTGTCCGCTGTGCTCGCACCAGCGGCGCAACAAGCGTGATCGCTGCCTGTCGGTGCGGATCGACGACGATCGTATCCTGTGGCGGTGTCACCATTGCGGCTGGAAAGGCGTAGACGATGGCAGGCCTGACGGAGAAGCACGCAGCAATGCTCGACCAGCGCGGGCTCGATCCGGAGCTGGCGTCGAAGCTTGGCATCGAAAGTATCGAGAAGCCTGGTGGTGAGTGGGTCGGCATCCCGTACTGGCGGGGCGAGCAGCAGGTGAACACCAAGTTCCGGACCATCAGTGGCGAGAAGCGTTTTTATCAGGACGCGGGCGCGGTGAAGTGTTTCTGGAACTTTGACGCCATCACCGATCCGACGCTTGCCGAGCATCCGCTGATCGTTACTGAGGGCGAGCTGGACGCGCTGGCTGCCATGCAGGCGGGCTTTGCGCGCGTCGTGTCGGTGCCCGATGGTGCGCCGGCCGAGGAGCTTGGCGCCGAAGAGGGCGGCAGGAAATACAGCTTTGTCACCGAGGCGAGGGGCGCCCTGTCAGGCGTTCGTGAGATCATCCTTGCCGTCGATGGCGACGGGCCTGGCGTCAACCTGCTCAATGATCTCGCCATTCGGCTCGGCCGGCCCCGCTGCAAGTGGGTGAAATATCCGAAGGGCTGCAAAGACCTCGGCGACGTGATCCAGGGCTCAGGTCCCGAGGGCGTTACCGCTGTTATCTCGGCGGCGAAGTGGATGGCGGTGGACGGCATCTACCGCATGTCCGAGCTGCCGCCGGTGCCGCGGCCTCAGCCGCATGACGTAGGCATTGACGGGCTCGACAAGCACTATCGCGCCCGGCCCGGTGACTTCGTGGTGCTCACCGGTATCCCCGGCCATGGCAAGACCACCTTCGCCAATGCGATCGCCTGCCAGCTTAACCAGCGCTACAGCTGGCAGGTGGCCTTTGCCTCGTTCGAGCAGAAGCCGCAGATCGATCATCGGCGAAACCTGCGCACGCATTGCCACGGCAAGCCTGCCTGGCAACAGACCGACGACGAGCAGGCTGAGGCCGATCGCTGGATCGATGAAAATTTCACGTTCATCGTGCCCAGCGAGGACGACGACGTGACGCTCGAATGGACGCTTGAGCGCTGCGCCGCGGCGATCATCCAGAACGGTGCGCGCCTAATTATCGTCGATCCATGGAACGAAATGAGTCACATCCGCCCGCAGGGCATGAGCCTGACCGAATATACGGGCTTCGCGATCAAGCAGTTCCGGAAGCTCGCCGACAAGTACCTGGCGCACGTGATCATTGCGGCGCATCCGGCGAAGCCCGGTCACAAGAAGGAAGACGGCACGCTATCGGTGCCGTCGTTGTATGACATCTCCGACAGCGCCCATTGGTACAACAAGGCCGATTGCGGAATCGTCGTGCACCGCATGAACGACGACACTCTGATCCGCGTCGCCAAGAGCCGCTATCACGAACAGATCGGCACACCCGGAGATGTCATGGTTCGCTTTGACCCCGCCACCGCTCGATACCAACCGCAAAACGCATTTTAGGGGCGATCCACATATGGAGTGAGGCTGCTCCCGGTCAATTTTTTGCGCAGGAGGTTCGATTGAAAGATGACTACTGAAAACGGAGTGAAAAAACAGCAAAAGCAGCGAGGCCGGCCTTTCACGAAGGGGGTTTCTGGCAACCCGAAGGGCAAGCCGAAAGGCGCCCGCTCTCGCACCACTCTTCTCCTTGAAAAAATGATGAGCGAGGACGGGGAGAACGTTGTTCGCAGTGTCATTAGAGCCGCGGTAGAAGGTGACATGCAAGCTGCGAAGTTGATCATCGATCGCTTGGTGCCTGTAAGGAGGGGGCGGTCAATTGATCTCGATTTACCAGATGTGAAGACGACAATAGATACCGCCAATGCTCACGCTGAGGTGTTGTCGGCAGTCTCCGAAGGGCGGCTCGATACAGAACAGGCTGAGGCCCTCATGCGTCTTCTTAGCCACACCCGTGAATCCATCTTTACGGCGGATCTCGAACAACGAATCATTAATCTAGAAGAAGCGAAAGAGGTCTGAGGTGGTCAAGAATCTTTTACGACGTGTTCAAAGCCTCGAAACCAAAACTCAAGTCGGCGCCGTCAGTTTTGAAAGACCGACGACAGCCTTAGAGCGTTTCTATGCTCGGCGAACCCTTGGTATGAGGAAGATTATGGACGTGGTGGACGTAATTTCTGAAAGGCAAGGATTGGATCAGCATTTTGACGTTCCGGGCGTAGCCAAAGCTCAAGCGCTCTTGGCTAGCGATACTACTGCCCAGCGCGAAGAGGATGAAAGAACCATCTTGAAATGGGCGTTGAGCAGGCGAGGCGACGACGAAGCGGAGGTAATCTTGGGCCAGATTGGGCATAGGCAACCTTGATTGCCTCATATCCGTCTTCTCTGTGACGGACTCTCCTATCAGATGAGGGAGCTTTCGGCGCAGGTCGCCGAAGAAAGCAACGCCATCACCCTGCACTAGCCGACTGTCCCGCTCAGCGACCTCATCCTCTACCAACGCGCCGACCCGGCAAGGCGCGCGGCCATGCGCCAGGAGGTTCAGAGGCAGTTCGTCGCGCCGCAGAAATCGCCACTTTACGAAGCTAGCGAATGTGTCGATGCCCAGATCGAGTGTTTGCCGAAGCTTGACCCGAACGGCGGCTGGGGCAGCGGAAGCGTTTCTGCGCTTGCTGTTTCGCAACACGCGCCATTGGACCAATCCGGCCGGAAGGGGTAGAATCGCGGATGCATTCCAGTTCTATGTGACAGTGGCTCGCAAGACCTGTGCTGGTGTGGACCTTTTGGGCGACACGGCACCGAGCCCGGAGACCATTCTTGGTCTGGCAAAGGAAAAGCAATATGGCCGAGACGAAGAAGCCCAATCAGACATCCTTGCGCAACCCGCTCGCGGCGTTGGCGACAGTGTTCGAGAAGTTGGGCGAGACGGAGACGCGGCCGGCATACCGCGAGCAGAGACAGCGCGAGGCGCAGAAACTGCGAGAGCTGGCGGCGAAGGAGCAATCCTCAGGGCAATATCCGCTCCGCGAGACGGACTTAGCTGCTATTTCGGCGATTTCGCGGCTAATCCGGGACCATACCCCCATAATGTCGCCTCGGGAGATGCGGTCAGCATCAGCTGCGCTTTTGGCGCTGGAACAAATGCCTTACGTGACGCCGGGCGTCTTTTTGAGCTTTGGTTTTAGGACTACGGATCGAAATGGCAATTGGGGTTGGGCGGATATCGAAATTCATTCGAATGAGTTTCGGTTGGGATTGGGCGAGCATTTCTATGATGACGCTGTCGGTGGTGACACCGAAAGCAGGACGGTTTTTGAGACTCAGGCGGGTTCAACGTGGCGAGAAGGGGAAATGGATGGCTGGCTGGAACATGCATCGGTTTATGCGAGCGAGGGGCAGCTTATCGTAGAGGACCACTCGGATTACGAGGCGATTGACTGGTCATTAAATAACTTGAGAAGCGATCAGAATGAAGAGTGAGCACAGCACGCTGAACTGGCCGTGACCCATAAAGAGCGTCCAATCTGACCTGCGCCCAGAAACTTCCCTCAAGGTTGAGGTTGTTGTTCGGGTTGGTTTGCCCCGATTCCTTTGCTGCCACGTAATGGCGGATGCCGTCGATCGCCCATTTCGCCCCCAGGCTCGCCAGGGAACAGCTCCTCGTAACGCTTCTGAAAACCCTCGGGAGAATCTGCAGTGCTCGACATCGCCCTCGTCTTTTCCCATTTTAGAGGGGCGAGCCGGGGTAATACCGGATTCAGATGGATAGGAGGCGGGCGGCATCCGGAACCAGCCGGCAATCCCTCCCGCGCCAGGGGAATGACCTCCTTGGCTCCGGCCCGCCAGCCACTCCTTCTTTTCATGCATCTTCTTGACGATCTGTCGGGAGCCGATCGTGTAAACCGAGTCGATGCGCAACTCATCGTTCTTGAGCACAAGCTCGATACGCACTGCTGGTGCGCCCGAAGGCGCGGCGAATATGGTGATCGCTGTGGCGTTGGCGTGCTGGTAGGTAGCGGTGCTTGCCGAGGTCTGATTATTCGCAGGCAGCGGCAGCTGAAAGGCACTCGGCCTCATAATCGGCCTGCTTCTTTGCAACGCAGGCGTCCAGCTCCGGGGTACCCCCGGCGTGGCCGGCCTTTATACAGTCGGCGCGCCAGTGCGAGGCCGGTGGCAAGCCACTTTCGCAGGCGGACAGGACGCCAGCCGCCAGCAATACTATTATCCAGATTGCCTTCATGGTGCCAGCCCTCTCAATTGGCCAGTCTAAGCGTTTGTGCAACGCCCCGACTTGGGCATCGATTACGGTTGCGCTTGGCGTCGGAAACGGCCTCGAAATGATCTCGAAGTCAGGCCGCTCGGTACCTATATGGTACCTACGTCCATTTTTCGGTAACACTCAAATACTCGAGATCCGCACAAAAATTGGCTCCCCGGGCCGGACTCGAACCAGCGACATGGTGGTTAACAGCCACCCG
>CAYPAX010000169.1:0-5647 GCA_964408735.1 uncultured Rhodospirillaceae bacterium | reverse complement strand
GCCTGATAGATCGCCTCCAGCCCCATCAATCGCATCAACCTGCGAGCCCGGTGGCTGCGATCTGGCGGTTCGAGGCCATGACATCCCCTCACAACGGTGGTTTGAGAGGCCATAAATGGTGTGAGGTGATCAAACAGACAAGCCGCCGACTCGAAAGACAATGGCAACGAGCCTGTGTCCGGTTCCTGGGCATATGGGCCCTAACCGCACTCCGCCCCATATTCCGGCACCGCTTCCGCCAACCCCGCCCTCACCACGCCGTCGTCGTGCCGTGCCGCCGTCTCCGCCAGCGCCTCTATCGTCCCCGCCAGGATCGCCAGATCCGCCGCCCGCGGGCTGGCCAGGCGGATGCCCTCGTGGGCCGTCTTCACCAGGTGCTCGCCGCCGTGGAAGAGCTCCTCGTGCGTCTTCTCGCCCGGCCGCGCGCCGGTGATCTTGATGGCGATGTCCTTGTCCGGGTGCAGCCCGGCGAGGCGGATCATCTGGCGGGCGAGGTCGAGGATGCGCACCGACTGGCCCATCTCCAGGACATAGATGCCGCCCGTCTCGCCGCCATTGTCGAGGCCCATGGCCGAGGCCTGCAGCACCAGTTCCACGGCCTCGTGGGTGGTCATGAAATAGCGCGTCATCTCCGGGTCGGTGACGGTCAGCGGGCCGCCCGCCTCGAGCTGACGCTGAAACAGCGGCACCACCGAGCCGGTCGAGCCCAGCACGTTGCCGAAGCGAACGGTCATGAAGCGCGTGCCACCCGCCGCATCGCGGTCCAGCGCCTGGCAATAGGCCTCGGCGAGCCGCTTGGTGGCGCCCATCACGTTGGTCGGGTTGACCGCCTTGTCTGTGGAGATCTGCACCATGGCGCTCACGCCATGCGCCCGCGCCAGATCGGCTAGATTGCGGGTGCCGAGCACATTGGTCAGCACCGCCTCGCAGGCATGGCTCTCGGCGATCGGCACATGCTTGATGGCAGCAGCGTGGAAGACCAGCTCGGGGCGCAGGCGCGCGAACAGCGTGGCCAGCGCGGTGCGGTCCCGCACATCGGCAAGGACTGAGTCGTAAGCGAGCTCCGGCCAGCCTTCGCCAAGCTCGCCGTCGATGCGATAGAGGGCGTATTCGCTGGCATCGAGCACGCACAGCATGGCCGGGTCGAGCGCCGCGATCTGGCGCGCCAGCTCGCCGCCGATGGTGCCACCGGCACCCGTCACCAGCACCCGCTTGCCGGCCACCAGCGCTTTCATGGCGTCGCGGTCGAGGCGGGTCTGGGTTCGCCCCAGCAGGTCCTCAACGGCGATGGGCCTCAGCGCCCGGGGCTTGCCGTTCGTGGCGCCCGCTTCGTCATCGAACTCGCTCAAGGGGCGTACCCGCGCCAGGGTCATGCCCAGGGCATCGGCGCGTTCCAGCAGCTCGCCGACGCGCCCGCCGTCGAGCCGTTCCTCGGCCAGCAAGACCCGCCGCGGCCCCTGCCCGCGCCGCCGCAAGCCCTTCACCGCCTGCTCGAACTCGGCGACCCGGCCGAGCACCGGCGTGCCATGTATGTGGCGGTCATGGCGCTCGGGCGCATCGTCGAGCATGCCAACCACGCGGTAGCGCTCGTCCGGCCGGCGCATGGCGCGCAGGAAGGCCTCGGCCCGGTCCCCGGCGCCGACCAAAAGTACCGGAACGCGCTGGTCGTAACCGGGCTTGGCCAGCCCCACCAGGTCGCCGTCCTTGGCCAGGCGATAGAGAAAGCGCGGCCCGCCCAGCATGGCCACCAGCAGCAGCCAGTTGATGACCAGCGTCGAGCGCGGCATCAGCTCCAGGCGGGTCAGCAGGAACATGGCAAAAAGAAAAACCAGCACCGCTACCGTGACCGATTTTGTGATGGCGATGAGGTCGTCGATGGAGGCGTAGCGCCAGACGCCGCGATAAAGTCCCATGGCCGCAAAAGTCACCATGGCAATGCCGGCGAACAGCACCGTCGCCTCCAGCAGGAAGCCGTGCGTCTGTTCCCAGAACGACTCGCCGATACGCAGATAGAGCGCCAGCACCAGCGACAGCGCCGCCATCACCGTGTCGTGGGCAAGCGCCAGCCAGGCCCGGCTGCCTTTGATCCCCGGCAGCTTCACCCGCTCGAACCCTCGTCGGCGACCTGCGCCAGATAGGCGCCGTAGCGCGTGCCAGCCAACTCGCCTGCCAGGGTGGCGAGGGTGCTCGCATCGATGAAGCCCATGCGAAAGGCGATCTCCTCGACACAGGCGATCTTGAGGCCCTGGCGTTGTTCCACGGCGCTGACGAAGGCCGAGGCCTCAAGCAGGCTCTCGTGGGTGCCGGTGTCGAGCCAGGCGAAACCGCGGCCGAGCCGGGTGACGCTGAGTGCGCCAGCCTCGAGATAGGCGCGGTTGAGATCGCTGATCTCCAGCTCGCCACGTGCCGAGGGCGTCAACGCGGCGGCAAGTTCCGGTGCCCGCGCGTCATAGACGTAAAGACCGGTCACGGCCCAGGGCGACTCGGGCGCGCTTGGCTTCTCGACAATCCGGGTCGCCCGCCCGCCTTCATCCAGGCTCACCACGCCATAGGCCGAGGGATCATCGACACGATAGGCGAAGATGCGAGCGCCCTCTTGCAAACCGGCCGCCTCGCCGAGCAGCTCGGTGAGACCGTGACCGAAAAAGAGGTTGTCACCGAGCACCAGCATGCAGGGCTCTCCGGCCAGGAATTCGCGCGAGATGAGCAACGCCTGGGCGATGCCTTCGGGCTTATCCTGCACCGCATAGGACAGCCTCAAGCCCCATTGCGAGCCGTCTCCCAAAAGGGTGCGGAAACTGGCCTGGTCGCGTGGCGTCGTGATCAGCAGTATGTCGCGCAAGCCGGCCAGCATCAGCGTCGACAAGGGGTAGTAGACCATGGGCTTGTCGAAGACCGGCACGAGCTGCTTCGACACCACCCGCGTGATCGGGTAGAGGCGGGTGCCCGATCCGCCGGCCAGCAGCACGCCCTTCATGCCCCCGCCCCCTTCTCGCGGGCAAGGCCGAGGCGCGCGCCGTCATAGACCGCGTCGCGCAAGGGCCGCCACCAGTCTTCGTTATCCAGGTACCACGCCACCGTCTTGGCAAGACCGCTTTCCAGGCTCTCGCGCGGCGCCCAGCCCAACTCGTCGCGGATGCGCCCGGCAGCGAGCGCGTAGCGGCGGTCATGGCCGGGCCGGTCCGCAACGTGGTCGATCAGGTCCGCATGGGGCGCCGATCTTTCGAAGGCATCGTCCAGGAGCCGGCATATCGTGGTCACAATAGCGATATTCTCCCGCTCGCATTCGGCACTGACATTGTATTTCCGCCCCGGCTCGCCTTGCGCCAGAATGGCCGCCAGCGCGCTGGCATGGTCCGTGACGTAGAGCCAGTCGCGCACCTGACGCCCGTCACCATAGACCGGCAGCGGCTCGCCGGCCAAGGCATTGAGAATGATCAGGGGGATAAGCTTTTCAGGGAATTGCCGCGGGCCGTAATTGTTGGTGCAATTGCTCACCAGGACCGGCAGGCCGTAGCTGCGCTGCCAGGCCAGCGCCAGATGGTCGCCGGCGGCTTTCGACGCCGCATAGGGCGAGCTTGGCGCGTAGACCGCCGCCTCGTCAGCCTTGATGCCGGGCGGCAAGTCGCCATGCACCTCGTCCGTCGAGACCTGCAGAAAGCGGAAGCGCTCTTTCGCGGCATTATCAAGCGACTGCCAATGCTCACGCGCGGCTTCCAGCATGACATAGGTGCCGCTGACATTGGTTTCGAGAAAGGCGCCGGGCGCATCGAGCGAGCGGTCGACATGGCTTTCCGCGGCCAGGTTCACGACGGCATCGGGCCGGTGCTGCGCGAAGACGCCCGCCATCGCCGCCGCATCGCGGATATCGGCATGCACAAAGGCATAAGCCGCGTCGCCTTCGACCGCCGCCAGCGAGCGCGGGTTGGCGGCATAGGTCAGCGCATCGACATTGACCACGCGGTGCCCCGCCTCACCGAGCAGATGGAGGACCAGCGCCGAGCCGATAAAGCCGCTGCCGCCTGTCACCAGGACCTTCATTGGAGCGGCTCCGGGGCATAGGCGAACGGGCTTTCGAAGTCCGCCAAGGACGGCAGCGCGAGGTCCTTGTCCGACAGCAGCGCATCGGCGGCGGCCACCGGCCAGGCAATGCCGAGAGCGGGGTCGTCCCAGCGCAGGCCGCCTTCGTGGTCCGGCGCATAGAAGGCGGAGACCTTGTAGGCCACGCGCGTATCGGCCTCGAGACTGCAAAAGCCATGGGCGAATCCGGCAGGGATATAGAGCTGCTCGGCGCTCTTTGCCGACAGCTCGACCGCGACATGTTGGGCATAGGTCGGCGACCCCTGTCGCAGGTCCACGGCAACATCGAGCACGCGCCCGCTGACAACGCTCACCAGCTTCGCCTGGGCATGGGGCGGGGCCTGGAAATGCAGGCCGCGCACGGTGCCTGGACTTGGCGAGAGCGACAGGTTGTCCTGTACGAAGACCGCGTCGATGCCCGCCTGGGCATAGCTATCCCGGCGATAGGTCTCGCTGAAGCAGCCGCGGCCATCCTGAAACAGCCGTGGCCTGATCCGCTTAACCGCCGCAATCGCCGTCGCTTCAACTTCCATAGTGGGTTGCCACCTCAGGAGCGCAGAACCTGACCGCCGACATCGCCGGTCAGCGCGCCATCAGCATAGACGATACGCCCGTTGACTATGGTCTGACAGATGCCCCGTGACGGCATCACCATGCGCTTGCCGCCGGCGGGCAGATCATATCGCCGCTCGCCGCGGTTGGACGAGCCGACGGTGGCCGGGTCGTAGACGCAGATATCCCCGGCAAGGCCCGGTTTGAGCCGGCCGCGGTCGCTGATGCCGAACATGTCGGCGGGATCGGAGGTCAGCCGGCGCACCGCCTCTTCCGCCGTGATGGCCTGGCGCTCGCGCACCCAGGTGCCGAGCAGATAGGTCGGATAGCCCGAATCGCAGAGGATATCGAGATGCGCGCCGCCGTCGCCGAGACCGATGAGGATGCTGGGATCGTTGAGCAGCTCGCGCATACGATCGGGGCGCGTGTTGTACGAGGCGTAGGTGTATTCGCAGGCCAGGTCATCCGCCACCGCCACGTCGAGGAAGGCATCGACCTCGTCCTTGCCCCAGGCGCGCGCAATCTCGGCCACGCTTTGGCCTTCGAAGCGCTTGATCTCGTCCGTATGTGCCTCGTGCAGGACCAGGCGCTGCCAGTTTATGACCGTCTGCGGCCGCTTGAGGTCCTCGCGGAAGGCGTCGCGGAATTCGGCATCGGCATAGATGGCGCGCTGGCTCTCTTTCGAGGTGTCCTCGAACACCCGCCCCCAGGACGGGAAGGCGGCGAAGGTGAAGGGGTTGCGCATGTTGATATCGCGGGTCAGCGGCAGCGGCGAGGTCTGCGGCCGGGCGCCCTTGGCGATCATCGGCGCGGCGCGGCGCAGCGTGTCGCGCACGGCTTCCGGGATATCGTCACGATCGAACAGGGCGATGAAGGTGACCGGGCGGCCGCTCTCCTGCAGCAGAAAGTCGAGCATGTCGCATTGCTCGTCATCGAGCACGCCGATCTGGCGCGTCAACGCCACCTCGATGGCGCCCTTGCCCATCTCTTTGAGCACATTGGCATAGGCCTTTAG
>CAYPAX010000168.1:0-5659 GCA_964408735.1 uncultured Rhodospirillaceae bacterium | reverse complement strand
AGAATCAGACACAGCGACACGCGTCCAGAGCAGACTTCGTCAACGGGCTGATAAGCTCGACAAGCTTGAAGCCCTGTTCCCGAGTGAAGCCGGCCGCGCGCTTGTGGCATCTCTTTTGTCACTGCCGACAGACCGCTATCCGCCGCTCGCCTTGAGCCCGCAGAAGCAGAAGGAAGAGACCTTGCGGCTGTTGGCGGACAGCGTGGCGGCATTGGCGTCCGACACGATGGTGCTGCTGATCTTCGAGGATGCCCACTGGATCGACCCGACCTCTCAGGAACTGCTGGACCTGATCGTGCCTATGACGGCCGGTCATCCTGTCTTCGCCGTCATTACCTACCGCCCGGAATATGCCCCGCCTTGGCTCGGCCAGGGCCACGTGACGCCGCTGGCCTTGCAGCGGCTTGGCAAGGTGGAGGCGGCGGCGATGGTCGCGCAAGTATCTGATGAAGCCATATCCGACGAAGTTCTTGCCGAGATCGTCGCCAAGACGGATGGCGTGCCCCTGTTCGTGGAAGAGCTGACAAAGACCGTCGCCGAAGGCGGCGAGGCCGGCGTGCCGGAGACATTGCAGGATTCGCTCATGGCTCGGCTCGACCGATTGGGCCCGGCCAAGGAAGTCGCCCAGGTTGGCGCCTGCATCGGGCGAGAGTTCGCTCCGGAACTACTGGCCATGGTTTCCCCACTGGACAATGCTGCCCTAGGCAAGTTCCTGCGGAAACTGGCTGAAAATGAGCTGATATTCCGCGCGGGCAGCAACTTTGTGTTTAAGCATGCGTTGGTCCAGGATGTCGCCTATGACTCATTGCTGAAGTCGAATCGCCAAACCTGGCACCGCGATATCGCGAAGGCTATCGAAGATCGATTTCCTGAAATTGCAACGAGTCAACCGGAGGTATTGGCCCGCCATTTCGCGGAAGCCGGCGTTGAAGCCAAAGCGCTAAGATATTGGCTGGAAGCGGGCGGATTGGCGGCGACACGCTCTGCCAACAACGAAGCTGTGGGGCACTTGCGGAAGGGACTTGCGCTTCTTTCTGCCATGCCGGAGACCGAGCAGGCGCAAAGAACCGAGCTGGACGCCCAGATTACATTGGGAAACTGCCTCATGGCGACGAAAGGATACACTGATCCGGAAACCGCGAAGGTCTATGAACGGGCGGAATCGCTTTGCCATGCCTTGAATGACATGGTCGCCCTGGCACCTGTGCTATACGGCGCGTTTGCCTACTATTATTGCCGGAGCGAGCTTACCAAGGCGGTTGATGCCGCAAGTCGTGGCGTCGACGTCTCGGAGCGCAATCAAGACTTGGCTGGCATGTTGACCTCGCACAGAGCTCTGGGCGCTGCGTATTTGTCCCAAGGACGTCTCTCCGACGCCATGAGGGAGTTCGACCAAGCGGTTGACCTGCTGGATGCCGATTTCGATCCCGCTGATGCGTTGAAGTTTGGACAAGACTCCAAGCCCTTGACCTGTACTTACAAGTCCTTCACGTGCTGGTTAACAGGTCGCGTATCGGAAGCGCATTGTTTCACGAATTTAGCGTTCGATCGGCTTCGAGAAACCGATCATGTGTATACGAAGATTGTGGGACTCTGGCTGGCAAACGAAGTGTTCATCTTTTTGCAGCTGCCGGAGAAAGCGAGGGCCACCGCCCAAGAAGTCGTTACACTCGCGCAAGCCCAAGGAAGCCGACTATTGGAAGCGCTTGCATGTATCCATCTCGGTTGGGCGGAGGGGAGTATGGGCGAGATCGATCGCGGCTGCCAATTGATGCAAGATGGGATCGATACCATTCAGGAGATAGACTATTTGCAACGCTTAGCATTCTATCGCGGGGCTCTGGCCGAGCTGTTTGTTCGATCGGGGAACATTGAGGCCGCGATGAGCCAATTACGCCTCGCCTTTGCCCTTGTAGAAACGAATGGTGAGGAATGGTGCATGCCCGAATTGTACAGGATTCGCGGCGAAGCGGAGTGGCGCTCGCGTCTCGGTGATGCTGCCGAGGCCGAGCGGTATCTTGCGCATGCATTGTCCAAGGCGAGAGACCTCGGCGCCAAATCCTGGGAGCTTCGCGCCGCTGCCTCGCTCGCCCGTCTCTGGCAAAGTCAGGGCAAGACCGCGCAAGCCCGCGACCTGCTCGCGCCCGTCTACGGCTGGTTCACCGAAGGCTTCAACACGCACGACCTGATCGAAGCCAAAGCCCTGCTCGACGAGCTCGCCTAGAACCCGTTCTCCTTGTCGACCTCATCGGCGGGCCTTGCGCAATGCGGGGTAGAGGGGTGTAAGCTGTGACGATGGGGCAGCGTGGGGGTGCGCTTTGGCTGACGGGGACATCAGAGAGTGGCTGGAGAGCCGGGACCTTAGCGAATACGCCGAGGCCTTCGAGGCCGAGAAGATCAATCTTGAGGCGTTGGTCGAGCTTGAGGATGCCGATCTGAAAGAGATGGGGCTCCCAATTGGACCTCGCAAACTGGTCCTCAAAGCAATCCGCGAGCTGGAGCCAGAGCGGTCCGAAGGCGGCGAGACACGGACCCCGCCCACAAGCTCCCTTGACGCCGAACGACGGCAGATCACCGTCATGTTCTGCGACCTGGTTGGGTCCACGGCACTCTCGGAAAAGCTCGACCCTGAAGACCTCCGTAGCCTCATGCAAGGCTACCAGAAGGCTTGTGGAAGCGTCATCGAGCGCTATGAGGGCCATGTGGCCCAATACCTTGGTGACGGCATCGTGACCTACTTCGGCTGGCCCAAAGCGCACGAAGATGACGCCGAGAGGGCTATTCGTGCCGGGCTCGATATTGTGAACGTAGTGAAGACCATTGATGTCTCGGCACCGTTGCAAGTCCGCGTGGGCATTGCCACGGGGGCCGTCGTGGTCGGCGAGACCGGTGCCGGTGACGCGTCCATCCCGGCGGCAGCCATTGGCGAAACGCCGAACATTGCCGCACGCCTGCAGACGCTGGCCGATCCCGATCAAGTTGTCATTGCCGCCAGCACCCATCGCCTTGCCGGCGGGGTGTTCGACTATGTCAGTCTCGGCACACCCGCCATGAAAGGCGTTGCAGAGCCGATGGCTGTGTGGCGGGTATTGCGGCAAAGCCGGGCCGCTGACCGGTTCGAGGCGCAAAGCAGCGGCGGCCTCACACCCCTGATCGGGCGCCGCAGCGAATTCGCCATGCTGATGGAACGTTGGGAGCAAGCCAGGGACGGAGAGGGTCAGGTGGTGTTCCTGTCCGGCGAGCCGGGGATCGGCAAATCACGAATTGCCAAGGCCTTGCGGGACGAGCTGGCCGGCACGCCGCATACCCGCCTCAGCTATCAGTGCTCGCCGCACTACACCAACTCCGCATTCTATCCGATCATCACGCAGTTCGAGCGCGCAGCGGGTTTTGTGTCAAACGACGCGGTTGACCAAAAGCTCGACAAGATGGAGACGACCCTGAGCGCGGGCACGGGTGCCGTGGCAAACGCCGCACCGGTGATCGCGACTATGTTGTCGTTGCCTGTCGACCGCTACCCGCCGCTCAATCTCGCTCCGCAGCAGTTGAAGGAGATGACCTATACGGCTCTCGTCGATCAGGTGGTGGGCTTGGCCGAAGACCAGCCGGTGCTGGTCATATTCGAGGACGCTCATTGGACGGACCCGACGACCCTTGAGGCAATCGGCGAGGTTATTGCACGGATCGAGGCGGCTGCGGTTCTGGTGCTGATCACCGCCCGTCCGGAGTTCAACCCGCCCTGGCCGATTGGCGGGCATATCGCTGTCCACAGCCTCACCCGGCTGTCACGCAGGCTGGGCACGGACATGGTGGCACGGGTCGCCGGCGGGCGGATGCTGCCACAAGAGGTGGTCGAACAGATCGTCGCCAAGACCGATGGCGTGCCGCTGTTCGTCGAGGAACTGACCAAGACCGTTTTGGAGACAGGCCAGCTCAAAGAAGACGGCGATCGCTACGTGCTTGACGGCCCTCTGCCATCGCTGGCGATTCCGGCCACGCTACAGGATTCACTCATGGCGCGGCTCGACCGCCTGGAGTCGGTGAAGGAGGTGGCGCAGATCGGAGCCTGTATCGGCCGCGAGTTCTCTCGTGAATTGCTAATTGCGATATCGCATTTGAACCATGCGGAGCTTGACGAGGCTTTGCAGCGGTTGGTGGATAGCGAACTGATATTTCGCCGCGGTGGGGCGCAGGATCCGGTCTATATCTTCAAGCATGCCCTGATCCAGGATGCGGCCTATGGATCGTTGTTGAATAGTACCCGTCAACAGCTACATGCCGCGATCGCCGAAGCGCTTCTGTCCGACTTCCCACGAATTGCGGAAGTCGAGCCGGAATTGCTGGCGCATCATTTTTCAGCGGCGGCAAAATTCGATGTGGCGATACCCTACGCGATCCAAGCCGGGCAACGGGCGTTACAGCGCTTGGCAAGCCAGGAGGCCATTGCCCACTTCGAAAACGGCTTGGGATATGTGGGCGCTATTGAAGAATCGCCGGCGCGCGCTGAACATGAGCTGGAGCTGCAAAACGGTCTCGCCTTGGCGACAACGATGCGCTACGGATATGCTGCGCCCGAGACTGGCGCCGCGTTCGAGCGCGCCTACGAGCTTGCCCGGCTGTCTGTGGACCCGCCGGAGATGTTCCATATCCTTTATGGACTCAGTATCAATCGCATGACTGGCGATCGGTTCCTGGAAGGTCTCGCCTCGGCCAAGGACATGCTCGATTATGCCGAAAAAACCGATAATCTGACCGGAAGAGTTCTGGCCAATCGTTGGTATGGCACTATGCTATACTTCTCAGCCGACTTTCTGCCGTCTCGATCGCATTTGGAAAGCGCTTTGGCACTGTATGATGAGGCCGAGCACACGACTTTGATTCACCAATATGGCCATGACCCCAAGGTGCTGGGCCTTGCCTATCTTGGCATTGCGAAAGCGGTGCTTGGCTTTGCGGATCAAGGGCGCCGGCTTATTGAGGAGGCCATCGCCTATGGCGAACAGTTGGATTTCCCTTATGGTATCGCCCATGTGCATTTCCTGGCTGCGGTCTTCTCTTGCGTTATCAACGAGCCGAAAGCTGCTGACGGGCATGCGGGCGTTCAATTGAGAATAGCGGAAGATTATGGCTTCCCGTTTTGGGAAAGTCTGGCTTTGTCGTTGGCCGGCTGGGCGCATCGGAAAGAGGATCCCAAACAAGCCAGAGGTGAAAGAGAGCGCGGGCTTGAGCAGGTGCGGCAACTCAAGATGGGCCCTGGCTTGACGTTCAATTGGGTATTCCATGCCGATGCCTTGATCGAGGAGGGCGATGTCAAGGAAGCCGAGCGGATTCTCGATGAGGCTCGCTCGCTGGCGGATGAGCTTGGGGCCAAGTTCAACTATGCGGAAATTATCCGCTTCCAGGGGATTTGCCTTTTGCGGCGCGACAATAATGATGTTGAAGAGGCCGAACCATTGCTGAGCGAAGCGATGGCGGTCGCGAGAGGGCAAGGGGCCAAGCTCTACGAACTCCGTGCCGCGGTTTCGCTAGCGCGCCTTTGGCAGTCCCAGGGCAAGACGGCGCAAGCGCGCGACCTCCTGGAACCTCTCTACGCCTGGTTCAGCGAAGGCTTCGATACGCCTGACCTGATCGAGGCCAAGGCCCTGCTCGACGAACTCGC
>CAYPAX010000167.1:0-5718 GCA_964408735.1 uncultured Rhodospirillaceae bacterium | reverse complement strand
CAGCTTAATATACGCTCACCAACCATATTCTACCGAGCCGTGAATAATCCGGGCTGGCACGACAACATCATCTATGGCCTCAGCCTCGATGTTGGCGATCCCGAGCGCGAGCAGTGGCATTGCCGCCTGGTGCTCGATATCGACCATATTGTCGAATGGCTGCGCAGCGAGGGCGACGGCTTTCGCTTTCGCGTGGCGCCGGCGACGCTCGTCTTCGAGGATGTCAGCGATTTGCGCTTGGCCGTCGATTATGGCGACAGCGGCGGCAGCGAGATGATCGGCGAGATGTCGATAGGGGAGATCGTGCGCATTCCCCTGGCCCATCATTCGGGCCGTGACATTCCCTATTGGCGCTGGCGCATTGCGCTGAACTGGCCAAGCGGCGGCGAGATCTTCTTTGCCGCGTCCGGCTTCCGCCAGACAATGCGGGCCGATCCCGTGCTGCTCGACCAACAGCGCTTATCTTCCGCCGATCGCCCCGGCTGATGCAATCAAATGCGGCTCCCGTTCGTCATCTTCACAGCAGGCCTGTGACACGACGAAAGGGGAGTTCTGGCGATGAGACAGCAGCGGATATTGGCAGCGGCGATCGCTGCCGCTTTGGCTTTGGCTTTGCCGGCAAAGGCGAACGAAGCGGCCTATGAACAGTATCGCGAAATCCTGAGCGCCATCCCGGCGCTGCCGCCGATCCCGGCGGACAACTCGCTGAGCGAAGAGCGCATCAAGCTTGGCCAGATGCTCTATTGGGACCGGCGCACGTCGAAGACCGGCGCCACCAGCTGCGCCTTCTGCCACCACCCGGCCTATTACGGCGCCGAGCCCATGGACCGCTCGGTCGGCGTCTATGGCGAGGTGCACGCCGCCAATGCCCATACCGTGCTCAACGCGGCTTTCCATCCGGCCCAGTTCTTCAACGGCTCGGCGCCGACCCTGGAAGCCCAGGCGCTTGGCGCCATCAAGTCGCATGTCGCCTCGCGCAGCTGGCCGCCCGAAGTGGCCGAGCGGCTCAACCGCATCCCCGGCTATCGCGCGCTTTCCGAAGAGGCCTATGGCGAACCGCTCAGCGAGGAGATCATCGGCAAGGCCATCGCCAGCTTCATGCGCACCCTGATCACGCCGGACTATCCGCTGGCGCGCTGGCTCAACGGCGATTTGGATGCCATGAGCACGCAGCAAAAGCGCGGCATGGCGGCCTTTGTCGACCGCGGCTGCATCGCCTGCCACGCCTCGCCCTATTTCACCAACTTCAGCTACCAGACCTTTGAGATCGAAGGCGGCATGCACCATGTCGGGCGCTTCAAGGTGACCCAGGACGAGGCCGACCGCTTCGCCTACAAGGTGCCCTCGCTGCTCAATATCGCCATGACGCCCCCCTACACCCACGCCGGCATCATCAAGGACTTGCCGACCATGGTGCGGGTGATGGGCCGGAAGATGCTCGAAGTCGTGCTGCCGGACGACGAGGTGGCCGACATCGTGGCCTTCCTGCATGCGCTCACCGGCGCCATGCCGGCGCATTTCGCCACCATCCCGGTGCTGCCCATCGGCGGTGGCGAAGGCGACTTCGGACCCGACCTGACACCATCGACCAAGGAGTAGGCGAAGCCTGCCGCATGCTATGATGGGCGGCATGAAAGACAGGGATTTGCTGGACGCCGGCTTCCGTTACGCGCTGTCCTTAACGGCGCGGCATCAGGATGCCGAGGATTTGGTGCAGGAGGCTTGGTTTCGCCTGCATCGCCACGCGGGAAAGGTGTCCGGCAAATCCATTCTGTTCACCACCATCCGCAATCTCTTCGTCGACCAGTACCGGCGCGATCGCCTGGTGGTCTTCGAGCCGCTCGATGACGGCCCCTGTGTCCCGGCCGAGATCGCGGATGTCTCGGCGGCAGCCATTGCGGCGCATGATCTCGAAGGCCCGCTCGCGGCCTTGCGGGCGGAGGAGCGCGAGGCCCTGTTCCTCAATCTGGTCGAGGGCTATAGCGCCGAGGAGATAGGCGGCTTGACCGGGCGGGGCAGGGGCACCGTACTCAGCCTCGTGCATCGGGCAAAACTGAAGCTGCGCCGCGCCCTAACGGAAGATGCGGTGGCATAGGAGGAGAGATGCCGGATCTGGATCGCCTGGTCGGCGAGTATTACCGCGAGGCGCGGCTGGTGGACGAGCGTGCTGAGGCCATTCTTGCCGGCGCTCCGTCGCGCGCCACACCGGCGCGCGTTTGGCGGCTGCGCCTGGCGGCGCTTGCGGCCTCGGTCCTGGCGCTGGCCTGGATCGGCTATAGCGTCTCCAGCGAGCGGGATCTTGCCGAGCGCGTCTTTGCAGAGATCGCCATGAACCACAAGAAGGGCCTCGCTGCGGAAGTCGCGAGCGATGATTTTGCTGCTGTCGGCCGCGCCCTCGACCGTCTGGATTTCGATATTGCAGAACCAGGTGGGCCGGCAGCGGGGCTGTCGCTGCTCGGCGGGCGCTACTGCTCGATACAGGGGCGCCTGGCAGCGCAGCTCAAGTTGGATGCGCCGGACGGTATGCGGACGCTCTATGTTGCCGAGCTGACGCCGCAGCTCGAGGCCGTGGTCGGCGATTCCGTCGTGCACGACTCTGTCCAGATCAAGGTCTGGCGGGACGGCGATATTTTTTTCGGACTCGCACGGGACGCTAGGCCGGCCGACGAATGAATGCTTCGCACACCGTTTCCATGCTGGTGCGATTGAGGTCGAGCTTGGCCAGGTTGTAGGGCGTCAGATTGACCGCCTTGATGAGGCGGCGCACGATCTCGCCGTCGGCCAGGTCCACATCGATGATGTTGAGGCAGCCCATGTCCTGCTCGAAGCAACCGAGCGCGGCGAGCCCGGCGCCACAGGCCCAGCTCAGCAGGGCACGATTGACGCCATCATGGGCGACCACCAGCATGGTGGTCCAGCCGGGCTCCTGCAGCAGGCCCTGAAAGCCGCCGACCACCCTTGCCTCGAAGTCCGCGAAGACCTCGCCGCCGGCCATGCGGGCGCCGGGCAGGTGGGCCGATTCCAGGCCATAGACCAGCTCTGCCTCGATACGGTCGCGGGGGATGTCGGCGATCTTGCCGAGGCGCATTTCGGACAATGTGGCACGTTCTTCAATGGTGGTAATACGCGAGCCCATTACCAGCTCGGCAGTTTGCCGGGTGCGCGGCAGGCCGGAACAGACCACCCTGTCTATGCCGATATTCGCCAGTGCCTGGCCGGCGGCTTCGGCCTGGGCCCGGCCGTCGCCCGTCAGCAGCACGCCGTCGGGCTCCAGCGGCTGGCCTTCATGGTCGAAGTAGCGCACTTCGCCATGACGCATGAGATAGATCCGATGCCGCCCGCTGGTGCCGTGTAGAGCCATGATTTCCCGCCAAATTCAGGTTTTGCGCACTCTATGCATCGGCGAGGCATGGGTCGAGCGCAGAAGAGGCTGGAAATGCGGGGGGGTTGCGATAGTTTGTAAGCGGTGCGGCAGTAGGGTGGCCGCAGGGAGGTTGCATTGCGCGGAACGGTCCGCAACAGCTTGCAGGCATTGGGTAAGGGCTGGCTATTGCCGGTGCTGGTGCTTGTCGGCGCCTGTGCCCCAAGCACCCTGCCGTTGGGTGTCGCGGGCGGCGGCGATCGTGTCGTCGCTAGCGATAGCGGCGCGACGGCCCCTGCCGACGACAGCATGATTACCCTCGAGCTCAACAAGCGCCTGATCGAATATGGCGCCGGGCTTTTCAAGGATGTCAGGACGGTTGTGTTCGAAGGCCGGGCGCTGTTGCTGGGGCGTGTCGGCGACCGCGTCGCGCAGCAAAAGGCGACGGCGGTCGCTTCGAGCATGGATATGGTCGGCGAGGTCATCAACGAGATCCACGTCGGCGACGAGAGTGGCGTGGGCAGCTTTCTCAACGACGTGGCGATCGAGAAGACCATCGCCGACAACTATGCCCTCGACCAATCCATTCATGCGGCGCATTATCGTGTGCGCGCGGTTGAGGGTACCGTCTATCTGATCGGCCGCGCGTCTGACGAGGGGGAGCTGCAACGCGCCTTGGCGGTTGCCGGCGCAACGGGCAACGTCAAGTCGGTGGTCAGTCACATTACGGTTGGGGCGAAATAGCCTGTTCCTTATGACACGATCGCTTGGCAGGGGCGGGAGTGCCGCTATGATGGTGAAGACGACAAGGCTTGCGCTGCCGCGTGCTAATTTGCGGTCGTGGGCGCGAGCCAATCGGGATCAGGACTTGCGCAGGGCATGAACAGCGACACAACCGGAGCCGCTCAACACAGTTTGGACGGCATCAAGCTATTCGAGGGTGTCCCGGACGAGGTTCTGCGGGCGATCGAATCCAAGTGCCGCTGGCTCGATGTCGGCGCGGACCAAACCGTGGTGCCGGCGGACGAGTCGAGCACCGAGGTCTATTTCGTGCTCGCCGGGACGGTGCGCGTCGTCAATGTCCGCGACGACGGCACAGAGGTGCATCTCGGGGAGCTCCATGCGGGCGATGTCTTCGGCGAGCTGTCGGCCATCAACAGCGCGCGACGCTCTGCCCAGGTGATCGGCGATCAGGCCTGCATGCTTGGCGCCTTGTCCGGCGATGCGTTCCGGGCGGTGCTGGCCAACCAATCGAAAGTCGCGCTGCGCCTGATAGAGCAATTGGCCGCGGTGGTGCGAAACATGAACGAGAAGGTCACGCAAATGTCGACCTTGTCGCCGCGCCAGCGCATATACGCGGCCTTGGTCACCCTGGCGGTGCCGAACCCCAGCGGCGATGGCTCCTGGGTTATCGATTCGCCGCCGAATCACGACGTGCTCGCCAGCCAGGCGGGGACCGAGAAACAGGATGTCGCCATGGCCATCGGCACTCTGGCACGAGAGGGCATCCTGGAGCGCAAGCACAAGAGATTCGTTGTGCGGGACCATCCGCGTCTGCGCATGATGGCGTCGATGTAACGCGTTTCAGCACTGCTTCTGCGGTGATCGAGGCGTCAACGATCTCCAATCGGCCCGATAGGTCATGACCGACTTTACCAGCGTTGCGGTCGCCGCGGCAGTCGCCGTTCTGGTCATTGCGATGCTCTACGGAGCCGTGAGCGATCTCGGTCGTTTCATGATTCCGAACTGGGTGTCGGTGCTGGTGGCGGCGGCCTTTCTGCCGGCGGCGCTGGCCGCCGGCCTCGATCTCCAGCACATCGCCTTGTCTCTGGGCGTGGGCCTGGGCTGCCTGGCTCTTGGCATCGTGGCCTTTGCGCTCCGCCTGTTCGGTGGCGGCGACATAAAGCTCTTTGCGGCCGCTGCCGTCTGGACCGGCTGGTCGGCATTCGCCCCTTATCTCCTGGCCGTTGCCATTGCCGGCGGCATCCTGTCATTGGTCTTGCTACTGTTCCGGCGCTTGCCGCTTGGCGGCCGCCTCGCCAAGGTCGGCTGGGTCGGCGAATTGCACCGCCATAGCGGGCCCGTGCCCTATGGCGTGGCAATTGCGGCAGGAACGCTTACGGCGCTGCCGAGTTTTCCGGTCCTGGCGGCCCTGGCCGCTGGCTGAGAACATCCGGGAGCACCAAAGCGCGACGTATCTGCAATACCGTTGCTGATTTGCAACAGCATGCCGATGGAGCATGGTCTCGAATCAGGTCCGGACCGCGACGGGATTTCGCAAATATTATTTCATAATATCAATCGGTTAGCAGCCCGTTGATTAAGTGGCTTTGCTGATTCTCACTCCCAGACGATGA
>CAYPAX010000166.1:0-5747 GCA_964408735.1 uncultured Rhodospirillaceae bacterium | reverse complement strand
CTTAATATACGCTCACCAACCATATTCTACCGAGCCGTGAATAATCCGGGCTAACCAAACATCTTTGGCGAAATCGTAGCTTTGCGGCGATCGCGTGGGGGGAGACATGGCGCTAGAACAGAAAACCGTACAGGGAACCACGCCATGTTCAGTCTTACAGTCAATGGGGAATTGCGGACGGTCGATGCGGCACCTGATACGCCGCTATTGTGGGTGTTGCGCGAACATCTCGGATTAAACGGCACGAAATACGGCTGCGGTATAGCCGAGTGTGGCGTCTGCAGCATTCATATGAACGGCGAGCTCGTGAAGTCTTGCCAAATAACGATCGAGAAGTCCGAGGGCGCGGACGTGACCACCATCGAAGGTCTCGGGGCCAATGGCCTGCATCCGATCCAGCAGGCGTATATCGACGAGAACGTCACGCAATGCGGCTACTGCATCCCAGGACAGATCATGGCGATCGCAATGATGCTGGAGACCAATTCCGAGCCGACCAATCAGGAAATCGATCTCGCGCTGAAAGAGAACTATTGCAGGTGTGGCACCTACACTCGCGTCCGCAAGGCCATTCACAGGGTGGCCGGCCAAACGTAGGTTTCAAGGCAGGTTCGCCAGTCTTTCCGTCAGCAGCTCGAAAAAGCCGTCGGCGTCCACGTCTCGTATCACGAGGGCATTCCTGCTGCGCCCCGTGACGCCCCACCAGTCGACAACGGTGGCGCCGCGGGTGAGGTCGGATTGCGTTTCGATCTCGACATTGCATGAGCGGCCCTGGAACAAGTCCGGGTCGAGCAGCCAGGCGATGGTCGTCGGGTCGTGCAGCGGCGCGCCGTCGCTGCCGTATTTTTCCACATTGAAGCGTTCGTAGAACGACAGCATCTCCGCCAGCGCTATGGCCGCGCGATTGCCGATGGCGCGGATGCGCCCCACCCTTGGCAGCGTCGCCAAAACCTTGTGGGTGACATCGAGCGGCATCATGACAAGGGGGGCGCCAGAGGCAAAGACGATGGCGGCGGCGTCGGGATCGACGTAGATGTTGAACTCGGCCGAGGGCGTGATGTTGCCTTGCGCGAAATAGCCGCCACCCATCAGGACGATTTGCTTGAGGCGGCCGGCGACGGCGGGCTCGCGCTGCAGCGCCAGGGCAATGTTGGTCAGCGGCCCGATGGCACTCAGCGAGACCGTTCCGGGCGCCTCGCGCATCACTGTCTCGACAAGAAAGTCCACCGCATGCCCGTCGTGCAGCGGCATGCTCGGCTCGAACAGCGCGGGGCCATCCAGGCCGCTCTTGCCGTGCGCATGCTCGGCGGTGACCCGGGCGCGGCGCAAGGGCCTGTCGGCGCCGGCAAAGACTTTGACGTCGCTGCGTTCGCACATCTCGCAGACGATACGCGCATTGCGCGCCGTCAAAGCCAAAGGCACGTTGCCAGCGACCGCCGTTATGCCCAATACCTCTATTTCCGGGCTGCCCAGCGCCAGCATGATCGCGGCCGCGTCATCCTGTCCCGGATCGGTATCGATGATGATCTTCAATGCTGCTACCGCCCTACTCGAACCAGCCGGTCCCCGGCCACTGGTGCGCTTTCGCCACTTCCTCATTCAGCTCCAGGCCGATGCCGGGGCGGTCGCTCATCTCGATGTAGCCGTCCTTGATGATATCTTTCTTGTCCTGGGTAATGGTTGTCCAATATTCGCGGTGCAGCCAGTGGAATTCCAAGATGAGGAAGTTGGGCACCGTGGCGCAGACTTGCGCCGAGGCCATGGTGCCGATGGGCGAGGCCACGTTGTGGGGCGCGAAGGGGATGTAGTAGAGCTCGGCTAGATTGGCGATCTTGCGGCATTCGGAGAGGCCGCCGCATTTGGGGATGTCGGGCATGATGGCGTTGACCGCCTGTTTCTCGATCAGCTCGCGGAAGCCATGGCGCAGGTACAGGTTCTCGCCGGCGCAGATGGGCGTTGACGAGGCCTGCGTAACTTCGCGCATGGCGTCGATGTTCTCCGGCGGCACTGGCTCCTCGAGCCACAGCAGGTGGAAGCGCTCGCAGTCCCGCGCCAGGCGGATGGCGCTCGGCACATCGAGGCGCGTGTGCACGTCGACCGCCATGGCGATATCGTCGCCGGCGGCCTCGTAGACGCGCTCGATCAAGCCCACCATGCGGTCGTGCTCGTATTCGCCGGCGGTGAAGTTGAAGGCGTCCTTGTGGGGCGCCTCACCTTCGTCCACATCGATCTTGAGGGCGGTGAAACCGCGCTCGCGGACCTCGTCGACGACCTTTCGCACTTCGCCCGCATCCATGCGCGGGTCGACCTCGCAGTCGGCATAGACGCGAATCTTGTCGCGGAAGCGTCCACCGAGAAGCTCTGTGATGGGCACGCCGAGCGCCTTGCCCTTGAGGTCCCAGAGCGCGATCTCGATTCCCGTGAGCGCTGTGATCAGCGCTCCGGCATAGCCGCCATCGAAGACATGGGCGCGACGCATTTCCTCGAACAGGGCGTCGATGGCGAAGGGATCACGCCCCACGAGCTTGTCGGACAGCGCCTGAATCAGCGCGATCGCCTGCACGCCGCCATGCACGCATTCGCCGATTCCGGTGATCCCGGCGTCGCTTTCGACCTTGACCCAGAGATGCATGCCGTGGCCCTGGCTGGCAGCGGTCTTGACAGCAGTGATGCGCATGGGGACCCTCCCGCCCGTATTGCCCCCAACTCGTGACACGGAGCGACCCCCATGGCAACCGGATACACTGCCCCCCTGCGCGACATGCGCTTCGTGCTGGAAGAGGTGATGGGGCTCGAGTCCCTGTCGAAGCTGGATGGCCTGGATCAACTGACACCGGACCTGGTCGGCCAGGTACTCGACGAGGCAGGCAAGTTCGCGTCCGAGGTTTTCGCACCGCTCAACCGGCCGGGCGATATCGAAGGCGCGCAGCTGGTCAACGGCGTCGTGCGCATGCCGGAAGGCGTGGTCGAGGCCTACGGCAAGTGGTGCGAGGCAGGCTGGCCGTCGGTCAACGGCAACCCGGACCATGGCGGTATGGGGCTCGGCGCGACCATGGCGACGATGGTCGGCGAGATGTGGCAGTCGGCCAATATGGGCCTTGCCGACGGTTTGATGCTCAGTTGGGGCGCGGTCGAAGCCATCGAGGCCCACGGCACGCCCGAGCAAAAAGCCAGATATCTGCCCAAGATGATCTCTGGCGAATGGGCCGGCACCATGAACCTGACCGAGCCCAATGCGGGCTCCGACGTCGGCGCACTCAAGAGCCGGGCGCGGCGAGACGGCGAGCATTGGCGTGTGAAAGGCACCAAGATTTTCATCACCCACGGCGACCAGGACATGAGCGAGAACATCATCCATCTCGTTCTCGCCCGCACTGAGGGCGCGCCCGAGGGCGTCAAGGGCATCTCGCTGTTCATCGTGCCGAAAGTG
Organism: uncultured Rhodospirillaceae bacterium; assembly: GCA_964408735.1. Lineage (GTDB taxonomy): Bacteria > Pseudomonadota > Alphaproteobacteria > UBA7887 > UBA7887 > UBA7887. The sequence continues at coordinate 2,317 of CAYPAX010000166.1, read as the reverse complement.
CTGATCAACGACGACGGCAGCCTGGGTGCGCATAACGACCTGCGGCCGGTTTCGCTGGAACATAAGATGGGCCACATGGCGAGCCCCACCTGTGTCATGTCATATGGCGATGACGGCGGTGCTCAGGCCGAACTGATCGGCGGCGAACAGCGCGGCATCCAATGCATGTTCACCATGATGAACTCGGCCCGCCTCGCCGTCGGCGTGCAGGGCCTAGCCATCGCCGAGCGTGCTTATCAGGCGGCGCTTGATTACGCCCGTGAGCGCGTCCAGGGCACCATGATCGGTGAACGCTCGGACGAAGTCGTGGCCATCATCCGCCATCCCGATGTGCGCTCGATGCTGATGGACATGCGCAGCCAGATCGAGGCCATGCGCCTGCTGTGCTATTCGCTGGCAGGTGCACTCGATACGGCATCGCGCGAGAGCGATGACGAAGCCCGGGCGCGCGCGCAAAGCTATGCCGATCTCATCACGCCCGTGGTCAAGGGCTGGTGCACCGACCAGGGCTTCGCCGTGGCGTCCATCGGCGTGCAGGTGCATGGCGGCATGGGCTATATAGAGGAGACCGGCGCCGCCCAGCATCTGCGCGACGCCCGCATCACCATGATCTACGAAGGCACCAACGGCATCCAGGCGCTCGACCTGGTGCGGCGCAAGCTGCAGCAGGACGGCGGCGCTTCGGCCAAGGCCATGATCGAGGACATGCGCGCGACGGCCCAGGCGTGCCAGGCCAGCGATCACGAAGCGCTGGCAGCTATAGGCGCCGATCTCGTACCGGCCGTCGAATCCCTTGCCACGGTAACGGAATGGATCGCCGAAACCATGCGCAGCGACCCGATCGCCGCCGCCTCCGGCGCCACCCGCTACATGCGCATGCTGGGCTGGATCGCCGGCGGCTGGCAGCTGGCCAAGGCCGCCCAGGTCGCCGAAGCCAAGCTCGAGCACTTCACCGAGGACGAGGCCTTCTACACCGCCAAACTGGACACCGCGCGGCACTATGCCAGTCAATACCTGGCCCCGGCCGCGGCGGAAGCGAGGCCGATCATGGCCGCGAAGGAAACCGTGATGGCGATCCCGGAGGCGGGGTTTTAGATTAGGGAATCAGTGGCACCACCTGCTCGGCGAATTGCGCGGTGCGCTCCAGCGCATCACAGAGCTCCGGGCATTCGAAACCTATAATCAAATGCGCCAGCCCAGCATCGCGATAGGCGCCGACGTCGGCGGCGATCTGCTCGGCGCTGCCCGTGAAGACCCGTCGTGCCGGATCGCTGTCAGCCTCCGTGTCGAGCCGATACCAGGGCACGAACAGGGCCGAATCGAGCGCCGCGCCGTCGCGACCCCGGGCCGCGGCAAGACCGCGCACCTCGGCCAGGGCCGCGGCAAAGGCCTGCGGTCGATCGAGCGCTATGCGCGGATTGCCGATCACCGGATACCAGCCATCGCCAAACGTGGCCGCGCGGCGCTGTGCCACTTTGGCTTCGCCGCCGACCCAGATCGGCGGATGCGGCCGTTGCACCGGCTTGGGATCGAACAGGACGCCATCGAACGACACGTGGTCGCCGGAATAGCTTGCCACCGACTCGCTCCAGAGCGAGCGGAACGCCGCCAGGTATTCCTCCGACGCGGCGCCACGCTCGGCATAGGACGGGGACTGCAGCGCGGCCATTTCCTCGGCCATCCAACCGACACCGACGCCAATGGTAAGCCGGCCCTTGGACAAAACGTCGATCGTGCTCAACATTTTCGCCGCCAGCACCGGCGCGCGGTGGGGCAGCACCATCACCGAAGTCAGCAGGCGAATCCGTTCGGTCACCGCCGCCAGATAGCCGAGCGTCACCAATTGCTCGAGACAGGTTCCGGTATCGGCCGCCGGCCAGACGCCGCTCTCGCTATAGGGATAGGATGAGGCCACCGCCGCGGCGGTGACGACATGGTCGTTGAGGCCGAGATAGGCGAAGCCATGCGCCTCAAGATGCTGCGCCAGCCGCCGCAACCCGTCCGGCGTCTGACCGACGCCGCGGGTGCCAAGATGAAACCCGAAATCCATGATACCCCTCCGAGCCAACGAGTGTGACAGCCGCAACGCCGCCCGGCAATCGCCGGAGACCGGCTTCCCGCCCTATCTTGGCCGCGACGGAGACGGTGGTGGCGATACCGGAGGCGAGTTTCTAGGAAGTCTCAGGCCCTTGCGGCCAAGATCGCGCCATGTGCCTTACTCTGGCAATCTCTACATCGCCACCACTCGAAGCGTAAACCACGATATAGGGAATTCCGGGTATTATCAGTTCGCGAGTACCCGACACCTGACCTAGCC
>CAYPAX010000165.1:0-5780 GCA_964408735.1 uncultured Rhodospirillaceae bacterium | reverse complement strand
CGGAACGGGCACTGGCTTTGGCCGATGACATAGGTCACAAGTTCACCCGTGCCTATGGCTTGTGGTGGGCCGCAGGCATGCCAGGCCTGATTCAACGTGATCACGACCGTGTCCGCAAGATGGCCGCGGAAATCGTCGCGCTTTCCAAAGCCCAAGGCTTTGTCGCATGGGAGAAGACCGGCAGCCTGGTCGCCGCCTACATCGCTCGTGAGACCGGCAATGTCGACGTCGTTGAGGCGCCGCGCCAATTGCGCGAACTTCTCGAGCAAACGATTACGTTCGGCAACAGGATGCTGACTCCGATATGGCAGGCGTGGATTGTCGAGGCCGACGTTGCCGCCGGCCATGTCGATGGTGCGGTGCGCCACCTGGAAGATGCGATCCTCATGGCACGGGACAGCGCCGAGCTTTTTATGCTGCCCGAGCTGCAGCGCATTCGCAGCGGCTTACGGCTTACTATCGAAGATGATGCGGAAAATGCCGAGAAGGATTTCCGTGACGCCATTGCCCTGGCACGAACCCATGGGGCCGCTCTTTTTGCCTTACGAACCGCCCTCGACCTTGCCAAGCTGTGGCAAGACCAGGGCAAGGGTCCGGCCGCACAGGAATTGCTTGCCGAAATGCAGGCCGCGTTTCCTCACCTCAGCGAGACGCCGGAATGGCTGACAGCACAGACCCTTATGGCACCGTCAAGTTAGAGCGTTTGATGGGTGCCCGCGCTAGCCTTCTTCCGTCGGCCCCTCCGGGACGCCGGCCTTGCGCAATCCGTCCACCCGATGCGCGATATGGTCCTCGGGGAAGTTCCAGATGCGCATCTCGTCGGCCGCGATTTTCAGATTGAAGGCGGGATAGAGGCGCAGCAGCTCGGCGACCGATTGTTTCGCTTCCTCGGTGCGGCCCATTTGCCCATAGTTCTCCGCGAATATGATGTGGTTCCAATACAGTCCCGGCTGGTTGATTTTCACGGCCGCTTCCAGGGCGGTTTCGTAATCTTCATAGTGATAGTGATAATTCGCATAGCTGTAATAGAACATGGTCGGCAAATACGGATTGAGGGCTTGCGCCCTGTCGAGCAGCGCCTTGCCGTACTCCCATCTTCCCGTATAGACGACGTTCTGGCCATACCAGGCCAGCCTGGTCGCATTGTTGGGGCTCAGCGCAATGGCACGCTCGCCCATGGCATAGAATTCCGGCAACTCGTGGCGGAAGTAATGCAGACGCGAAAGCGCGAACAGGGCGTCGACGTTATCGGGGTCGAGCTCCAACGCCTTCTGGGCGATGGTCAAAGCCAGGTCGAGCGGCGGCGTGCCGTCGGGGCGCGGATTGAAGCCGCTCCAATACTCGTCGGTGTACAGCAAGGCAAGGTTGGCCCAGGCAGCCACGTAATCGGGGGCGATCTCGACCGCCCGCTCGAGGCATTCTCTGGCCGCGAGATGAAGCTCGGCCGTGTAGGCATTGATATAGGCCTGGGCGCGCAGCACGCATTCGTAGGCGTCGAGGTTATCGGTTGGCCTGGCCGCGACTTCGCTCATGCGCGAGCGGGCAATGACACCATGCATGCCGCCAAGCACACCGAACACCTGTTCGGCGATGTCGTCCTGAAGCGCAAAGACATTGTCGGCCGAGAGGGTACGCTCGTAGTCCTCGGCCCAAAGATGCCCGCCATTGCTCGCATCGAGCAGCTGCGCGGTTATCCTGATCGTGCCGCCGGCCTTGCGAACGCTGCCTTCGAGCACGTAATCGACGCCGAGATCCTTACCGACATCGCGCACGTCCACCGACTGGCCCTTGTAGCGGAAGCTGGAGTTGCGGGCGATCACGAACAGGGATTCCGAGCGCGCCAGGCCGGAAATGATCTGTTCGGTCAGCCCGTCGACGAAGTACTCCTGCTCCGGGTCGCCACTCAGATTATCAAATGGCAGCACGGCAATGGATGGGCCGGTGGGAAGGGGAGCGACGGCGTCTTCGGCCTCCGCGACTGACTCCGCCACGGGCTCCTCTACAGTCTCGGCGACAGTCTCCTGCAACGGGGCGGGGGGTGGTTGGCTGATCTGCCAAGCGGCGATACCGGCAATCGCGACCACGACCGCGGCGGCGGCCGCGATGGCAATGGTGCGGCCCGAGCCTTTGCCCGACGCCTCGACAGGGGCAGGCTCGGCCGCACCCGGCTCGTCGCGAACGCGATAGACGCGCACCGGCTTATCGATGTTCTTGACCTGCTGCTCGCCGAGAAAATCGAAGCCGAAGCCGAGCTTGCCCTCGACCTCGTCGAGCACCTTGGACGAGATGCAAATGCCGCCGCCCTCGGCCAGCGCCTCCATGCGCGCGGCAACGTTGACGCCGTCGCCGTAGATGGTGCCGTCGCTTTCCTCGATCACATCGCCGAGGTTGACGCCGATGCGGAACTCCATGCGGCGCTCGACCGGCAACTCCAGATTCCGGCCTTCGAGGACTTTCTGGATCTCGGCGGCGCTCTGCACCGCTTCGACCGCGCTGGCGAACTCGGCGAGGATGTTGTCGCCTGGCGCGTTTACCACGCGGCCCTTGCGGCGCTCCACCACCCGGGCGATGGCCGTGCGGTATTCCTTGAGCGTGTTGACGGTCGCCCGCTCGTCGTCGGCCATGAGCTTCGAGTAGCCGACAACATCGGCACTCAGAATTGCCGCTAGCTTGCGCTCGCCTTCTTCACTGGCCATAACGCGTTTCCCCCTCGGTCGCGACGCCTAGCTCTCCCCTGATAGGCAATAAGAGAAAGTGAGGTGAAGCCACCTTTCGTTATCAGGAAACAAATGTATTGCAAAGCCGCAGTAAACTGCCCATTATTAGGAAGTGATCGGAAATGGGCTAACACTACGAGGAAGCTCAAAATGTTAGCCCGTATGTTAGCCCGAAAAAACTTCTGATACTGAGGTGGAGCTGTGAAACGGAACCTGACGAACCGCTTTATCGAGTCGATCAAGCCGAAGCCCGGCAAGCGCGAGACGGTGTTCGACACTCGCCAGCCCGGCCTCGCCATTCGTGTCACCGATCGCGGGCATCGTCGCTTCTACGTCATGTCACGCGGCCCGGACGGCAAACAGAAATGGGCCGAGGTTCGCGACGGCAACGCGACTGTCACGTCACTGGCCAGGGCGCGCGAGCTGGCACCGGAGGGCCTTGCCCGGATCAAGAACGGGCGGACAGCCTTTCCGAAGATCGAGCCGCCGGTCGAGGAAGAGCTGGACACTTACGAGGCCGTGCGCGAGCGGTTCATCCGTCAGTATGCCGAGCCGCGGCAACGCACCTGGAAAGAGACCGAGCGCATCCTGAAGGCCCTGCCCTGGGACAAGCGGCTGATCGAGGAGATCACCAAGAAGGACGCGATCAAGTTTCTCAACGACCTGATCGCCGCCGACAAGAAGGCAACAGCGCGTGTCACGCTCTCGTGGCTCAAGGCCATGTGGCGCTGGGCATGGCGGCAAGACCTGATCGACTTCCCTGTCATGGATGCGCTCAAGCCGGAAGACTTCGGCATTACCAAGGTTGTCCGCGCCCGCACCTATAGCGATGACGAGCTGGCGGAACTGTGGCGCGCCACCGGCAAGCTGGGCAGGCGCGAGCAGGCCTACGTAAAGCTCTTGATGCTCTTGGGCGTGCGCCGCGGTGCCCTGCGAGGCATGCGCAAGAGCGAGTTCGACGATCTGGAGCGCCCCACAGTCTGGACCATCCCGCCTGAGCGCACGAAGACGCGGAAGTCGCGCGAGACCGAGGGCCGCGTTTACAAGATACCGATCCCACCGCTTGCGCGCCGCGTGCTGGTGCCGTTGCTAAAGGGCGATGGCGATCTCGTGTTCCCCTCCCCGACGCTCAAAGGGCAAGCCGCCGACTTCGGCACGCCGTACCGGCTGAAGGTGCGCGACGCGTCAGGCGTCGCCGACTGGACCGCGCACGCGCACCGCCACAGCATCGCGACGTGGCTGCAAAACGAAGGGCATGATGAATACGACCGCGGCCTCGTGCTCAACCATGCCAGCTCCGGCTCTGTTACCGCCGGCTATAGTCACGGCTACAGCCTCGATCGGGCGCGGGCGCTTCTCGACAAATGGGCTGAGCATGTTGCCGGCGTTGTCGCTGCAGAGGGCGTGGAGCTGCTGGCATGACGCCCGCCAAAGCAGCGCAGAAGCTGGCAGAGCTGTATCTGTCCTATTCGCCGCTCTTGGACGCCCTGCGCGACGCGACGGCCGACAATGTGGCTGAAATTGTCTTCGAGGAACAACGGCAGGCAGAAGAGATATGGACGCTTGGGCCTGTGGCGTTTGGGAAAGTGAAAGGCTCGTTGCTCAAAATACTGAAGCCCAAAGATCGCGAATTGCTGGACATAGCCGACTTTATGACGGGCCAACGACGCTGGCTGAGCGAACCTCACCGCGTCGCCCTGATCGGCTGCTGTGTGCGGTCTCTCCGCCTGCGCGAATGCCTTGATGGCTTCGAGGAAAAGAACAAGCCCGATAAAATGAAGCGGGTGCGCCAGGAATATGACAAACGGACGGGTACGGACGATGAAGAGGACACGCCGGAACTGCGGCGGCAGATAGCTGAAAAATTTGGAGTTCCGACCAATACGGTGCGGAAAGTGATCCGCGAGGGCAAAAAATAACGCGAAAGCGGGACTGTCCCGCCCTAGTCCTTTTGCGAAACGGCAATAAATGTGAATATTAGGAAGCCACCCTAAACAGATAGGTGGCTTTCTTATGACTGATCGCATCCTGCGCCGCGCCGAGGTTGAGGAGCTGACGACGATCACCGAGCGGCAGCTTCGCAGCCTGGAGAACGAAGGCAAGTTCCCGAAACGATTCCTGATCACCGAGGGCGGCCGTGCCGTCGGATGGTCGGAAGCCGAGATCGCCGACTGGCTGGCTGATCGGATCGCCCGCCGCGAGCAGCCTAGCAAGCGTGGCATGGTTGGCCCTGGCCAGCGCATCGGCGCTCAGGCCTAAGCCCAATCGTGCAAATACCCGCCGAGGCTGCGGCGGGCATTGCGACGAAAGTTGTCTCTGGCAAGGGTTCAACGAGTAGCGCACCGCCCGCATTTTCGCAAGCCCTTTACGACGAGCACGACGCAGCCCTGCATCGCGTCCGCGACCGCCACTTCGCTGCTCTCGCTGAGCACGGCATCGACGGTCATGCCTTTGTGGCTGCCGGCTTCCTGGGCATAGACCATGTCGAGCTTACCGGCTCGGTATATTTCCCGCACCCTGACGGCATCGAGGCCTTCATCGCGCCCGTGTTCGCCGTCAACGAGATCGTGGACCTGTGCGCATTCACCCTGTCCAAGCCGCACTGCTGGGCTTTGCGGAACGACACGGGTTTTGCCCTTGGCGATGACGCGATCAGCATCGCCACCTGGTACCGGCAGGCCTTGGAACTGCGCGCAACGCCCGTAACATGGCTGCAAGCTGGCGGCGGCGGCGCCTGCCTGTTGCGGCCTGCCGACGCTTGGCGGAGGCTCAACCACCTTCCGGCCGTCACCGTCGATACCGTTGCGCACGGCAGCGCCATCGAGCGCATGCTGGAGCCGCCACGGCCGTGCCCTGATATTCTCGTGAGGGTCGCGGCGTGACTGACGGCCTGATTCCCCTTGCTGAAGCACGCCAGGCCAAAGCCGAGGAAAGCGGCCTGCCCGATATTCGCCATGCCGACGTGTCGCGCTGGGAAGGTATCGAGCCGCCACCGCTGAATTTCACCATCGCCGACCTGTTGCCCGAAGGCATGACCAGCATGCTTGTCGCCGAGGGCGGCGC
>CAYPAX010000164.1:0-5996 GCA_964408735.1 uncultured Rhodospirillaceae bacterium | reverse complement strand
CCTACGGAACCGTCGTTGCCTAACAAAATGTGCGAAAGATTCTGGACACTACCATCCAGCCGAGATTTGCCTCGCGATATTGGAGTATTACGCATTCGATGCTGGTACCAACTGCCAGCATGAGGCCCGCGAAAACTATCGTATGTTGGCCGGCTCCAAACTCCGTGAAATGATATACGCGCAACTTGGTTACGACCCAACAAGTGGCCCGATTGAACCACTTCGTAAGTGGCACCAGAGGATTGAGCTAAACCATCAGAGTGCCCCGACCGGATATTTCAGCATATTCAACGAAGCGCACATGGTCATTTACGAGCTAATTAAAGCAGGTGCGCAAATCGGCGAGAAAATTGTCCCGGATATCTCAATTGGAGTCCATTGGGCAAAGCATTGGGAAGAAAACAATTTAGGGGAGCGATACGGGGCGCGCGCCAAATTCCCGCACCGCTACCCCGATGACCACCCTCAATCCAAATCTAACCCGCAGATCGCGAACTGTTATCCGCTCGAAGCACTTGGAGAATATCGTAGATGGCTTCAGGACGACTACCTTGGAACCGGGAAGTTCTCCAATTACCTGCAAAGTAAGAAGAGGACGATACCGCCATCAGTCGCGCAACTTGCTATCGAACGGCTATCACCGCCACAAATCGAACGGCAACGCTGATGCATAGGCACCGCAATCGATTTCGTACATCCGTGGAGGGCCTTTAACAGGAGGGGCCTTGGCAACTAACGCCGTAAGACTATGCCGGCGGATATGCCATGCGGCAACCATCAACTCAAGGCGCAGTTCGCTCCTACCCCCTCAACTCACCACCGGTCGCTTTTGTCACTTGCGCCACCACGGCGTCGGCGACGGCCTTGATGTCGTCGTCGGTCAGCGTGCGCTCGGCGGGTTGCAGGGAGATGGAGAAGGCGACGGACTTCTTGCCTTCGGCCATGCCCTGGCCGTCGTAGATGTCGAAGAGCGTGATGTCCGAGAACGACAGCTTGAGCGGGTTCTTGGCCGAAACCTGGCGCACGGCGCGTAGCACGTCTTCGGCCTGCACGGTGTCATCGACCAGGAAGGCGAAGTCGCGCGAGACCGCGGGCAGGTCCGAGACCGCGAAGGGCGGGCGGGCGCGGGTTGCTTTTGCCTTGGGCTGCGGCAAAGCGTCGAGAAATAGCTCGAAGCCGGCAATGGGTGCCTCGGCATCGAAGGCAGCGAGGATGCGCGGGTGCAGTTCGCCGAAATGGCCGAGAACGGTCTTCGGCCCGAGCCTTAGCACGCCGGAGCGGCCCGGGTGATACCACTCGGGGGCGTCGGCCGTTACGCTGGCACGATCCGCCGGGGCGCCGAGCGCAGCGAGCAATGCGAGGGCGTCGCCCTTGGCGTCGAAGGCGTCCACAGGCCGGGGCGCATCCAGCCAGTTGCGCGGGCCGCTCTGGCCACGGCGCAGGCCGCCCGCCACCAGGCCCTGGCCTTCGGGGGTGTCGTCCCGGTAGATCGGGCCGATCTCGAAGAGGCCGAAATCGTCGAAGCCCCGCGCCCGGTTGCGTGCTACCGCCGCCAACAAGTTGGGCAGGGTGCTTGGGCGCATATCGGTTAGTTCGCTGGAGATCGGATTGGCCAGTGCAAGCTCTGGCTTGCCGCCGCCGAACAGCTTCGCCTGATCTCCCGAGAGGAACGACCAGGTGACACATTCGTTGAGGCCGCGCGCGGCCAAGGCACGCCGCGCCTGGCGGGCACGGCGCTTCGGTCCGTCGAGGCCGGGAACCGCAACCGCATGCTCACGCGGCAGGGAGACGGCGGGAATCGAGTCGAAGCCTTTGACGCGCAGCACCTCCTCGACGATATCCGCCTCGCCGTCGATGTCGTGGCGCCAGGTCGGCACGCTCACCGTGATGTCTTCGCTGCCGGTCTGCGGCGCGAAGCCAAGGGCGCGGAGAATGGTCACGCTTTCGTCGCGCTGTACATCCAACCCGCCCAGCGCGTGCACGCGCCCGGGCCGGAATGTGATCTCGCGCTCGTCCAGCGGCACGCCGCCGGCGATCACCAGCTCGCTGGCCTCGCCGCCGCAGATGTCGAGGATCAGGTGCGTCGCATATTGCGCGCCGGGCGCCGTGCCCTCGCGGTCGACGCCGCGCTCGAAACGATAGCGAGCATCCGATTCGATCTGCAGCTTGCGTCCTGTCGTTGCCGTGCGAACGGGATCGAAATAGGCCGATTCGACAAAGACGTTAGTGGTCTCGGCCGTGCAGCTCGTGGGCACCCCGCCGATAACACCAGCGAGCGCCACCGGGCCGTCGTCGTCGGCGATCACCGTCATCTCGGGATCGAGCTCGTAGGTCTTGTCGTCGAGCGCCGCCAGGCTCTCGCCTTCGCGCGCCAGGCGCACATGGATATTGCCCGCCAGGGCATCGGCATCGAAGACATGCAACGGCCGCGCCCGGTCGAGGGTGGCGAGATTGGTGATGTCGACGAGCGCCGAGATCGGCCGCAAGCCCACCGCGCGCAGGCGCCGCTGCAGCCAGTCCGGGCTGGGGCCGTTCTTGACGCCGCGGATGGTGCGGCCAACGAAAAGAGGACAGGGCTCGGCCGTCTCGCTGGCGAAGTCGAGCCGTGCCGTGATCGGGCTGGTGAAGTCCCCCTGCAAGGGCTCGGTCGGCGGCGTGATGAGCTTGCCGATGCCGGCGGCGGCGAGGTCGCGGGCGATGCCGAGCACGCCGAGGCAATCGGCGCGGTCGGGGGTGATGGCGATATCGATAAGGGGATCGTCGAGGCCCACCAGCGGCGCGAAGGGGGCGCCGACCTCGGCGTCCTCGGGCAGCTCGATGATGCCTTCGTGGTCGTCGGAGATGCCCATCTCGCGCTCGGAGCAAAGCATGCCGAAGCCGGTGACGCCGCGGATGGCGCGCTTTTCCAACACCATGTCGGTACCGGGAATATGCGTGCCGATGGGCGCGAAAACGCCTTTCATGCCCGCCCGCGCATTGGGCGCGCCGCAAACCACGTCGAGCACTTCCGCCCCCGTGTTGACCTTGCAGACGCGCAGACGATCGGCGTTGGGATGCTGCTCCGCGGCCTCGACATAGGCGACCGTGAAGGGCGCCAGCTCGGCCGAGCGGTCGCTGATCGACTCCACTTCCAGGCCGAGCATGGTCAGCGCCGCCGAGATCTCGTCGAGCGAGGCGTCGGTCTCCAGATGTTCTTTCAGCCAGCTCAGGGTCAGCTTCATCGGCTCAACCCCTGGCCCAGGCTCGGCAGATCGAGGGCCGCGAAGCCGTAATGACGCAGCCAACGCAGATCGCAGTCGAAGAAGGCGCGCAGGTCGAGGATGCCGTATTTGAGCATGGCCAAACGATCGATGCCCATGCCGAAGGCGAAGCCCTGATATTCCGCCGGGTCGAGGCCGCAATTGGCCAGCACCTTGGGATGCACCATGCCGCAGCCGAGGATCTCCATCCAGCCGTCGCCATCATTGCCCTGGTGGCCGGCGCGGAAATTGCCGCCGGACGTGTTGCAGCCGATATCGACCTCGGCCGAAGGCTCGGTGAAGGGGAAGTAGGAGGGTCGGAAGCGCAGCGGCAGGTCGGCGACCTCGAAAAAAGCGCGGGTGAAGTCGATCAGGCAGCCTTTGAGGTGGCCCATATGGGTATCGCGGTCGACCACCAGGCCCTCGACCTGATGGAACATGGGCGTATGGGTCATGTCGTAGTCGCAGCGATAGGTGCGCCCGGGGATGACGATGCGGTGCGGCGGCGGCCCGCCCATCATGGTGCGGATCTGCACCGGCGAGGTATGGGTGCGCAGCACCAGTTTGGAGCCATCCTCGGCTTCAGGGAAATAGAAGGTGTCGTGCATCTGCCGCGCCGGATGCTCGGGCGGGATGTTGAGCGCCGTGAAATTGTTGAAGTCGGTCTCGATGTCGGGGCCTTCGGCGACCTCGAGGCCCATGTCGGCGAATATCTCGGTGATCTCGTCGAGCACCTGGCTTACGGGATGCACGCTGCCGGCGGCTTCGGCGCGTACCGGCGCCGTGACGTCGATGCGCTCTTCGTCGAGGCGGGCATCGAGCGCCGCCTCTTCGAGCGCACCGCGACGGGCCTCGATAGCCTCGCCAAGCTCGCGCTTGAGGCCGTTGAGCAGGGGGCCGGCCTCCTTGCGCTCGTCAGCGCTCATGCCGCCGAGCCCGCGCATCAACTCGCTCACCCGGCCTTTCTTGCCGAGGGCGGCGACGCGCACCTGCTCGAGGATATCCAGGGTCACCGCGTCGGCGATCGCGGTGGAGAATTCCTCGCGCACCCGGGCGGCGGTTTCGCTGATGGTCATATTGCGTCTCGACCTTGCGTGAGAGCCATGGAAAAGGGGGCAGTTCCGGCTGGAACGCCCCCCAAAACTAACGGACCAACGGTCGCAGTTCTAGCCCTCGGCAAGCGCCTCGCGCGCGGCCGTGGTCAGGGCCTCGAAACCGCCCGGATCGCGTGCAGCGATATCGGCCAGCACCTTGCGGTCGAGGTCGATGCCGGCCTTGCTCAGGCCATGCATGAACTCCCCATAGGTCAGGCCATGCACGCGGGCGCCGGCATTGATGCGCTGGATCCACAGGCGGCGGAAGGCGCGCTTGCGGTTGCGCCGGTCGCGATAAGCGTACTGGCCGGCCTTCTCGACCGCCTGGTTGGCGACGCGGAAGGTATTCTTGCGGCGGCCGTAATAGCCCTTGGCCGCCTTGAGAACCTTTTTGTGCCGGGCGTGGGTGGTTACGCCGCGCTTCACTCGTGCCATGTCTTAAATCTCCGCTCGCTCAGCCGTAGGGAAGGAAGTGCCGCCTGACGACCCGAGCGTTCGATTCGGCCATGATGGTCGAGCCACGCTGGTTGCGGATGAACTTCTTGGTACGCTTGATCATGCCATGCTGCTTGCCGGCCTGGTTCATGCGCACCTTGCCGCTGGCGGTGAGACGAAAGCGCTTCTTGGCGCCGCTCTTGGTCTTGAGCTTGGGCATTAGCTCTGTCCTTGCAGAAAAACACCGGCCGACCATGCGGGCCGCCGGGCACAGGCGGCGGGTTATAGCTGCCATGGGTCAACCCTGCAAGGGCTTAAGCGTCAAAAGAGCGCTCTCCAAAACCTCCAAAGAGATCGGCGGCAATCGCCAATGTTATTTCGCCTCTTTGCGCTTGCCCAATTCCTCTTCTAGCCTCGACAATTCCTCTTGAGTGGCATCGTTTTCCGGACCCGCGCCCGGACCTGCTTCTGGTGCCACGCCTTCGTCAGATAGCACAATTCTATCACTTTCGAATCGCTCTGTTTCACGTTTCCAAACCTCACTCAAATGATTTATTACAGAGACATAATTCTCTGGAAATCTCTTAAAATTCTTATGATTGCATCCACGAATAAAGGGCACGAACAGATACTTACTATTAAGCTCAATAAACTTCTTACAATATTTTCGTATTTCGATATATCCTGGCGGATCAGGAGTTTCTACTATTTTATCTTCGGATATTACAAAACCATCACCAATCATAGTGTCTATCCAAAATATCGGATAGGGTTTTCCTCCGATTACACCCTTTAAGTCACGCAAACCTAGAAATCGTATCTTAATTTCTTTCTCAATACCTCCATTAAATTCGTCTTCATCTGCCAAAATAGCCGCCAAAGTAAACGCTAATTCTATAGATAGAGTAAACATTCGCGGTGACGCTGTTTTTGACACACGAAACCCTGTATCAATAGATGGCCCGACAAAATCTAGAACCATATTTGTCTTATCAGAATCGCTTGAATACCATTTATTTAAAGCGTGGTAATGGTCGAATCTTGAGTCGCGTCCGGTATCAAGATCACCTGACCTTCCTTGAACGTTTCTTGTAAAAGCCACCTCATGATTGGATACAGGAAAGCCCGCTAACCAAGCAGAGGCTTTCACATCTAACAGCCCGTTGACGAAGTCTGGATAACGTACAAAATCTTTCGCACATTTGCGGGCGACGATGGTTCCTTTCAG
>CAYPAX010000163.1:0-6351 GCA_964408735.1 uncultured Rhodospirillaceae bacterium | reverse complement strand
AATCAGACACAGCGACACGCGTCCAGAGCAGACTTCGTCAACGGGCTGATAGGTGAGGTCGCGCTCGACGCTGAGGAGGGCGAGGCGGGCGAACCGGTCATCCAACGGCACGAAGATCTCGGTCAGCGCGCGCAGCTCGGCCTCGATCTGCCGGGAGCGATAGAGGCTGTGCACGGCGGCGGCACTGAGCAGCAGCACCAGGGTCAATGCCAGAGCCAGGATCTTGGCGCGAACCGTGACCCGTGTTCCATTGGCGGCCACGCGCTACTCCGTCGTCAGATAAGGGGCGAGCAGAGAGTCGTGCACCCAGCCCTGCTCGCCGGTCCAGGTCAGAACCTCGATCCACTCGCCGTCGCCGTCCAGGCGCTCGGCCATGGCGCCCCGGCGCAGCCAACCGATCGGGGCATGGCTTTGCCCGGGTCCACTGCGCAGGCGGGCGCCATCGGCCGTCGATTCCAGCCAGTTGGCGAGCGCCGCGTCGTCGAGACAGGCGCGCTGGTCCATGGCGCGGTGGACGGCCTCGTATCCGGCTTCGTCGCTGGCGCCGGGCAGGCAGAGATAGGTGTCGTAGACCCGTTGCACCAGGTCGTAGCCGAGGCCGCGGTCGAGGGCGTCGGCGAGGACCGGCAGCAGACGACGGTCGTCGGCCTTGCCGGCATAGTCGCTGCAGGCGACGCTGAGCTCGACAAGCGCCGCCTGGCGGCCATCGTCCGAGCTGGCGCCTTCGTATTTGGCGATCCAGTCGCCGATGGTGCCGCAGGCGGCGGCAGGCCCGGAGAATGCCGACAGAAGCAGTGCCGCCAAGGCGATTGCGTGTCTTTGCGTGATCATAGCCGTCTCCCGCATGGCGTGGACGCCGCTATACTGCATGGCGAACAGACGGGGGCACAACAGTGACGTGGCAGGGGCTCGCTGTACTGCGCGAGGGGAACTGGCTGACGGCGCGCCGGGTCAAGGTCTATACGGCCTTGATCCTGGTCGGCGCCGTGGCCGGGATCTGTGTCCTGCTGGCCACTTCGAAGGGCGGCCTCGACCCCCAGGGCCGTCCGCTGGGCACGGATTTCACCCATCTTTACGGCGCCGGCAGCCTGGTGCGCGAGGGGCGGCCGGCCGCTGCCTACGACCACGCCGCGCTGCATGCCGCCCAGCAGCGCGTCTTTGATAGCGAGGCGGTGCCCTATTACGGCTGGCACTACCCGCCGACCTATCTTTGGGTGGCGGAGCTGTTCGCTGGCCTGCCCTATCTTGCCGCATTGGCCTTGTGGCTGGCGCTGACGCTGTCGCTCTACCTTCTTGCCATTCGCCGCATCGTCCCGGGCCGCCAGGCGATGCTGCTGGCGCTCGCCTATCCGGCTGCCTTCGTCAATCTGATCCACGGCCAGAACGGCTTTCTGACCGCCGGCCTGGCCGGTCTGGCGCTGGTTACGCTGGAGCGCCGGGCGCTGCTCGCCGGCGTGCTGATCGGCCTGCTCGCCTTCAAGCCGCAATTCGGTATCCTGATTCCCTTTGCGCTTGCCGCCGCTGGCCAGTGGCGCGCTTTCGCCGCTGCGGCAGCGACAGTGGCGGCCACTGCGGCTCTCGCCACCGGCTTGTACGGTGCCGAGATCTGGCCGGTTTTCTTGGAGAGCGCGACCTTCACGCGCGAGCAGCTCATCGAGCAGGGGGCGGCGAGCTTCCACCGCTCGGTCAGCGCCTTTGCCGCCCTGCGCCTGTTCGGCGCGCCGTTGGCGCTTGCCTATGGGGTGCAGGCGGCGGCGGCACTGGCGGCGCTGGCAATCGTGATATGGGCCTGGCGCGGCAGCGGGCCGCAGGCCATCAAGAGCGCGCTCCTGGTCGCCTGCACCCTGCTGGCGACGCCCTATGGCTGGGACTACGATCTCATGCTGTTGGCGTTGCCCATCGCCTGGCTCGCCGCCGCCGGCCTCGAGCGCGGCTTTTTGCCGTGGGAGAAGACGGCTCTGCTGGCGGTCTTCGCGCTGCCGTTCCTGGCCCGCCTGCTGGCCGGCGCACTCGGCCTGCCGGTGGCACCCCTGGTCATCGCCGGTTTCGTGGTCATGCTGGTCAGGCGGCTTGCGGCGGAACGTGATCAGTCGTAGCCGAACAGCCAGACGGTGGTGGCATCGTGGATATTGTGCACCGAGTGGCGCATGCGCTTGGGGATGAAGGCCTCGTCGCCGGGGCCGAGGATCAGGCTTTGGCCGTCCATGAGCAGCTCGAGGCGGCCTTCGACGACCGTGACCAGCTCGTTGGTGGCGTGGACGAAACCGTTCCACTCCTGGCCCGGCGGATCGCTGAAGGGCTGGCAGTCGTAGCCGCGGGCGGCCCAGTCCTTGGCCACGGCGGCGCGATCGACGGGCAGCGGGAACTTGCCGCCGTCAGGCATCGTCGAGGGTTTCGACGCTGACGGGATCGCCATCGCGCACGCTGGCCATGGTTTTGACGTCATCCAGGGCGCGGCCCCAGATGTTGGTGGGTGCCGCCAGGCGAATCTCGTCGCCGCGCGAGATCGGCGTGCGGCCGAAGCCGATGGCGATGGAATCGCCCTCGACCCAGAAGGCCAGCTCGCCGGCCTCGACCACGGCACGGGCATCGGCCTCGCGCGCCACGGAGACCGGCGTCGAAAAATAAACCTCCTCGCCCCAGGTATTGGCGAGGGCCTCGAAAGGCGCTGCCGCAGCCAGGGCCGCAGCGGTCGGCGTGTCCAACAACTCGACCCGGATGGCGATGCCGCCCGCCGTGATCTTCAGTCCCGCCATGGCTATTCCACCCCCCTGACTTTGTTGAGCAACTGTTCGAGGGTCATAGGCACCTCCACCACCTCATTCAGCGCGCGGTCGATGTCGCTGCTGTCGAGCGACCAGACGTCCTCGCGCATGGCGATGACCCAGTTCGAGAGAAAGCGGCGGTGATGTTCGAGCGCTGCCGCCGGCTCGCTGAAATGGGCCGCGAGCATGGCCAAGGCGAGCTGCCGCGGCCCGGCGCCGTCATAACCCCATTCGAAGCCCTGGTCCGAATAGATGCGCAAATCCAAGCGCGGGTCGAGCGGTTGCCCGTCCACCATGACCTCGCAGCGCTGTGCGCTGCGTTTGCCGTTGAAGAACCTCATGTTTCGGACTCTAGCACTGGATTTCATCAATCGCACGGCTTGTGACAGTCAACACATGCCGGGGCCGCTGCGGCCCCTACATTCCCATACCGACAGACAACGCATGCCCCGGGCGGGCGTGCCAAGGCCCGAGGATGAAGGGAAATACCGATGTTGGGACTGAGTTTCACGAACTCCAAACGCGCCAAGGCCCGAGCAGTGACAACGCCGCCGCCTCTGCCGCCGCTTCCGGAAGTGAATCTTGACGTGGCACCGCCGCCGCCGCCCCAGGTCGTGGCATTGCGCCGGCCGGCCCCGCCCATACCGGCGCCGAAGCTGGATGTGACCGAGGCCCTCCTCGAAGAGGACGAGTTCGACGCCGAGGCCGAGGAACTCGCCGAAGAGGCGGTCGAGGACACGGTGGTCGATCTGGTCGGCGAGAGCACCGGCAACACCGTCGCGCCGCCGCAGGCAAGAGTGCCCATGCAGGTGATCGTCTTCACCTCGCAAAAGGGCGGCTCCGGCAAGACCACGCTGTGCGGCCAGACCGCCGTGGCGGCCGAGCTTTCCGGCAACGGGCCCATCGCGCTGGTCGACTGCGACCCTCAGGGCAGCCTCGCCGAATGGTGGAACGCCCGCGAGCTGGAGACGCCGGTCTTCGTCAATTCCAGCGTCGAGCAGTTGGCCGACCATCTCGAGCAGCTCAGGATGGAAGGCATCAAGCTGGTCTTCATCGACACCCCGCCGTCGGTCACCGACACCATCCGCGCCATCGTCGGGCATGCCGACCTGGTGGTCATTCCGACCCGCCCCAGCCCGCACGACCTGCGCGCCGTGGGTGCCACGCTCGACATCGTCGACGGCCTCGACAAGCCCCTGGTCTTCGCCGTCAACGCGGCGACGGCGCGGGCGCGCATCACCGGCGACACCGCCGTCGCGCTCTCCCAGCACGGTACCGTGGCGCCGGTCACCATCCACCACCGCACGGATTTCGCCACCAGCATGATCCGCGGCGGCACGGTGATGGAGGCCAAGCCCGACGGCAAGTCGGCCGCCGAGGTCACCGAGCTGTGGCGCTACATGTTCACCCGCCTGAGCAAGGTCGAGCGCCGCCGCGCCAGCCGCCCGTTCACCGGCGTCGACCGCCGCGACCCCAACCGGGGCAAGGCATTCGGCAATGGCAATCCCCAGTCGGGTCACGCCTTCGGGCGCCGGGCCGGCGACTGAGCCACGCGGTCACAGGACAGGTAACGAGGGATCAGATACATGTTGCAAGCAAACAGCACCGCGAACGGCAACGGGATTTTCGCCAGAAAGGGCGAAGCCAAGCCGACACCGGATTACGTGCCGATGCTGAAGACCGCAGCGCCGGCGAAGATCGAGACCGAGGCCGTTGCGCCAGCGCCCTTGCCCGAGGCAAAGCCGTTGCCCGGTTCCGAAGATGGCCTGGGCTCGCTTATCATGCGGCGCACGTCGCCGCGCAACCCGGGCACGGAAGTCGCTGCCGCACTGCAGGAAACCGAGCGCGTCCGCGCCGAAGCGGCCAAGGCCGAGCAGGATGCCGAGGTGCTCGCCGACACGGTCAGCGAGCAGGCCGACAACGGCATGCTCTATGAGAGCCTGCGCATGGGCTTGCCGATGCCGGACTTGAGCGGCGCCAAGACCGAAAGCGACGACGCGCCCGTAGAGAGCGCTGATGTGGTCAGCTTCGAGGAGGCCGCCCGGCATCATGTCGCGCGCCCTACGCACGGCGCCGCTGAGGAGACGCCGCGGCGCCGCAAGCTGACCCTGCGCCTGCCCCAGGACGATTTTCATGTCCTGCACGCCTATGCCGAAAAAAGCGACCGCACCTACCAGGATATCCTGGCCACCGCGGCCGAGCGCTATCTCGGCGAGATCGGGACGCCTGAGAAGGACAAGCCCGGCGTCATCGGCGGTCTGCTGCGGCGTTTGCGCTAGTCTTCGCTGAGCAGCTCGAAGCCGCTCCAGAGGCCGCGCTCGGCAACCCGCGCGCGGCCTTCGAGTGCGAGATAGCGGCGGCCCTCGCCAGGTAGCGCCGTGGCCCAGCCCGTATAGATCATGCCTTCCGAGAGATCGTAGCCGTTGGCGCGGCAGAGCACCTTGCCGGGCGTGCCGCCGGCCGGTGCGCAGACCACCTCGGCGCCTGCCGTGAGATCGAGCAGCGCGGCCTGTGCCAATACGCCGCAATCGGACTCGTCGCCGCCGCGCCGGCAAAGCGCGCCGAGCTCCGGCGCATCGACACCGAACAGCGAGACCTCCGCGCCATCGACCAGCAGGGTGTCGCCGTCGACGATCTCCACCGCATCGCCGGCGAGGGCCGGTATGGCCAGAGCGCACAATACGAAGAGCAAATGTTTCATGGCGCCAGCCTAACACGCTAGAATGGCGCATTCATGCGCAAAGGGATGCTCAGATTGGCCATGGCCCTGGCGCTGGTGGCGACGGCCGTTCTCGCCGGGCGCGGAGTGATCGTGCTCGCGCCCCATATCGGCCTGTTCGTCAGCGGCTTCATCCTGCTTTTCGGTGGCTATTTTGCCCTCGCCGGGGTTTATATTGCCGTCGCCTGGGTGATTCGCGGCTTCCGCAACCACGCAGCATCTTAATCGAGCCCCAGCAGCCGCGCCGGTGTCTCGGCCATCATCAGGCGCAACGTGGCCTCGTCGATGCCTTCCGCCGCCAGCCCCTTGACCAGCATCTTGTAGCCGTCCGGGTGGATTGGATTGCCGCTCTGGCCGAGATCGCTGGCGAGCACGAAATGCTCCGCGCCTATCGCCTTGATGGCGTCCGCCATGACGGTGAAGGACAGATGCTGCCAATGGCGCATCCAGCCATGCACCGCATTTGGCCCCATCAGATGGTTGAGCAGGTCGAGCTCGATTTTGCCGCCGAGCGCCGCCACTTGGCGCATGTCCCCCAGCGTCATGCCCGGAACGTCCGCCATGGCGTGGGTGACGACCATGTTGCGCACCCCGAGGTCGCGGCCGCGGCGCATCACGGCAAGCGCCTCGGCGGGCGAGACGTGGCCGGTCTGCAGCACCAGATTCTCGCGCGCGATGATGCGCAGCACCGCTTCCATCTCGGGCGTTACAGTGCCGTCGATAGCCACGCGGATGCCGTCGCCTGGCTCGCCGAAAATCTGCAGATGATGGGCGGCATCGAAGGTCGGCAGCCAGACCACCTTGCCGCGCCCGCTGAGGTGGTCCCACATTGTTGGACAGGTTGGCGGCCTAGTTAAGGTGTATTCC
>CAYPAX010000162.1:0-6420 GCA_964408735.1 uncultured Rhodospirillaceae bacterium | reverse complement strand
CCCTAAATGCGTCGAGATCGTGTTGGAAAAAATAGACGTGGGCGAGAACCAGGTGGCCTTCCTGATTGTCGTGTTGCAGCTCTATCGATCTGCGAGCAGCCTGCTCCGCCCGCTCCAGGGGATTAGGTCTCGTGTTGAAATCGAACATATACTCGTCGCGATACATGGCTGCCAGCCACGCCCAGGCGTCGGCGTAATTTGGACTGTTCTCTACCGCCTGTTCCAAGCACTCCCGCACCCGCGCATGTTCTGCCGGCCCTGCGCCCGAGGCGTAATAGCCATGGGCGCCGAGCACGCATTCGTATGCCGACAAGCTGGCGGTACCCTTGACCTTCGATCCTTCGTAGCCGCTTAACGAGATAATGCCGAAGGTATCGCCGATTGTTCCGGCAAGCTGCTCAGTTATCTCGTCTTGGACCGCGAAGATATTCTCCGCCGTCAGCTCCCGGTCGAAACTATCCGCCCACAAATGGCCTTCGGTTTCCACGTCGATGAGCTGCACCGTGATGCGGATCGTATCCGCGCTGCGGCGAACGCTGCCTTCGACGACGAAGCGCGCCCCCAGTTCGCGGCCGACCTCGCGTACGTCCACCGCCTGACCTTTGTATTGGAAGGTGGTGTTGCGGGCGATGACCAGATAATCGGGAAAACGCGATAGCTTGGTGATCAGGTCTTCTGCGATGCCGTCGGCGAAATATTCCTGCTCCGGGTCGCCGCTCATGTTGTCGAAGGGCAGCACCGCGATCGAGGGGCCAGAGGGCAGGGCAAGGATCGGATCCTCGGGCTCGGCGGTTGCCACTTCTGGCGGGGATTGGTGGTGATCTCCTGGCCACAGCATCGCGACGATGAGCGCGACGACCACTGCCGCCGCGCCGGCGATGGCCAAGCGCCGCGCGCGCCCTGGCGCCCGCGGCATCACCTCGCCTTCGGCCAGCACTCGATAGGCTCGCACCGGCTCGGCAATGTTCTTAACCTCGTGCTCGCCTAGATCGGCGAAGCTCCGGTCGATTTTGCCGCGCAGCTCATCACGGACTTTGCCGGAGACGCAGATGCCGCCGGGCTCGGCCAGCCCTTCCAAGCGGGCGGCGACGTTGACGCCGTCGCCATAGACCGTGCCGTCGTCCTGCTCGTGGATGTCACCGAGATTGACGCCGATGCGCCACGCCATGCGGCGGTCGTCTGGGATATCGGTGTTGAGGGCGGCTAGGCTCTCCTGCGCCGCCATGGCCGTGGTGAACGCGCCTATTGCCGTGTCGAAGATAGCCAGCACGCTGTCGCCGGCCATATCGACCACGCGCCCGCCATTGGCCTCAATGTGTTCGCGGAAGATCGCGCGGCACTGGTTGATGGCGTCGATCGTCGCCCGCTCGTCGTCGCCCATGAGGCGCGAATAGCCGGCCACGTCAGCCGCCAGGATAGCCGCCAGCCTTTGCCTGACCACGTTCTCGGCCATGCTGAACCCTCCCCGAGTGGCCTCCACACCACCGACCTTTGCAGAACAGGATACGCCGCGTCGCGATGCGGCTCAACCGAGCATGGCAGCCGAGTTCGCCTTGCGCCTCACGATCGCCCCATTTGCCGCTATGCTTGGCGCCATGGTTGTTCTCGACGATATCCATCTTTCGCTGGCCAGCGCCGCCGGCATGGTCGACATTCTGCGCGGGGTTTCCCTCGAGGTGGGGCGCGGCGAGACCGTCGGCGTGGTCGGGCCGTCGGGCTCGGGCAAGTCGACCCTGCTCGCCGCCATGGCGGGGCTCGAGCGGCCCGGCGCCGGGCGTGTGGGCATCAACGGGCACGACCTCGGCGCCATGGACGAGGATGCCCTGGCGCGTTTCCGCCGCGATCATATCGGCATCGTCTTCCAGGCCTTTCATCTGATCCCGACCATGACGGCGCTAGAGAACGTTGCCGTGCCCCTGGAGCTGGCGGGGCGCGCCGACAGCGACGACGTGGCGCGACAGAAGCTGGCAGACGTTGGTTTGGCGGAGCGGGTGCAGCACCTGCCGGCGCAACTTTCCGGCGGCGAGCAGCAGCGCGTCGCCATCGCCCGCGCCTTCGCCAACGATCCCGCCCTGGTGCTGGCCGACGAGCCCACGGGCAATCTCGACCAGGCCACCGGCCACGAGGTCATCGAGCTGATGTTCGCCGCCCATGCGCAAGCCGGCACCACCCTGGTGCTGATCACCCACGACGCGGAGCTCGCCGGGCGCTGCGACCGCGTGCTGCGGCTGGTCGACGGGCGCCTGGCATGACCGCCTGGGCGTTGGCCTGGACCTTGGCGCGGCGCGACCTGCGCGGCGGCTGGCGCGGCCTGCCGGTCTTGCTGGCCTGCCTCGGCCTCGGCGTGGCGGCGATCGCCGGTATCGGCTCGCTCGGCGAAAGCGTGCGCGGCGCCTTGCGAGCCGATGCCAGACTGCTGCTCGGCGGTGATATCGACATCCGCCGCACCCACCAGTCGATAAGCGCAGAAGCGCGAGATTGGGTAGAGGTCAGGGCAGGGGCCATGAGCGACACGATACGCATGCGGGCGATGGTCTCAGGGAACGACAGCCGGGCACTGGTCGAGCTCAAGGCCGTCGGTGCCGCCTATCCCTTGCTAGGCGAAGTAATACTGGAGCCGCCGCTGTCCCTGGCCAAGGCCCTGGCCGATGGCGGTGCCGTGGCCGAGACGGCTTTGCTGGCGCGGCTCGGCGTGGCGATTGGCGACACGCTCAGGCTAGGCGAGCGCGAGGTGGAGCTGCGGGCGGTGATCATCCGCGAGCCCGACCGCCTGGCCTCGGTTTTCAGCCTCGGGCCACGACTGATGATCGCCAGCGAGACCCTGTCCGCCACGGGCCTGGTGCAGACCGGCAGCCTGATCCGCTATCACCTCAAGGCGTTGCTGCCGCCGGGCAGCGACGCCAAGGCAACCCTCGAAGCCCTCGATGCCGCATTCCCCGAGAGCGCCTGGCGCCTGCGCGATGCCAGCGCCGCCCAGCCCGGCCTGCGCCGCTTCGTCGAGCGCATGGGCATGTATCTGGTGCTGGTCGGCTTGACCGCGCTGCTGGTCGGCGGCATCGGTGTCGCCAGCGCCGTCGCCACGCATCTGCAATCCCGGGTCACTACCGTTGCCACCCTCAAGGGCCTCGGCGCCACGCCGTCGCTGGTCATGCGCGTCTATGCCCTGCAGGTGGCGCTGGTGGTGGCCAGCGGTATCGCCATCGGCCTTGTCGTGGGCGCCGCCGTACCTTTCGTGCTCGGCCCCCTGGTCGGCGAGCGCCTCGACATCGCCTTGCGCCCCGCCCTGGCGCCGCTGCCCTTGGGACTGGCGGCGCTGTTCGGTGCCCTGGTCGCTTTGGTCGTGACCCTGTGGCCGTTGGCCTCGATCAGCGCCCAGCCGGCGGCGAGGCTCTATCGCCCGCTTGCCGCCGCGGCGCGGCCGCCGGGGCGGGCCATGGTTCTTGTGGCCTTGGCCGGAGTTGCGCTGATCATGGTCACCGCAGCGAGCGCACCGGCCTACGGCATCGGCTGGTGGTTCGTTATTGCTGCTCTGCTGGCGATCCTGCTGCTGTCGCTGGCGGCACGCGCCACGGCGTGGGCAGCGCGGCGTGCGGCGCCGAGGGTGCGCGGCATCGCCAAGCTGGCGCTGCTGGCCGTTGCCGCCCCGGCCGGGCCGACCCGGCGCATGCTGCTGGCGCTCGGCATGGGGCTGGCGGTGCTGGTCGCCATCGGCGCTGTCGAGGATTCCTTCCGGGCCGAGATCGCCGGCCGCCTGGCCGAGGAATCGCCGGCCTTCTTCTTGATCGACATCCAGCGCGACCAGGCCGACGCCTTGGCGGCCACCGTGGCGGCTGTTCCCGGCGCCGAGCCGCCGATCCTGGCGCCCATGCTGCGCGGGCGCATCATCGCCGTGAACGGCACCCCGGCGGGCGAGCTCACCGTGCCGCCGGGCAGCCGCTGGCTGCTGCGCAACGATCTCGGCATGACCTTCCGCGACACGCCCCAGCCCGGCGTTCCCCTGGCTGCCGGGGACTGGTGGGGCCCGGACCATGCCGGACCGCCGCTGGTTTCGCTCTCTGCCGGCAGCGCCATGGCGGCGGGCTTTGCCGTCGGCGACACCGTCGCCTTCACCGTTCTCGGCCGCCGCATCGAGGCCGAGATCGCCAATTTCCGCAACGTCGACTGGAGCGCCGTGACCCTCAACTTCGTCGTCATCTTCTCGCCCGGCGTGTTCGACGGCGCGCCCTATGCCTATATCGCCACAGCGCAAGCCACGCCCGCTGCCGAGGACGGGGTGGTGCGCGCCATCGGCAAGGATTTTCCCAATGTCTCGGCCGTTGCCGTGCGCGAGGTGCTGGAAACCGCCAAGGGCGTGCTCTCGTCCGTCGGCGGCACCTTGCGCGCCACGGCGGGCCTGACTTTGCTGGCGGGTATTCTCGTTCTCGCCGGCGTCGTCGCGGCGGGCCGGCGCGCCCGCATCCACGACGCCGCCATCCTCAAGGTGCTCGGCGCCAGGCGGGTTGACCTGCTGCGCGCCCATCTGCTCGAATTCGCCCTAATCGGCGCCTCGGCGGGCCTGGTCGCCGTTGTCGTCGGCGCCATCGCCTCCTGGGCCTTCGTCAGCCAGATCATGCACATGGACTGGGCCTTTTCCGCCTCGCGCGTGCTCATCACGGTGCTCGGCGGCACGGCGATCACCGCCGCTGTGGGCTTTGCCGGCACCTGGCGGGCGCTGGCGCAGAAGGCGGCACCGCTGTTGCGTGGCAGTTGAGCGCGCAAGCTGTTAGAATAGGCGGTTGAAGCCGGGCGCGGTTGCGCCCATATATGGCTTCGAGTTGGATTTTTGGAACGTGAGGGGAACGAAATGGCGTTCGACCGCAAAACCGTGATCGAGCATGCCCGTGGCGCAGACGCCGCAATGGTGGACGAGGGCCTGCGGGCTTTCATGCTCAAGGTCTACAACTACATGTGCCTCGGCCTTGGCGTGACCGGCGCCGTGGCCATGTTCACGGCCTCGTCCGAAGGCATGATGCAGGCGATCTACGGCACGCCGCTGGCCTGGGTGGTGATGCTGTCGCCGCTGGCCTTCATTCTCGTGCTCAGCTTCGGCATCAACAAGCTCAGCGTCGGCGCGACGCAGGCCGTGTTCTGGGCCTTCGCAGTGGTCATGGGGCTGTCCATGGCCTCGATCTTCATGATCTACACCGGCGCCAGTATCGCCCGCGTGTTCTTCATCACCGCCGCCGCCTTCGCAGGGCTCAGCCTTTACGGCTACACCACCAAGCGCAATCTGAGCGGCATGGGCTCGTTCATGATCATGGGCCTGATCGGCATCATCATCGCCATGGTGGTGAACCTCTTCCTGCAGTCAAGCGCGATGCAGTTCGCCATCTCGGTGCTCGGCGTGCTGATCTTCGCCGGCCTGACCGCCTGGGACACCCAGAAGCTGAAGCTGGTCTACGCCTCCCAGACCGGCGACACCGCCGTGATGGAGAAGAGCGCGATCATGGGCGCCCTGACGCTCTATCTCGACTTCGTCAACATGTTCTACTTCCTCCTCCACCTCTTCGGCGGTCGCGAGTAGCGCCGCACGAAAGCGCGAGAAGCGAAGCCCCCGGCACAGCTGCGCCGGGGGTTTTTTCGTGGCTGGGGAAATGGAGCACGGGCGCTGCTGCAAGCTAGGATATCCGCCAATGCCCTCATTCGGGAGAACATCGGAAGCTGTAACGAGCAATTTTCTTCTTTGTTGTAGCCGAGAGCCGCCATTCATTATCAGGAGTGCGTCGTATTCGGTGTTCGCACGGGTTTGCACTTACGCCGCGCAACCGAATGAGCTTCTGGGACGCCTATTACGATGAGTGAGCGGGTGCGCGTCCCTACTGCCGACGAAGGGCTGTTCAACGTCGATCGTCTGGAGCAGCTGCTCGACGAGATAGTCCGATCGAGCTATGTCAGTCAGCAGCGTCACGCTCGAAAGGAACATCCAGGCCCGCTTTGCGCAGGCCTTCGACAGTCAAAGCAATGAAATCCTCGGAGTAGTTCCAGTCACGCAAATGCCGGGCCACGTCCAAGTCATATTCGGGGTATAGCTCAAACATCCTGTCGGCCGCCGCCTTTGCCTCGTCTATTCGTCCCAAATGCGCATAGGCGACGGCCAACGCCCGCCAAGTCGAAAAATATTCGGGCATATTGATCTTTTCGTATTCCGCCAGCGCCACTTCATACTCGTTTCTTTGCAGATGATAGTGACCGATCACAAAGTGATACCAGCTGGCGGTATAAGGATCCAATTTCATGGCTTGTCTGATTAGCGCGATACCTTTATCCCACTGGCCCGCATAAGCCATCAGGCGGCCGACTCTTGCACGCAGCTCACAGTCGTTCGGGCTAAGAGACAGAGTCTTCTCCGCTTCCTCAAAGAACAAGTGGAGATCGTGGCGG
>CAYPAX010000161.1:0-6423 GCA_964408735.1 uncultured Rhodospirillaceae bacterium | reverse complement strand
GCTGCCGTCTGCCTTGTTGCTACGATATGCTATTGGTTATGAGTCTGGAGCCTAGTGAGCCACTGCGTATAACCGTTGAAGAATTATGGGAACGGCGTCCCGCAAACATGTATCGACTTGCTGAAAATCACGATGCAGATGTGTGTTTGCCGGTTTTAGATTCACTCAACGAGGAAATCCCAACGAGAGCCACACATGCTGACGAGTACGTCAATGAAGTACATCCGTTGATGCGGAATCGATTTATTGTCGATGTCTGGTCTGACGAAAAATTCCACTGGACCATTCCCTCAGATCCTGACGTGGAATTCAGCCAATGGGAACTTGCGTTAATTGATTTTGAGAATGATGGTGTTGATGATTTGCTAATTAGGATTAATAGCAATGTCGGTGATTGGTGGTTCCATTCTGTATTTTATGAGCCATCAAACTATTTTGATATCTCACTAAGCAATATAACTGAGGAGAGCGTAGCGCGCATAATTCTCCGGTACATGAAACTGACGTTTCATGGGTTTGACATGATAGAGCATGCGGATAAACAGTATTTTGAGGTGTTATTATTAAATGATAGATATTACGTTATGATATCTAGGGAATATTTCACTACTCTTCCAAATCTGAATAGAGTAGCCCGGATACAAGTTTTGGAATTCAACTCGTCTTACTTGTCAAAAGTTTGTGGTTACTGGGCGAAAATTCCTATTGACCTACGTTGACCGAAATGACCGTGGATCATTAGTGGAGAATAGGCATGGCTATTCAAAACCTGAATACAAATATAGTTTATGTAGATATCCGAAATAGAATTACTAAGTACACCGAAAATGACCCCTTGGTTAGGAGCCTAGACTCTACATCCAAGTGCGCCACCGATTTTGGCTTGTAGGATCTCGCTTGGTGTTTTGTAGCCGAGGCATTTTCTTGGCCGATTGTTGATCCGATCGATTGCGTTGGCAAGCGTTGCGTCGGAGATGCTGCTCATATTGATGCCTTTGGGCAGGTATTGGCGCAGCAGGCCGTTGCTGTTTTCGTTGGCGCCGCGCTGCCAGGCGGCGTAGGGGTCGGCCTCTCAGGGCTGGTAGCCCTCGACGATAACCAGGCGGCCTTCGGAGGCGCTTTGGCGTAGCTCGGCGAGCGGCGCGTAGTCGTCCGACTCGTACCAGCGCCTTGCGGCGTCCACCGAGTCGAACTCGATGACGACCACGCGCGGGGCGAAGGGCTCGCCTTCCAGCGCCGCCATATCGCCGCCGCGCACCAGGTAGCGGCCGCCGTGCTTTTCGATCGTCGCGGGCACCTGCGCCCCGTATTTGGCGAACCGCTCCGGGTCCGTCACCTTCAACTGCGCCAGCACGTAGCCCGCCATCGCCGTCCTCCCTGTTCGATCCCGCCACCGAGGCCGGATGACAATTCGCACCTTAGGTGGCACATTCGGGGGCGCCAAGCCAGCGCATTTGCACCGAACCCAGCCGACAGGACTGCCATCATGCTCGATCTCACCGACAAGGTTCTGGTCCTGTCCGGCGCCAATGGCGGCATCTCGCGCGCCATCGCCAGGCAGTTCTGGGGATGCGGCGCCCGCCTGGCCCTGAGCGATCTCGACGTGGAGGGGTTGCAGGCCTTTGCCGATGAGCTCGACCCGAGCGGCGAGCGCGTGCTGATCGACAAGGTGGATGTCTCCAGCCGGGAGGATGTCGAGGCCTCGCTGGCCCACTGCCGGGACGCCTTTGGCGGGGCCGATTATCTGGTCACGGGTGCCGGCATCTATCTCGAAAAGCCCTTTGGCGAGATGTCGAGCGAAGACTGGGGCCGCACCATTGCGGTGAACCTCGATGGCACGTTTCATTTCTGCCGCGCGATACAGCCGATTTTGCGCGACGGCGGGGCGATCGTGACCATCGCCTCGGTCGCCGGCCACCGCGGCTCGCTGCGCCACGCGCATTATGGCGCGGCCAAGGGAGGCGTGCTCGGCCTGACCCGGTCGCTGGCCCAGGAGCTTGCCGAACGCGGCATTCGCGTCAATGCGGTCTCGCCCGGTATCATCGATACGGTGATGGTCGAGCACACCATGGCCGCGCGCGGCAACGAGCTGATTTCGGCCACCCCCCTGAAACGGCTGGGTACGGCCGCGGAGGTGGCGTCGGTGGTGCTGTTCCTGTGCAGCGACATGGCGAGCTTCGTCACCGGCGAATCCATCGCCGTCAATGGCGGCCTCTATATCTCCTGAGGGCGGGCATGGGGTTCTCCGACGTCAAAGGGTATTACGAGACCCTGGGCCTGACGCCGGAGGCGGACACGGCGGCCGTCAAGAGAGCCTTTCGGGCGCGCGCCAAGCAATCCCATCCCGATGCGGTCGGGCTCGGCGATACCGAGGGGTTCCACAAGCTCACCGAAGCCTACGAGACCTTGTCCGACACCGATCGGCGCGCCGACTACGATGCCATATGCGTCGCCGCAGCGACCGCGACCACAAAGGCCAAGCCAAAGCCCAAGAAAAGAAGGAAGAAATGGGTCAAGCCGAAACCCCGCGAGGCAAAGCCCGAGCCCGCAGCGGCGCCAGCGCCGCCGGAGGAGAAGGAGGAGCCGGCGGCGCCCGAGCCGGTGCGTTGCGAGCGCTGCGGCATCATCAGCGCACAGCTCCGCTTCGCCCGCTTCCGGCGCGTCATCGGCACCATCCGGCGCTCGCGGCGCAAAATCATCGAGGGTGTCTACTGCCGCCCCTGCGCCAACAAGCTGGCCGTGCGTGCCAGCGCCGTCACCTGGCTCTTGGGCTGGTGGAGCCTGCCGCGCGGGCCGCTCGATACGGTGCGCGCTTTGTTCCACAATCTCGCCGGCGGCGACCGGCCCGTCGAGGAGAACGCCCGCCTGCTGGCCCGCCAGGCCCATGTCTTCGCGGCACAGGGGCGACCGACACTGGCGGGAATCCTCGCTTTGCAGTCCCATCAGCTGATGGCGAACCCGGCCCTGCTCGGCCTGGCGCGCCTGGCGGAGGGCCGCACCCTCAAGGACCGCTGGCGCGTCGGCGGCGTCGCCTTCGTGGTCCAGGCGTTTCCTATCGGAATTGTGATCGCCTGGCTCGGCATGCATCTCGTATTGTGGGCCTTTCAGATGTTTGGAGAATGATGCCATGAGCTTGGCGCAAGACCTCAAGGCCCAGCAGGCGCGCTCGCGCGAACGCCTCGGGCCGGAACGCACGGCATTGTTCGAAGCGGCGATCGCCGACCTGGCGGAGGATATTTCCGCAAGGTTGGGCATAGGTGTGGGGGACCCGGCGCCGGATTTCCGCCTGGCCAACCAGGATGGCAAATTCGTTGCGTTATCGGAACGACTTGCCGAAGGCAGCGTCGTGCTCGCCTTCTACCGCGGCGCCTGGTGCCCCTATTGCAACATCCAGCTGCGCGCCCTGCAGGCGGTGCTGCCGCAGCTCGAAGCGGCCAATGCCAGCCTCATCGCCATCTCGCCGCAGACGCCCGACGACACACTGCCGCTGACCGAGCGCGACGCCCTCGCCTTCGACGTGCTCAGCGATCCCGCCTGCGCGGTCGCCGAGGCCTACGGCATCGCCTTCGCCTTGCCCGAAAACCTGCAAGACATCTACGCCGGCATGGGCAACGCCCTGCCCGAGCGCAACGCCGCCGACGACTGGCGCCTGCCCATCCCGGCGACCTTCGTCATCGCGCCCGACGGCACGGTCGCCTTCGCCGATGTGGATGCGGACTACCGCAAGCGCGCCGAGCCCGCCGACATCCTCGCCGTCGCCGAGCGCCTGAACGAATGAGCCCAGCCGGCAAGGCGCTGGTGGTCGGCGCCACGGGCATGATCGGCAGCCGCGTTTGCGAACGCCTGGCGCAAGACGGCTGGCAGACCGTCGGCGTCTGCCGCACGCCACCCGCCGACACGCCCGGCATAACCTACCTGCCCGTAAACCTGCTCGACCGCGACGACTGCACCGCCAGGCTCGCCCCCCTGCACGACGTCAGCCACGTCTTCTACGCCGCCCGTGCCGCCCACGGCGAAGGGGGTGCCGAGTCGGTGCCGGAAAATCTCGCCATGCTGCAGAACGTCGTCGAGGCCGTGCAAGGCGCAGGCAGCCTGCGCCACGTCCACATCGTCCAGGGCGGCAAGTATTACGGCCAGCACCTCGGCCCCTACAAAAGCCCGGCGAAAGAGGATGACCCCCGCCACATGCCGCCCAACTTCTACTACGACCAGCAGGACTGGCTGGAAGCCAACGCCCGGGATTGGACCTGGACCGCGTCCCGCCCCTCGCTGGTCTACGACTTCGTCCCCGGCCGGCCGCGCAACCTGATCAGCGTCATCGCAACCTACGCCGCCATCTCCCGCGCCCTCGGCCTGCCGCTGTATTTCCCCGGCACGCCCGAGAACTACCGCGCACTCGGTGAGTGCGCCGCCGTGCCCCACGTTGCCAAAGCCATCGTTTGGATGGCAAGCGAAGCCCGCTGCGCCAACCAGGCCTTCAACATCACCAACGGCGACAGTTTCCGCTGGGAAAACTTGTGGCCGCGCATTGCCGAATACTTCGCCATGCCGGCAGGCCCCATCCGCAGCATGTCCCTAGCGGAAACGATGGCCGACAAGGCCCCCGTCTGGGAGAACATCGTCGCACAGCACGGCCTGCGCCCGACGCCCTACGAGGACATGGCGCTCTGGCCCTATGGCGATTTCGTCTTCGCGCCCCGATACGACATCATCAGCGACATGACCAAGGCGCGGCGCTATGGCTTTCATGATAGCCTGGATAGCGAGGCCATGTTCTTCGCCATGTTCGAGCGTTATCGCGAGGCTAGTTTGTTTCCGTAGGGTTGGGGAGTCTCAGGAGAATACAATCAGACCATTCATGACGCTGCTGCAATTACCCACACCGTCGTGTAGGGTATGCGCTGGAGGGGCGCCATGTCTGACATCCGGGAATGGCTCGACCATCTCGACCTTGGCGAATATGCCGAGGCCTTCGAGGCCGAGAAGATCGCGCCCGACGACCTGACCGAATTCTCCGAAGACGACCTCGGTGCCCTCGGCTTGCCAATGGGGCCACGCAGGCGGGTGCTCAAGGCGGCGCGGGCCTTGACCACAGCGCCACCGGCCGAGACCGTGCCCGCACCTGTGGCGCCGCCGCGAGAGGCGGAGCGCCGCCAGATTACGGTGATGTTCTGCGATCTCGTCGGCTCGACGGCACTTGCCGAAAAGCTCGACCCGGAAGATTTGCGATCCTTGATGCAGGGCTACCAAAAATCAGCGGGTGGCGTAATCGAGCGCTATGAAGGGCATGTCGCGCAATACCTCGGCGATGGCCTGATGATCTATTTCGGCTGGCCGCAAGCGCATGAAGACGATGCCGAACGCGCGGTTCGTGCCGGCTTGGATATAGTCAAAAGTGTTTCACGGCTTGAAGGTCCGGTGCCACTTGAGGTGCGTATCGGGATAGCCACCGGCTCCGTGGTGGTGGGCGAGAGCAGCAGTTCCGACACCGTCAGCAACCTCGCCGTCGGTGAAACACCCAATCTTGCGGCTCGTCTTCAGGGCCTGGCCGGTCCCAATCAGTTGGTCATATCCGATGCGACCCGGAGATTGGTCGGCGGTGTATTCGAATTGGAGGGTCTTGGACAACAGGCTGTCAAGGGCCTGAGCCAGCCCGTCTCAATATGGCGTGTCGACGCGCTTGCCGTCACTGAGGGGCGTTTCGACGCCACTCACGGCGCACATCTGACGCCTATGGTCGGGCGTGATGAAGAGGTCGCTTCCATATTGCGTCGCTGGGAGTCGGCTTGCGACGGAGACGGACAACTTGTCTTGCTCTGTGGCGAACCCGGGATCGGCAAGAGCCGCGTCACTCAAGTGCTCCATAAGACCATTTCGGAGCAACCAAGCATTCGGCTTCGATACCAGTGCTCGCCGTTTTTTGCGAACACCGCACTGTATTCCGTGATTCAACAATTCGAGTTCGCCGCTCGGTTTGAGCGCGACGATTCGACTGAAACTAGATTGTCGAAGATGGATGCGGTGCTCGGTCAGGCGCTTGACGATCCCTCCGAAGTGGCACCTTTGTTCGCCGCGATGCTTTCAATCGATGTCGGTGACAATTTTCCACCGCTCGACATGACCCCCCAGCAACAGATGGAAGCCACCCAACAAGCCCTTTGCGACCAGGTAATCGCTTTGTCAAAGCGCGAACCGGTCCTGATGATATTCGAAGATGCCCATTGGGTGGATCCGACTACGCAAGGCACGCTCGATTTGTTGGTCCCGCGTCTGGCCGAGCATCGCATATTGCTGGTGGTGACGTATCGACCGGAGTATCAGCCTCCATGGTCGGGCATGGGCCATATTCTGCCAATTACCTTAACTCGACTAGCCCGAATTATTCATGCCGGCCATGAGATTTGATTGGAACGTGCGGTATCG
>CAYPAX010000160.1:0-6488 GCA_964408735.1 uncultured Rhodospirillaceae bacterium | reverse complement strand
AGCCGCACGACATCGGCATCGACATCGTGGACGGCAACCACAGTGTTCTCTACATCGAGGACAATCAGGCCAACCGGGACCTCATGGGGCAGGTCGCCGGCCGCTTCGCGAAGGTGAGCCTGCAGACCGCGCACAGCGCCGAGATCGGGGTGGCGCTTGCGGAACAGATACTTCCGGACATCATCCTCATGGACATCAACTTGCCGGGCATGGATGGCTTCGACGCCTTACGCTGTCTGCGCGACAATGAGCGAACCAGGACTATTCCGGTTATCGCGCTCAGTGCCAATGCCATGCCGGGGGAGATCGATCGCGGCCTGCAGGCAGGGTTCCTCGGCTATCTCACCAAGCCGTTCAGTATTCCGGGATTGATCGCCCTGTTGAATAAGGGCCTATCGCAGGAGCGATAGCCTGGGCGGTTCTACGGAATCATGGTGTCGAAGTCCTGCAGACGCCGGTAATGGTGCTCGGCATCGTCCCGGAACAGGCCGCGAGTCATGCCGGCCACGAATTGGGGCACGTGGACCCGCAAGGTAGCGATGGAGCAACCGCTCGGGCCGAAGCTCATGGTCGGGCCGAAGGTGAAGTCGTGAATGTTGCGCAGGTGCGGAGCCGAGTCCGGGCTCAGCGCCTCGAAGGCATAGTCCCGGTTGAGATAAGGATAACGTCCAAGCCGCGCATCCTCCTCGCCGGCAGGCGGGGTGAAGCGGTCGGCCCAGGTGGCGATATGCGGCGCGAGGGCGGCAAGCTCCGGGCGTTGCGCGACATCTTCGTCATGTCCGGTGCCGCAGATTACAAAATCCGCGTCGAAGCTGCTGCCGGCAACATCCAGGCGAGCGCCGTCGCCCTGGGGCCTGGCCCCGCGCCACGGCGCATTGGTGTGAAGGTGGTAGTTGGGCAAGGCGTTGACGCGCTTCCAGGTCTCCGGCGGCATACCCATGCGCGTGTTCAGGATGGTGCGCATGAAGCGCCAGCGCCAGAGGTCGTCAAGGTCGCTGAGGTGGCGCATGAAGCCCGCGAACATGAGCCAGCGATAGACCTGTTTGCGGCGGTGCGTGTCGCGGCGGCAGAACTGATGGACCTCGGCAGCACCGGCCTTGAGGGCCTCGATAGCCTGGTCGGTCGCCGAAGCACCGATGCCGAGCACCGCCACGCGCTTGCCGGCCAAGGCCGCGAAGTCGATATCGTCGGCGGCATGGGCGCGCAAGTGGTTCGGCAGGGCTTCGATATAGTCAGGCATCCACCAGCGTCCGGTTCCGTCATGCCCGGTACAGAGCGCTATCTTGCGGGCATAAATCGTTTCGTCGCCATGCGCATGCGAGACGTTCGCAGCCAAACAGCCCTCCGCCGGCACAATGCGTTTCAGTGTGATCCCGTTGCGGACGGGCAAGGCCAGTACTTGGCGGTACCAGACGAGATAGTCGCACCAGGCGTCGACGGGGATCAACTCGAGGGCGGCAAACGACTCCTCGCCGTAGGCGGCCTCGTGCCAAGCCTGATAGCTCAGGCTGGGCAGGCCCAGATCCAGCGTTCCCATATGAGGTGGCGAGCGCAAAATGGGCATGCGGGCGAAGCTGTTCCATACGCCCTCACTGCCTTCCTCCGCGGCATCGATGGCGAGGATGTTGTCGACCCGCTCGCGCAGTAATTGGGCGCTGATGGCAAGCCCGCTCTGACCGGCGCCGATGACCAGCACATCGAGCAGGGGCTCACCGCCCGGTGCACGCCGGTCCGGCATCCATTCGCTCTCCGGATGACGAAGGGCGTGCATATCTCTTGAGACTTGGGCTTCGAGTGCACTGAGCTGGCATTTGCCCATGATATTCCCTGTTCGAAGTTACGACGGCAGCCGGTTTAGTAGGGGAACTGCAGGTCATGAGGCAAGGCCGCAGCATTCTGAGCCCGAACTTGCCGCGAGGCACTCTTTGCGCTAACTCATCATGTGTTCGTTACGCGGCCGCCCTGCGGGTGCGGCCGTTGCCGTAAGTGGCATTTAGCGCGGTGGGGGGTGCGCCTACGTCCAAACCGGCCAATCCAGCCGGATTCCCAGGTGTCGACGACGGCGTCAGCAGCAGGTTTCTTGGAGAGCCTTCCATCGTCACGTTTCGCTGCGTGAAAGGTGACGACGGCAGGTTCGAGATGACCTATCTCGGCGGCGACGTAAGCGGCCTGCTTGGCGTGCGGGCCGAGGCGCTGCTCGGCGACGATAGCCGTTTCCATGCTTTGATCGTAGCAGACGGCCGCGAAGAGTTTCTCGCCAGCCTGCACGACGCGATGAACGCGGTTCGGCCGTGGTCGGCCGAATTCGACATTGTCACCGCATCAGACAAGCGCAAGCGTCTGCACGGCGTCTGGCATCCCACGCAAATGAGTGACGGCACAATGATATGGGATGGTTTTTTGCGCGATGTTCATGCGGAAGGGCGCGTGGAATACGTTTCGAGCCGCTCGAGACCCGTGGAGCGCCTCCTTGATGACGTCGCCGGGGCAGTCGCGGCGGCGGACACCTACAGCGATGCGATTCAGGTCGCGGTGGACAGGATCCGCGAATTCACGGGCTGGCCGGTCGGGCACGCCTTTCATGTCGCGGGCGATCCGCCTTTGCTCGAACCAAGCGGCATATGGAGCGGTGGCAACAGCGCGGCCCACGAGACATTCCGAAAAGTCACGTCGCAAGTGACCTTTCGGCCCGGCGAAGGCTTGCCCGGACGCGTTCTTGAATCCGGCCGGCCAGCATGGGTCCAGGACGTCACGAAAGACCCGAATTTCCCGCGTGCTCGGATGGCAAACGATATTGGCGTAGGAGCCGGTTTCGCCTTTCCGGTCGTAGCCGAGCCGGAGGTCCTCGCCGTTCTCGAGTTCTTTTCCCATGAACCCGTCGAGCCGGATGCGTCGCTGCT
Source organism: uncultured Rhodospirillaceae bacterium (assembly GCA_964408735.1). Taxonomy (GTDB): domain Bacteria; phylum Pseudomonadota; class Alphaproteobacteria; order UBA7887; family UBA7887; genus UBA7887. Next base: position 3,588 of record CAYPAX010000160.1, on the reverse strand, counting down.
TGAGGTTACCCGGCAAATCCGCCTGACGCTCGGTCAATTGATGCGACACAAACGGGTCTCAGACCTCGTGCGTCAGACCGAGGCAACCGTAGCCGGCATCCTTTCCACCGCACCGGATGCCATTATTGCGGTTGGCGAGGACCAGTCCATCCGCATGATTAATACGGCGACGGAGCGGATATTCGGTTACAAGGCGGAAGAATTGATTGGCCAGCCAATTGATCTCCTGATTCCCGACCACGCCAAAGGCGGCCATCGAAGACACTTCGTCGAGTTTGCCGGGTCCGCAGACAACGCGCGCACCATCTCAATGCGAGGCGCAATCGCCGGGTTGCGCAAGAATGGCGAGGAATTTCCGGCCGAGGCTGCACTATCGAAGACGACACAGGGCGGTGACACCATTTATACCGTCTATTTGCGGGACATCACCCGGCGCATGGCTGTGGAATCCGCCCTGCGCGAAAACGAGCAGAAGTTCCGCAGCGTCTTCGACGAGGGGCCCTTGGGCATGGCGCTCATCGACATGGATCGGCGCTTCGTCAACGCAAACAAGAGGCTTTGCCAGATCCTGCAGCGCAATGAGGATGATATCAACCGGCAGTCCGTCGAGAAGATGACGCATCCCGACGACCGCGACGACGATCATGCCATATGGCGCCAGGTCATGACCGGCAAGTTGGCCTCCGGCCAGATCGACAAGCGCTATATTCGCGGCGATTACACAACGGTGCCTGTCATGGAATCGATCAGCGTTCTCTTTGACGATAGGGGCAAGCCGCAATACACGCTGTCGATGATCGAAGATGTCACCGCACGCAAGGTGGCCCAGCGCCAGTTGCGCGAAGCCCGCGACCACCTCGAAGTCCGCGTGAAGGAACGGACGCGGGAATTGACCCAGGAAGTGGCCGAACGAAAGCGTGCCGAGGAAGAGGCTGAGCGCGCCAATCAGGCGAAGTCGGAATTCGTCTCGCGCATGAGCCATGAGCTGCGCACGCCGCTCAACGCGGTGCTCGGTTTTGCCCAGATGATGCGCGACTATCCGGAACATGGCCTCAGCACGATGGAGAGCGAAAGCCTCGATCAGATCATCACCGGCGGCGAGCACCTGCGCCACCTGATCAACGATATCCTTGACCTCTCGCGGCTGGAGTCGGGGCAGCTGGTCTTTGCCAGGGAACCGATCGAGCTGGCGGGAATCCTCAAGGATGCCCTGAAACTGATAACCCCGCTGGCCGAAGAGCGCTCTATCGTCGTCAGCGAGGAGTTCCGCGCCGCGACCACGGTAAAGGTTGCGGGCGACCCGGTTCGTCTCAAGGAAGTGTTCCTGAACATCTTGGGGAATGCCGTAAAGTACAATCGCCAGGGCGGCAGCGTCGACGTCACCAGCGAGCTGACCGACGATCATATGCTTCGTATCTGCGTGACCGATACGGGTCAGGGCGTTGCCGAGGCCCAATTTGAACAGGTATTCTTGCCATTCTCGCGGCTCGGCGCGGAACTCAGCACGGTCGAGGGCACCGGCATGGGACTGGCGATCAGCAAGAGGTACATGGAAGGCATGGGCGGCGATATCGGTTTTGAAAGCAAAGTCGGCATAGGCAGCACATTCTGGTTCGATATCCCCATCGCATGATAGGGTGTGAGCATGAAACGGACCTTGATGGCTCTCTTGGGATTCGCGGCAATACCAGCCGCCGATGCCGCGGAGTGTCCTTGCGCATTCCTCGACGAGCCACCGACCCTTTCGGCGGATGCGGAGACGGGTTGGGGTGAAAGCGCCGAATGCCAGACCGATAGCGAAGAGGCGATCCTGTTCGGCACGGCCGATAGTGGCGCCTTCGTCTATGCCGCGGAAGGGCGCTGCGAAGTCGGCGGCCTCAACAGCCCCTTCTTTCGCGAGGCAGACGGTATCAGCGAGGACGAGCATGCCGCCTGCCTGGCCGACTCGATCACCCTGGCGGATCGGTTGGAAGAGATCGGTATCGTGGTGGAGCGGGCACCCGGCTGCGTTCGCTAACCGGCTATTCCGGCTCCGTGAAGCCGGCCTTGGCCATGCCCTCGGCCAAGACCTTCATGCCGACTTCGTTCCAATGCGGCCAAGTCTTGCGAACGAAAGCGAAGCTCATATCCGGTTTGAGCGCCAGGGTCTTTTCCTTGGCGGCAGCCGCTTCGGAATCTCGACCGAGGAAGGCGAGCGCAATTGCCCTGCCGGCATGGGCATAGAATCCCGCGGCCGGATGGCGGACGGCCTTTTCGGCCCAGGCCAGGGATTCTTCGTGGTTTAGCCTTTGCATTTCGGCATACCCCGAAATCATCTCGAACAGCCACATCTGCGGATCGTGGGGACTGAGGCGCATCGCTGTCTGTAACGCCTCCAGCGCCGCTTCGGAATCACCGCTGAAGGTCAGTGCCAAGCCCCGGCCGTAATGTGCCATGGCAAAACTTGGGTTCAGCGCCAAAGCGGCATCGAACTCCGCCATGGCCGACTCGGATTCGCCCACTTGCGCGCAAATGCGGCCCAAATAGCAGTGGGCGGCCGGATCCTTGCCGTCCAGCGCGAGCGCCTCGTTGGCGCCGCGTAAGCCTTTCTGGATATTTGTCCCGGGATCGTCGGCGTAGCCGAATATCACCTCGGCATAGTTCACATAGGCAAGCGCCGCATGGGCCGGCGCGAAGGTCGGATCCATGTCGATGGCCTGATCGAACAGGCCACGCGCAGTTGCCATGTCATCGGAATTGTAGCGATAGACATGCCACATGCCGCGCTGATAGGCATCCCAGGCTTGCAGGTTGTCGGTCGGCTTGCGGCGGGCGCGCTCGCGCTCGGCCGCGCCGATCTCGGGCTCGATGGCGCGCACGATGGTCTCGGTGATCTCATCCTGCAGCTCGAAGATATCATCGAGATTGCGGTCGTAGCGCTCGGCCCAGATGTGGGCGCCGGTCTCGGCCTCGATAAGCTGGGCTGTGATGCGCACCCGGTTGCCGGCGCGGCGCACGCTGCCTTCCAGCACATAGCGTACGCCAAGCTCGCGCCCGACCTGGCCGACATCGACAGCCTTGCCCTTGTAGGTGAAGGTGGAGTTGCGCGCGATCACCGTCAGCCAGCGCACCCGCGACAACTCGGTGATCAGGTCCTCCGAGATGCCGTCGGAGAAATATTCCTGCTCCGCGTCGCCCGACATGTTGTCGAAGGGGAGCACGGCGATCGACGACTTTCCCGTCGGCGCCGCGGTCGCGGCGGGCACGACAGTGTCACCTTCGCCCAGTTGATAGGCTTGCACGGGCTCGGAGATGTTCTTGACCTCGTGGACGCCGGCATCGCTGAAGGCGAGGTCGGGCAGGCGCCGCACCTGCATGTGCGCGGACTCTGAAATCGTCACGCTGCCTGGCGCAGCCAACCCCTCGAGACGCGCGGCAATGTTGACGCCATCGCCATAGATGGTGCCGTCGTCCTGCTCGATGACGTCGCCGAGGTTGACGCCGATGCGGAAGCGCATACGGCGCTCTTCCGTCAGCGCCTCATTGGTCACAGCCAGTGCGTCCTGCACAGCGACCGCACAGCGCACGGCTTCGACGACGCTGGGGAAG
>CAYPAX010000159.1:0-6591 GCA_964408735.1 uncultured Rhodospirillaceae bacterium | reverse complement strand
AGACCAGCAGGGCAAAGCTGGCAGCGTGGGATTCCGGGAAGCCGTATTCGCCGAAGCCCTCGATCTGCTTGAAGCAGCGCTCGGCGAAGTCGCGCGGATAGCCGTTGGCGGTCATGCCGCCGACCAGCTTTTCGTGGAACTCGTGCACCAGGCCGGTCTTGCGAAAGGTTGCCATGGCGCGGCGCAGCATGTCGGCTTCGTCGGGCGTGAAGCCGGCGGCGACCACGGCGATGCGCATGGCCTGCTCCTGGAACAGGGGCACGCCGAGGGTCTTGCCGAGCACTTGCGCCAATTCGGGCGAGGGAAACTCGACTTCTTCCTCGCCATTGCGTCGCCGCAGATAGGGATGCACCATGTCGCCCTGAATGGGGCCGGGGCGGACGATCGCCACTTCGATCACCAGGTCGTAGAACTTACGCGGCTTGAGGCGCGGCAGCATGGACATCTGGGCCCGACTCTCGACCTGGAAAACACCGACCGAATTCGCCCGGCAGAGCATGTCGTAGACCTCCGGATCCTCGGGCGGCACGTCGGCCAGCCCGAGCGGGCGGTCGTGATGGGTGGCGAGCAGCGCCAGCGCCTTGCGGATACAGGTCAGCATGCCGAGGCCGAGCACATCGACCTTGAGCATGCCGAGCACGTCGATGTCGTCCTTGTCCCACTGGATGACCGTGCGCTCGGCCATGGCCGCGTTCTCGATCGGCACGCTTTCCGACAACGCGCCGCGGGTGATGACGAAGCCGCCGACATGCTGCGAGAGATGGCGCGGAAAGCCGATCAGCTCGCCCGCGAGGTCGAGAGCGAGGCGCAGGCGCCGGTCGGAGCCGTCGAGGCCGAGCTCGGCAAGCTGGTCCTCGGATGGCGCCTCGCGGCTGAAGCTCCACAGGCCCTTGGCCAGTGCCGCCACCACATCGAGCGACAGCCCCATGGCTTTGCCCACCTCGCGGATGGCACTGCGGCCGCGATAGCGGATCACCACGGCGGTCAACCCGGCGCGCTCGCGGCCGTATTTTTCGTAGATGTACTGGATCACCTCCTCGCGGCGCTCGTGCTCGAAATCGACATCGATGTCGGGCGGCTCGTCACGCGCCGCCGAGATGAAGCGCTCGAAGAGCACGTCGTGGCGGTCCGGGTCGACGGCGGTAATGCCGAGACAGTAGCAGACCGCCGAATTGGCCGCCGAGCCGCGCCCCTGACAGAGAATGCCGCGGGCGCGGGCGAAACCGACGATATCGTGCACTGTGAGGAAATAGGGGGCGTAGGAAAGCTCGGCGATCAGCGCCAATTCGTGGTCGAGCTGGCTCTGCACCTTGGCCGGCACGCCGTCCGGGTAGCGTTCGCGCGCGCCTTCGTCGGTGAGCGCGGCGAGATGGCTGTCGGGTGTCTCGCCTGCGGGCACCACTTCGTCGGGATATTCGTAGGCCAGCTCGTCGAGGGAGAAGGTACAGGCCTCGGCGATGGCAAGGCTTTGTTCGATGGCCTGCGGATAGCGGGCGAACAGACGCGCCATCTCGTCGCCGCTCTTGAGATGGCGCTCGGCATTGGCGGCAAGGCGCAGGCCCCCCTCGTCGGTGGTGCAATGCTCGCGGATGCAGGTCAGCACATCGGCCAGCGGCCGCCGGTCGGGCAGGTGATAGCGCACGGCATTGGTGGCGACCAGCGGCAGGCCCGCGCGCTCGGCGAGCGCCGCCAGGGTCGCCAGACGATCCTCGTCGCGGCCGTCGAAGCCGCGACTGGCGGCGAGATGGCACTGCCCGCGGTACTGCGCCGCAAGCGCAGTCACGTCTTGCGCGAAGCCGGCATCTGGCACCCCGTCAGGCGGCAGCAGGATTAGGATCTGGCCTTCGGCATGCTGGGCGACATCGGCCCAGGTGAGGTGACATTCGCCTTTCGGCGCGCGGCGGCGGCCGAGGGTGAGCAGGCGCGACAGCCGGCCGTAAGCGGCGCGGTCGCGGGGCAGGCAAAGCGCGCTGGGGCCATCTTCGAGATCAAGCCGGGCGCCGATCAGCAGGCGAATGTTGGCTTGCTTGGCTGCCGCATGGGCGCGCACCACGCCGGCCAGGGTATTGCGGTCGCACACCGCCAAAGCCTGGATGCCGAGCGCCGCCGCCGTCGCCACCAGCTCATGGGCATGCGAGGCGCCTTCCAGAAAGCTGAAATTGCTGACGGCCTGCAGCTCGGCATAGGGGGTCATGGATCGTGCGTGTCTTTCAGGCCCATCACATGACCGTCGAATGGCGTTCCTGCCACAATGCCTTGGAAGCGCCTATCGGCGGTGATGACGATCCCGCCGGTCATCTCCGCACAGGCAAGATAGAAGCAGTCATAGGCAGGATGATCGAGTGCAATGGCGATAGCGAGGGCGCGCTCGGAGAATATGTCGAGCGGATAAAGCTGGGGCAGGTATTGGCCGAGCGCTCGGATAGCGGCGTGGGCGTGCTGGCTGCCGATCTCCTTTTTCCGGTGTCGCTTCCAGATGATATTCGCCACCTCGGCAAGGATGAGGGCCGGGGCGTTGAATTGGTCCCGGCGCGCCAGTAGTTGCCTGGCCTCATCGTCATGGGGCTCGTTAAAGAACCACTTGGCAGCAACGCTGGCGTCGATGACGAGACTCACCGATCACGGTCCTCGCGCAGCAGGTCGGCGCTGTCGGTTTGCAGGCGGCCAGGGGTCATCGCTGCGATCTGTTCGGCAAGGGCGCGAAGATCGACCGGCGCATTGGGGTCGACGGCGTCGGAGAGGATTTGTCTAAGCTCGGCCTCCAGGGAGCGATCCGCGGCTTTGGCTCTTTGTTTGAGGGCTTCGACGACTTTGCCGTCGAGGTTTCGGATGGTTACGCTGGCCATGGCATTTCTCCTGCTTGCATTATGCAATCATATAATGATTGCGTTTTGATTGCAATCATGCGGTCACCCGAACACCCCGTGCAGGTACCAGCGTGGTACCGGGGCGGGGGGGTGGTCGTAGAGGCCTTCGCGGTAGAGCCAGAAGCGGGCGCCGGCGATGTCCTCGACGCGGTAGTAGTCGCGCAAGGGGGCGTCCTCGTGCCACCACTCGTCGGCGATGCGCTCGGGGCCGCTGGCACGCGCCACCCGGAACACTTGGCCGTGCCAGCGGAACAGCATGGGCGGGCCGTCGGGCACCGCCGCCACGGCTTCTATCGCCAGCGCCGGCTCGAACAGGCGCACGGGACGCTGCTGCGGCGGCCAAGCGGTATGCGTTGCGTCAAGGGCTGCACGGCGGGCGACCGCACGGTCGGGGTGGTGGCTGGCGCGGGGGGCAAGGCGCATCACCGCGTCAGGCCCGAGGCGGTTGGTCAGGCGGTCGACGAGGGTGGCGAGGCCGTCGGTCTCACGCGCGCCTGCGAGATCGCCCTGGCGGGCGGGTAGGGGATCGCTGGCGGCGGCGGCGAGCGTCACGACCTCGATGCCGGGGCCGGCGTCGAGACCGTCGAGCTTTTCCGCCAGCAGCCGCGCCAGCACCGCCTCGTCGCGGCTGGCCCGGCTGGTGCCGACGCGCACCGTCGTTGCCGTGCCATCGATGCGGAAGACGGTGGCTGTAAGACGGCGCACACCGCGCCCGGCCCGCGCCAGGTCGGCGCAAAGCTCCATGAGTAGGGCATCGAGCGTGGCGGCGAGCGAGGCGCTATCGGCGACCGGCTCGGCGAAGGCGCGCCTTGTCTCGTGCGTGGCCGGGGGGCGGCGCGGCGAGATCGGCTCGTGGATGCACCCCAGCGCCTGGTCGAGGCGCCGCGGCAGGGCCTCGCCGAAACGTGCGGCAAGGGGCGCGCGGGGCAGAAGGCAAAGATCGCCGATATGCCCCAGGCCGACGCGGGAGAGCCCGGCGGCGGTGCTCTCGTCGAGCCTGAGCGCGGCCACAGGGAGGGGGCTGAGCGCCGCCTCAGCAGCGCCTTGCGGAATCACGCCGCCCTTGCCGAAGCGGGCCATGGCCCAGGCTGCTCCGGGACTGTCGGCGAGGCTGGCGCGGGCATCGTAATGGCGGCGGGTGCCGGCAAGCAGCTTGTCCAGCAGCGCCTCTTCGCCGCCGAACAGATGGGCGCAGCCGCTGATGTCGAGCCACAACCCGTCATTGCCGCAGACAGCGACCCAGGGTGAAAAGCGCAAGGCCCAGTCGGCCAATGCCTCCAACGCCCGCATCGCTGTCATGGGGGCTGCCGGCGCAGTGGCGAGGCCCGGCAGCAGCGCGCGCGCATCGGCCAGGGTCATGCCCGGCCTGAGCCCGGCCTGCTCGGCCTCGCGCGTGGTTGCCGCCAGGCGCTCGGTCCCGGCCGCCGCCTCCACCAGCGCGAAAGGCTCAGCCGGCGCGGCGAAGGCCGTCGTCGCGCGCCGTGCGACGTCGGTCTGCCAATGGGGCAGCCAAAGAGAAACCACCCGTCTCATGGTTCCAGTCGAGCCTCCACTGTCGCGGTGCCGGCCCGCCCCGGCAATGGGTCAGGGTAAGCCGCCAGCGCGTGTTGCCGGGGGTATTGCCGACGCTCGGCTGCGTCGGCGCCGTTGCCACTCGCCAGCGCGTGGTCGCGGCGGCGGCACCGCGTGTGCCGGCCGAAGCGAGTAGCAGGCAGGCGGTATCGCGGGCGCGGGCGGCGAGCTGCAGGCGCCGGCTGGCAACCAGATCGACAGCGTCGCTTTCACAGACCACCGCCGCCAGGCAGCCCGCGCGCAGGCCCTCCTCTGCCACCCACAATGCCTCGGCCGGGCGGCGGGCGCGCACCACCAGCAGCCGCGCCGGGTCGAGGCCGAAGGCCGGCAGCCCCGGGGCATAGAGGTCATTGCCGGAGAGGCACCACAGCACCAGCGGCCGTGCCGGTGTGGCGAGATGCGCCGCCAGCGCTGCAACAAAGCCGGTGGCGGCCCCGCTTATGACCGTCTCGCCGGCGATCTCATGCAACGCACCGCGCACCAGTCCGCCGCCGGGCAGCTCTTCGTCGATCGCCGCGACGCCGAACGGCACCAGCGCGCCGGGCTCGTCGCCGCCGCCCAGTTCGATAGCCCGAATCCGTGCCCGCAATGCCGCCAACCCGGCCGCCCGACGAAGCATGCCACCTCCCGTTTGATGTTGTGTTCTCTTTTTGTTCTAACCGGAGTCAGGAGAGGGAGTCAAACGGCGTTTCGATTGGAGCGATGATAAGGCGGCCTTGAAGGGGCAACCGGTTGTGGCGTATACTTCCTGCTTGCTCGATCAGGAGCTTGGCTGACCGGTAGATGTCGAGGTCGCTGACCATGTCCGCCCGTCACTCGACCGACAGAGCCTTCGAGAATATCTCCTCGCAGCGCCGGATATCGTCACGGTTCAGTCGGGCTTCGTGTTCCTGCCAGCGCGCGGCGATCTCTCTCACAAATCCTTCCTCGTTGATCAGGGTGTGCACGCCCGCCACAACATAGTTGTACCGGTGCGTGGTCAATTCCATTTCCTGGGCCGCGAGAACGCTGTCGAGCACACGGCTAAGCTCCTGCGTGAAAAGCGCATGGGCCGAGTCAGCTCCCTTGAACATGACTTCGACCGCCGTGTAGATCATGATCGCTCGGAGCAGCGTTTCTCTGGCGTTCTTCCGTCCGGTTTCGAGCATCTTCCCCCTGCCCCGACATGCCAGGGCAGATTAGCATAGTGTCGTCTCTCACAGCACCGGCCGCCAGCCCGCCTCTCGGGCCTCAACCTCACTGCAGAACCACCGCTCGTCCTTGTCCGGGTTGATGCGCGTCCTGTCGTAGTCCCTACCGCCAGGCACATGATAGATGCGCTCGCCGTCACGGTTGATGTTGCCCTTGATGGCGCAGTCGCCTGGAGGCTTCGCTTCTACGAGCCTCACGCCGCGGCGCCAGTCCCAGGGCGGCACAAACCGGCCGCGCCACATGCCGTTGCCGACAGCGCGGGCAACGTCCTCCTGTGGCACGTATTCTGTCGAATAGTGGCGATACGCCAGCGCCCAGCCCTCGACTACCATCCAGCCGTTGAGGTCCAGCTCGCCGAGATAGCAGATGGCCAGCGTGCGGTCGTAGCGGTCGGTCCCTCGGTCGGCACAGGCGACGTTCGCGGCGCCGATCTTGTCGGCCAGGGCTAGGGCGGCTTGCTGGCCACAGCGCCATGGTTCGCCGTCAGCTTCGCAGCTCTGATTGCTCTCAGGTGAGTCTATGGCGTCAAGGCGGATGCGCTCGCCGCGAATTTCGATGGTGTCGCCGTCAATGACTGTAGCGCGACCGGCGGTTTCGGCTTCGGCTGAGATAGCTGTGAACAAGCCCAGGCTGGCGCTTATTAGGAAACGCAGGCAATTCATCGTTTGATCAAGCGCTCAATCCCAAGTCCGCCAATGACCGCGCCGACTACCCACCAACCAACGCCGATCGCGCCCCCGAACGCTGCAATTCCAAGCCCGCCCAGCGGTGCGAGTAAGAGGCCGCCAGCGACCATTCCCGCAACAATCCATTGAAGCCTCGTTAAGCGAAATCCGAGAAACTGGTATTTCGACCTCATATCTCTCTCCTCAGCCACAGCCGCCTCGCCACCGCTGTTCCCTGTCCCCTTAGCAGCCCGTTGATTAAGTGGCTTTGCTGATTCTCACTCCCAGACGATGAA
>CAYPAX010000158.1:0-6707 GCA_964408735.1 uncultured Rhodospirillaceae bacterium | reverse complement strand
ATTCATCGTCTGGGAGTGAGAATCAGCAAAGCCACTTAATCAACGGGCTGCTAACGGAGGTATTGCGGTGGCCGCATTGACTTTCGAGCCCCTGCACGAAGAGTTCGGCGCCCGCGTCGAGGGCATCGATTTTCGGGCGCCGCTCTCGGATGAGGCGGTGGGCGAGCTGCACGCGGCGATCGACGAATATTCCTTTCTCTGCTTCCCCGGCCAGCCCTTCGACGACGAGAGGCACCTGGCCTTGACGCGGGCGCTGGGCGAGCCGGAGGCCAATCACCTGAAGCTCGGCCAGGAAGGCGTGATCGACTATTTTGCCACCATCGGCAATGTCGAGGCCGACGGCACGGCGCTAGGCAACGACAACATCAAGATCGTCCGTCTGACCGGCAACAATATGTGGCACTCGGACTCGTCGTTTCGCCCGGTGCCGAGCTATGTGTCGATCATGTGCGTCTACGAGGTGCCGTCCGAGGGCGGCGAGACGCTGTTCGTCAGCGCCAGGGCGGCCTATGCGCGCTTGTCGGATGACGAAAAGCGCCGCATCGATCCGCTGCACGCGATCCACGACTACGTTTTCTCCCGCAGCAAGGTGGGCCCCGACGCGGTGACCCCGTCGCACGCGGCTTCGCTGCCGCCGGTCGAGCAGAGGCTGGTGCGGAGGAATTCGCGCAACGGCCGCAAGAATTACTATGTCGGCTCCCACGCCAAGTCGATCGTCGGCTGGTCGGAGGCGGACAGCCGCGTGCTGCTCGACGATCTGATGGCGCGGGCGACGGGCGAAGATCATATCCTGAGCCACGCCTGGCAGCCCGGCGAGCTGGTGATCTGGGACAATCGCTGTCTGCTTCACCGCGGCAACGGTTACGATGCCGACAAGCAGCGCCGGCTGATGCGCCAGACCCGCGTTGCCGGCGCCTGCAACAGTCTGGATGAGTGATCAGCCGATACGCGGCTCCTGGCCCGTGACGAGGCGGCGGATATTGGCGTGGTGGCGCAGCAGCACCAGTGCCGCAAGCACGGCGAAAAGCTCGATATGCTGGGGCTCGCCCGGTAGCCAATAGGGCAGGGCGCCATCCCTCTGCAGCGACAGCATGCCGGCGAGCAGGGGCGGGGCGGCCACCACCGACACCATCGAGGCCAGCGACGAGAAGCGGAACAGCGCCGCCGTTGCCAGCCACAACAGCGCCGAGGCCAGCGCGATCGGCCAGGCCAGGGCGGCGATCACGCCCAGCACCGTCGCCACGCCCTTGCCGCCGCGGAAGCGCAGCCAGACCGGGAACATATGGCCCAGCACCGCGAACAGCCCGGCCACCACCGCTGTGTCGGGCCCCCAAATGCCGGCGATGGCGGCGCTTGCCCAGCCCTTGCCCGCATCGAGCAGCAGGGTCAGCGCCGCCAGGCCCTTGTTGCCCGTGCGGAGAACATTGGTAGCGCCGATATTGCCGGAGCCGATCTTGCGGATATCGCCATGCCCGGCCAGGCGCGCCAGCAACAGCCCGAAGGGGGTGGCGCCGATCAAATAGGCGATAAGCGCGGTGAGGTAGAGCGGCCAGGTATAAGCGAAGCCTCCGAGCGGGTCCGGCACCCTCAGGCCTCTTCCGTGGCGTCGTAGACGCAGCGCCCACGCACCACCGTGCGCAACACCCGCCCCTGCACCGGATGGTCGTCATAGGGCGCGTTGAGCGATTTGCTGCGCAGCATGTCCACATCGATGGTCCAGGGCTTGTCCGGATCGAACAGCACCAGGTCGGCCGGTGCACCCGCCGCCAGCCGGCCCTGCTTAAGGCCGAGCAGGTCCGCCGGCGTGGCGCTGAGCCGCGCCATCAGTTGTGGCAGCGTCAGGTGCCCGCCATGCACCAGCGCCAGCGCCAGGGGCAGCATGGTCTCAAGCCCGATGATACCGAAGGCGGCCTGGGCGAAAGTGGTGCGCTTGGAATCCTGGTCGTGCGGCGCATGGTCGCTGGCGATGGCGTCGATGGTGCCGTCCGCCAGGCCTGCGACGATGGCGGTGCGGTCGGCTTCCGATCGCAACGGCGGCTGCACCTTGGCGAAGGTACGGTAGTCCTCGCAGGCGGTCTCGTTGAGGGTGAAGTAATGGGGCGCGGTGGCGCAGGTCACGGGCAGGCCTCGGGCCTTGGCGCCGCGCACGGCGTCGACCGCGGCGGCGGTGGACAGATGCGCCACGTGATAGGGCGCGCCGGTGCGCGCCACCAGCCGCAGGTCGCGCTCGATGATGATCACTTCGGCCTCCGCCGGCATGCCCGGCAGGCCGAGACGCGTCGCCAGCTCGCCGTCGTTCATGACACCGTTGGCGGTCAGTGCGAGGTCTTCAGGATGCTGCATGACCAGCTTGCCGAAAGGTTTGGCATAGGTCAGGGCCCGCGCCATCACGCGGCTGTTCATGACCGGGCGGTGGGCATCGCTGAAACCGACCGCACCGGCTTCGGCCAGCAGGCCCATCTCGGTCAGCTCCTTGCCTTCGAGGCCGCGGGTGATGGCGGCGATGGGGTAGATCTTGACGATCGAGGTCTCGCGCGCACGCCGGGCGATGAATTCGAGCAGCGCGATCTGGTCGATGACCGGCTCCGTATTGGGCATGCAGGCGATGCTGGTGACGCCGCCCGCCGCCGCTGCCCGGCTGGCACTGGCGAGCGTCTCCTTGTGCTCGGCGCCGGGCTCGCGCAAATGGGCGCGCATGTCGACCAGGCCGGGCGCCAGGCAGGCGCCTTCGCAGTCGACGACCGTGGCATCTTCCGGCGGGCCTTCCGGGAACAGATTCGGGCCGAAATCGGCGATATGGCGGTCGTCGGTGAGCACCTCGCCGGAACCGTCAAGCCCGCTGCTGCCGTCGACCAGCCGCGCGTTGACATAGGCGACGCGCCCCTGGCGCCGCTCGTCGCGGCCGCTCATGCCCCGTCTCCGCGGACCAGCATGTCGAGACAGGCCATGCGCACCGCCACGCCGAGCTCGACCTGGTCGAGAATGACGCTGTGGGTGAGATCGTCGGCGAGCCGGCTGTCGATCTCGACGCCGCGATTCATGGGCCCGGGATGCATCACCAGGGCATCGGGCTTGGCGTGGGACAGCTTGTCTTCGTCGAGGCCCCAGAAGTGGAAATACTCGCGCACCGAAGGCACGTAGGAGCCCTTCATGCGCTCGGTCTGCAAGCGCAACATCATCACGATGTCACAGCCCTCAAGGCCCTGGCGCATGTCGTGGAATACTTCGACGCCGAGCCGGCTGGCGGCGTTCGGCAAAAGCGTCGGCGGCGCGATCAGGCGCACCCGGGCGCCCAGGCTATCGAGCAGGTGGATGTTCGAGCGCGCCACGCGGCTGTGGCGGATATCGCCGCAGATCGCCACCGTCAGGCCGCCGAGCTTGCCTCGGCGGCGGCGAATGGTGAGCGCGTCGAGCAGGGCTTGGGTCGGGTGCTCGTGGCTGCCGTCGCCGGCATTGATGACGGCGCACTCGACCTTCTCCGACAACAGCTTGGCGGCGCCTGCGTCGCCGTGGCGCACGACCAGCGCGTCGGGATGCATGGCATTCAGCGTCATTGCGGTGTCGAGCAGGGTCTCGCCCTTCTTGATGGCGCTGGAGGAGGCCTGCATGTTGATGACATCGGCGCCAAGCCGCTTGCCCGCGAGCTCGAAAGAAGTGCGCGTGCGCGTCGAGCTTTCGAAAAACAGGTTTATCAGGGTGCGCCCGTGCAGCCGGTCGAGCTTCTTCGCCGCTTCGCGGTTGAGCACGGCATAGCGTTCGGCGAGATCGAGAATGCGTTCGATCTCGGCCGCACTCATGCCGGCAATGCCGAGAAGGTGCGGCTGCTCGTTGCCTGTGGTGTGATCCGCCTTGGACATCAAAAACCGGATCATAGACCTCGCCCGTCGCGGCGCAAGCCCGCTAGATCGATATGGCCAGCCAAAGTGGCAGCGTCGCGGCGCTGACCAGGGTAGTGAGCGTGACGATGGCGGCCATCAGCGGGGCGTCGCCGCCCATCTGCCGTGCCATCAGATAGGCCGCGGGCGAGCCGGGCAAGGCGGCGAAAAGCAGCAGTACCGCCGCTGCCAGGCCGTCGATAGCCAGCACAGGCATGGCCAGCAGCATCGCTGCCGGCAACAGGGCGAGCTTACAGACGCTCGCAACCATCAGCGGGGATACGCGCCCGCGTATGCCGCCGAGGTCGAGGCCGGCACCCACCGCCAACAGGCCGAGCGGCAGGGCGGCGCCGGCCAGGGAGGCGACGATTCGCCCAGGCACAGGCGGCAGGCCTTGGCCCGACAGCGCCAGGGCGATGCCGATGGCACAGGCGATGATCAGGGGATTGAGGATCACTGCCAGCAGCGCCCGGCGGGCCACGCGCCGCTCGCCGAGGCCGGCGAGCACCATGACCGAAAGCAGATTGACCAGGGGCACCCAGATCGCCAGAACCATGGCAGCGAGCGTCAGCCCCTCGCTGCCGTACAAGGCGCCCGCCGCGGCCAGGCCGACATAGGTGTTGAAGCGCGTCGCGCCCATGAACACGACGGCGCGCACCGGCCCGGTGAAGCCGAGCGCCCGGCCGAGCCAGAGCGAGACGACCGACAGCAGCAGCACCGCGGCCACTATCGCCGCGACGGTGGGGCCAAGCGCGAGGCTATCGATGGGCGCGCGGCTCAGGCGATCGACGAGCAGGGCCGGAAACAGCAGAAAATAGATCAGGCGCTCGAGGGGGTACCAGAAGCCGTCGCCGGGAAAGCCGATACGGCGCAAGCCGGCTCCAAGGGCAATCAGGGCGAAGATCGGCAGCAGTGCCGCCAGGATCGGCGTCATCGGCGCCGCGCGGCAAGCGCGTCGAGAGCGCCCTGCAAGATGTAGGCGGCGGCCATCTTGTCGACGACCTCGGCACGGCGCCGACGCGACATGTCGGCATCGAGCAGGGTGCGGGTCACGGCCTGGGTCGACAGCCGCTCGTCCCACAGCAAGAGCGGCAACGGCAAGGGCTTGGCGAGATTGGCGGCGAAGGCGCGGGTGGACTGCGCGCGCGGGCCCTCGCTGCCATCCATGTTGACCGGCAGCCCCAGCACCAGACCGACCACCGCATGCTCGCGGCAGGTCGCCGCCAAACGCTCCGCATCCTTGTTGAACTTGGTCCGCCGCACGGTCTCCATGGGCGTGGCGATGGCGCAGCCCGGGTCGGACAGCGCCAGGCCGACAGTCTTGCTTCCGAGATCGAGCCCCAGCAGCCGCCCGGCAGGCAGCGCGTCGGCGAATGGCGTCAGGTCGCTGAAAATCATGCCGCCCTTATGCCCAGGGGCGGCAGAGAAAGAAAGCCCCGCACCGAGGTGCGGGGCTTAAAGTCGGATGCGAGATTCGAGTGGAGTGGAGACTTGGTGACAAGGAACCTAGAGAATTCGCTCCGGCGCGCCCTTAACATGGATCAAGTTTTCCAAGGGAAGCCCGGTCCATGGACAGAACCGCGCAGCACCCGCGCCCGCAATCTGATATCAGCCGGCGAGCGCCGGCTCGGCGACGGCGGCGGGAACCTCAAACCAGAACGTACTGCCGGCGCCCTGTTCGCTTTCGAAACCCATGCGCCCGCCCATCATTTCGACCAAATGCAGACTGATCGTCAGACCGATGCCTGTGCCCTCGATGGCACCCATCTCGGCGCCGAGCCGCGAAAACGGCTGGAACACCTCGGATTGCCGCTCCGGCGCAATGCCGGGGCCGCTGTCGGCGACACTGATGCGCACCATGCCGCTGTCGCCGGGCGCCGCGCGAACCGTGACCGTGCCACCGTCGCGATTGTACTTCACGGCGTTCGACAGCAGGTTAAGAATGACTTGCCTCAGGCGCTGCGGATCGGCCGCGATACGCAGGCTCACGCTATCCGCGATCTCATTGGCCATGGTGATGTCGCGCTTGACCGCCAGCGGTCGCATCAATGTCAGGCATTCGCCGGCAAGGGGCCCGGCCTCGATGTCAGCGACCTGCAAGTCCAGCCGTCCGGCATCTATCGACGACAGGTCGAGCACACTGTCCACCAGACTGAGGAGCTGCTTGCAGGCATCGAGGATGTGTTCGACCCCTTGCCGGTCTTCGCCCTTCAGCGGCGGCTCGGCATAGTCGCGGAGCAACTGGGCGAAGCCAACCGCAGCGTTAAGCGGCGTGCGCAACTCATGGCTCATGGAGGCGAGGAACTCGGACTTGGCATGACTGGCTTCCTCGGCCATCCTGCGGGCATGCTCGGCCTCGATCACTGATTTGCGCAACGCTTCCGCCGCGTTTTTTTCCAGCAGAATCAGAATCGCCGTGATCCAGATGGCGAGGATCGCGATCGCACGATTGGCAAGCACCATCCAGTGAATGCCACCGGATTCCGACATGAAATAGCCAAAGATCGTGAGTGCCGTGCCGATGCTGGCGAGGACAAAGACATGGCCAATTTTCGGAAACCAGACGCCGAGCAGCACCAGCGCGACATAGGGCACTCCGGCGGCGACACCCAGCGGTACCGAGAGGTCGAAGAAGAGAACGCCTCCGGCGACAAGAGCCGCCAGCAGACAAAGCATCGGAGTATTGGCGCGCACGGAATATTCCACGCTCACGGCTTGGCGTTCGCTTCCATTCAATGCTCTCCCCGATGGTATTATCATGCGCAGCGTGTCAATCACCTATCAGCCCGTTGATTAAGTGGCTTTGCTGATTCTCACTCCCAGACGATGAAT
>CAYPAX010000157.1:0-6760 GCA_964408735.1 uncultured Rhodospirillaceae bacterium | reverse complement strand
GCCACATAGTTGCCGCCCCAGTCGCCGTTGAATATGTCGTTGCCGGGGCTCACCCCAATGTTGGCACCGAGATCTCCGAACAGGGCATTGAAGGGTGCGGCGAGGTCGCTGAAGAAAACGGAATCGGTGCTGAAGACGGGCGCCAGCGCCTCAGATGAAGTTTCATCCTCGGAGAGGAAGCTGCGCGCACCGGGATCCTCTGTCTCGCCGCCGCCCTTCGGCTCTTGCGAAATGGGATCGTCATAGCGCGGAGGCTCGATGCCGGGGGCGCCGGACAGCCGCCCACCGGTATTTTCGAACAGGGTGCTGAACAGATCCTCGCGCTCGGCCTCGAGGGTCTCGATATCGAGCACGACGGGCTCGGTTACGGGACCCGACGGGTCCACTGCCGATGTCGCATCACCGCTGGCGGTCTCTACCGCCAGATCGCCGAGCACGCCGAGGGCATCGGCATAGAGCGAGGTGAAATCCGCATCGGCCACCACGACGACCGGGCCGGGCGCTTCGGCGAGCGCCACGGTAATCGTGGTCTGATAAGGCTGCAGCAGGAGCTGGCTGCCGGCGTCGGTCGCAACCTCGACCAGGCCGAGGCTGCCGTCAGGATTGGGCAATAGGGTAAACGCGCTTTCCTCGCCCTCGGGCCGGGCCAGGCCGACCAGAGTGGCGCCATCGACCGTGACGACGGCGCTCGGCGTCTGCACCATGATGACGCTGGGCTCGCCGTCCACCATGCCGGTGAGGACCACGAAGCCGCCTTGGAGAACGGTTATGGCATCGACGCCGTCGACGACCATCTCGCCGAATTCGTCTAGGCGCAGCTCGCCGCCGTCGGCCAGGGTGACGAAGGCGGCGGCGCCGTCGCCCGTGATTACCGTGTCGCCGGGGAAGATCTCAGTGCCGGGCCCTGCTTCTATCTCGCTGCCATCGGCGCGAATCACGGTTACGGGGCCGTCGGTGTCACTCAATACGCCGATCGCGCCAGATGCAGTCTCAGCCATGTCGAAAGATCCTCCCGGAGCACTCAGTCGGGTAAGACCATACAGGGATTATGGGTACGCGCATGATGCATTTGCACTATGCCCGCGCAGGCGCCAATTCGGCCTATTTGGTGCCGAAAAGACGGTCTCCCGCATCGCCGATGCCAGGAATGATATAGCCGCGCTCGTCGAGATGGTCGTCCATGGCGGCGGCGACGATGGGCACATCAGGGTGGGCGGCGCGGAAAACCTCCACGCCTTCGGGCACGGTCAGCAGGCAGACGAAGGTAATCTTCTTGGCGCCTCGCCGCTTAATCCGGTCCACAGCGGCGACGGCGGTGTTGCCCGTCGCCAGCATGGGATCGACGACGATGACCCGGCGCTCGGCAACATCCTCGGGCAGCTTGCAATAATATTCCACGGCCTCGAGGGTGTCGTGGTCGCGATAGAGGCCGATATGGCCGACCCGCGCCGACGGCATGAGATCCAGCATGCCGTCGAGAAAGCCGGTGCCGGCGCGCAGGATCGACACCAGGCAGGGCTGCCTGTCGCCAAGCTTGGCCGCAGTGGCCTCGGCAAGGGGTGTCTGCACGCGCGTCTCCTGCAGCGGCAGATCTCGCGTCGCCTCATAGGCCAGCAGCATGGCGATCTCGCGCAGCAGTCGGCGAAATTCGGCGCTCTCAGTCTGGATGTCCCGCGCCAGGCCCAGCTTGTGCCGCACCAGGGGATGATCGACGACGGTAACGCCTGCGGGTATATCGGCCATGCCACACCTCCCGATTGGACATATCTTGCACCATAGCATTGTGTGCGCCGCACGCTTTGCCTTATGCGTTACGGGCAACGGCAAAACGGGAGACGACACGATGGACTTCGAGACCCTGGTGCGCGATCGGCGCAGCATTCGCGGCTACAAGCCGGACCCGGTGCCGAAAGCTGTGATCCAGGAGGCCATCGACATCGCCAAGCGCGCGCCGTCGTCGATGAACACCCAGCCTTGGCATTTCCACGTGGTTACCGGCGAGCCGCTCGAGCGCATCCGCCAGGGAAACTGCGAGCGCATGCTGGCCGGCGAAAAGGTGCAACGCGAGATTCCCGTGCGCGACGGCTACGAGGGCATTCACCGCAAGCGTCAGATCGAGATCGCCGTGCAGCTATTCGAGGCCATGGGAATCGCCCGCCACGATGCGGAACGGCGCCAGGACTGGGTGATGCGCGGCTTCCGCCAGTTCGACGCCCCGGTCTCGGTGGTCATGACCTACGATAAATGCCTGGAGCCCGCCACCATCAGCCATTTCGACCTCGGCGCGGTGACCTACGGCCTGGTGCTGGCCGCCTGGTCGAAGGGCCTCGGCACGGTGATCAACGGCCAGGGCATCATGCAGTCGGCCGTGGTCCGCGAGCACGCCAACATCCCCGACGACCAGGTCATCATGATATGCATCGCCATGGGCTACCCCAACGACGGCTTCGCAGCCAACGAAGTGGTATCACGGCGCGCGCGGAACGACGATTTCGTGACCTATGTCGGCTTCGACTGACGCGGCAGCGCGGCGTCGGCTCACCCGGGCCAGCGCCTGAGGGCGGCGACAGTGACGACCGCGAGCGCACCGGCAATGGAGGCATTCCACGCTGCCAGCAATACGGCATGGGGCTCAACCGCGATGCCCAAGAGCGCGGCGGCGAGCGGCAGACAGGCGAACGCGAATATGACGGACAGCGCCATTGCGACCAGCGACGCGACGCGGCGGCCTAGGTCACCACGGCGCAGGCCATCGCCGAATAATACGCCGATGACGCAGAGAAGGATCGCCACCATGAAGCCGAGCGCCTCGCCCCACGCCAGCCCGCTTAGAGCGGGCTTTGCCAGAGTCTGAACCGCCAGCATCGCGCCAAGACCGACGGTACATCCGGCAAGCGTGCCGTCAAAAAACAGCCTGGGTGTCAGGTGGCGACGAATTTCGATGTTTGTCATGGCCATGATTTTGCTTCCTTAAAATAATATCGGGCATTGGCGTCGTGTTGCGCTGATAAGGTCGCCGATCCTTGCAACCCAAATCAGCCACATCCGAATCGCGCCGTCATGGTGCAAATGCACTATTTGGCTAAAATTTTAGCAAAATAATAACCTGACTCTGGCTGCACGCGGCAGAGCTGTCATGGCATCATGCTCTTGGCTTGGGATTCGAGTGACGGGTAAGGGATGTGACCGACCAATTCGACACCATCATCGTCGGCGCGGGAACGGCCGGCTGCATTCTCGCCAATCGCCTGACCGCCGACGGCAAGCGCCGGGTCTGCCTGCTCGAGGCCGGGCCGGCCGATTGGCATCCCTACATCCATATCCCCGCCGGCTTCATCAAGACCCTGACCAACCCCAAGCTGAACTGGCTTTACGAGACAGAGCCGACCCATTGGACCGGCGGCCGGGCCATTCCCGCCCCGCGCGGCAAGACCTTGGGCGGCTCCAGCTCGATCAACGGCCATATCCACAACCGCGGCCAGGCGATGGATTTCGATTCCTGGGCGCAGGCGGGCAATTCCGGCTGGGGCCATGCGGATGTGCTGCCCTATTTCCGCCGCAGCGAGTGCAGGATCGGCCCGGCGGACGAGCGCCTGCGGGGCCGTGACGGCGAGCTGCCCATCAGCGATCTCGGCATCACCCACCCTCTGTGCGATGCCTTTATCCGCGGTGCCGAAGAGATCGGCATACCACGCAATGACGACTACAACGGCGCCAGCCAGGAGGGATTGTCCTATGTTCAGCGCACGGTTCGCCGCCGGCTGCGGGTCAGCGCCGCACGGGCGTTTCTGAACCCGGCGAAAAGGCGCCCCAATCTCACCGTGCGAACCCATGCCCATGCCACCCGGCTGATCTTCGAGGGCAGCCGCGCCGTCGGCGTCGCCTACGCCAAGGGCGGTCGCGGCGGGCCTATCATGGAAGTGCGCGCAAGCCGCGAAGTGATTCTCTCCGGCGGCGCCATCAACTCCCCGCAACTGCTGCAAATATCCGGGGTAGGTCCGGCAGACCTCCTCAGCTCGCTTGGAATCGGACTCCTTCACGACATGGCGGGTGTCGGAGAAAACCTGGGCGATCATTATGCGCCGCGGATATGCATGCGCGTGCGCGGCATCGAGACCCTGAACGAGCGCTCGCGCGGTCTGCGCCTGGTAGGAGAAATCGCGAAATATCTTCTCGGCGGCGAGAGCATCGTCTCGCTCAGCCCCTCCATGGTCTACGGCTCCTGGCATTCGGACGAGATGCTCAGGCCCGCCGATCTCCAGTTCGTCTTCACCGCGGCGAGCTACAAGCTCGGCCAGCACGGATTGCTGGATGATATGCCTGGCTGCACCGCCGCGGCCTGGGTCCACCGCCCCGAAAGCCGCGGCTGGGTGCGTGCGCAATCCGCCGACCCGTTCGCAAAGCCGGTCATCCAGCCCAACTACCTCGATAGCGAGAATGATCGTCGGCTAACGGTTTCCGGAACGCGCCTGATGCGCCGGCTGTTCGCGACCTCAGCAATGGCGCCCTATCTGGACGGTGAGGAATATCCCGGCGCCGAGGCCCAGAGCGACGACGAGCTGCTCGATGCGGCGCGGAACATGGGGGCCAGCACGTTCCATTTCATGGGCTCGTGCCGCATGGGCCCGAAGACCGACCCGACCGCCGTCGTTGACGATCAGTTGCGGGTTCACGGCCTGCAGGGCCTGCGGGTGATCGACGCTTCGGTCATGCCGGCGATGATCTCAGCCAACCTCAACGCCGCCGTCATGATGATCGCCGAGAAGGGCGCCGACATGGTGCTCGGCAAGTCGCCGCCGGAGCCGCTCTCCCCGCCGCGCTGATCGCGCGTAATCAGGCATCCCCCGCCATATTACCGGTTTCCGGCAAGCCCGCGGCGACGAGACCTTCGAACAGGGCATCCAGGTGGTCGTGGGACCACCACGTCGCACTTCGCACGAATTCGAGCGAGAGATCCGGATTGCGCCGCTGCGCTTCTGCCATGGCGCTCGCCGCTTCCTCGAGCCGGCCAAGCCGGGCCAGCGCCGACGCCATCAGCGTATATGGCCAGAAAGCCACCATGACAGGCCTTCTGGTCGCCTTCTCGGCAAAGCCCAAGGCGCGTTCATAGTCCTGCAACAGAAAGTACGCGATGGAACGTGCCGCGTCGTAGTAGCCGTACATGGGATCTCGCGGGCTCAGCCGCGCCGCGGTATCATCCGCTGCGATCGAATCTTCGGCCCGATTCAGCGCGATCAAGGCCAGCGCCCGAACATGATGGGCATGGGCGAAATTCGGATTCAGCTCGATGGCAAACTGCACCGACTCGATAGCGGCCTGATACTCCCCGGAATAGGTATAGTAGCGCGCCAGGGCGGCATGACCGAAAGCGTCCTTTTCGTCCGCTGCGATCGCCCTTTGGGCAGCACCATGCATCACCCCCAGGGCCTTTGCCTTATCGCTGGAAAAGCCACTGTTCACGGCCAAAGCAAGCGCATAGGCGAGCGCGGCATGTGCCGTCGCGAAACTCGGGTCCAACTCTGCCGCCCGCGCGAATAGCTGCTGGGCCTCGTCATTTCCTTCCCTGGTAAACTGGTAGAGGCTGGACAGGCCACGCTGGTAGCATTCCCAGGCGTCAAGGCTCTCGGGCGGCTTGCGGCGGGCGCGCTTGCGTTCCAGGGCATCGAGCTCCGGTCCGACAGCAGAAATGATCGCCTCCGTGATCTCATCCTGGAGCGCAAACAGATCGGCGACCTCGCGATCGAAGCGATCCGCCCAGAGGTGATTGCCGCTGGTCGCGTCGATCAACTGGGCCGTGACGCGCACCCGATTGCCGCCTTTGCGGACACTGCCTTCCAGCACGTAGCGCACCCCGAGCTCGTCGCCGACCTGCCTCACATCCGGCGACTTGCCCTTGTAGGCAAAGGTCGAATTGCGGGCGGTGACGAACAGCCAGCGAAACCGCGACAGGTCCGTGATCAGATCCTCGGCGATACCGTCGGCGAAATATTCCTGCTCCGCATCGCCGCTCAGATTGTCGAAAGCGAGAACAGCGATAGACGGCTTATCCGGCAGTGCCAATGCCATCTCGTCGGACCCCGCCGGCGCCTGATCGCCCATGGCGACCCGGTAGGCGCGTATCGGCCGCGATAGGTTCTTGACCCGATGCTCGCCCAAATCCTCGAAGCCGGCTGCGATCTTGCCGTCGACCTGCTCGTAGGCGCTGCCGGAGAGGCATATCCCTGCTGGCTGCGCCAGGCTCTCGAGGCGAGCCGCGACGTTGACGCCGGAGCCATAGACCGTGCCGTCATCCTTCTCGATGATATCGCCGAGGTTCACGCCAATGCGAAACGCCATGCGCCTATCATCGGGCAGGCCTTCGTTGCGCACGGAAAGCTCGCCCTGAATGGCGATGGCCGCCTCGACCGCGCCGCTGGTGCTGGGAAAGACCGCGAGCACGCTATCGCCGGCCGTATCGACGATGCGGCCACCATGCCCCGAGACCTGCGCCCGAAAGACGGCACGGTGCGCGTCCAGCGTGGCGACGGTGGCCCGCTCGTCCGCCTCCGTCAGGCGCGAATAGCCGACCACATCAGCGGCAAGAATCGCCGTCAGCCGTTTCTGAGCCTGCCCTTGCGCTACCATTGTCCCTCCCGCGGCGCATGCTACGTGCCGGCACGCCCGGCCACAAGCCACACGAGCGGCTGCGCCCGACGGGGGCGTGAACCTCATGACCCGCGATCAAGAACGGCGCTGCCGATTGGATTGAAAATGTCGGCTA
>CAYPAX010000156.1:0-7164 GCA_964408735.1 uncultured Rhodospirillaceae bacterium | reverse complement strand
TACGACCGTGATCTGACCGCCAGCGATATCTTCGCGGTGCAGGACGATATTACCGCCCGCGTGGTCGGCGCCATAGCCAGCTTTGACAGCACGGTTCTTATCCCTTCCGATCTGGTCCTGGCGTCGAAGCCGCCGGCGGAGCTTTCGAGCTACGAATGCCTCTTGCAAGCCTCGGCCTATGGCCGCGCCATTACGCCGGACCACCATCTTCGCGTTCGCACCTGCATGGAGCAGGTCGTTCGCGAGGAGCCGGAACTGTCGAGGGCTTGGATGTGGCTATGCTTTGTTACAATTCATGAATTCTCGATGGGCTTCAACCCGCAAGCCGACCGGGCGCCGCCATTGGATCGAGCTCAGGACTATTGCGCGCGGGCGATCGAATTGGATCCGACCGATGGCTGGGGATATTTGGCCTCAGGACGGGTCTCATTCTTTCGTGGCAACCTTCCGGCGTTTCGCTCCGCCGCCGGGCGGGCGCTCGAATTGGCCCCCAACGATGCTGCCATGTTGGCTATGGCGGGACTGTATTTTGCGGTAAGCGGAGAATGGGACCGGGGCCTGGCGCTGATCGACCGCGCCATCGAGCTCAACCCGCATCATCAGCCCTGGTATCATTTTCCCTCATTCCACGATGCCTATCGGCAAGGAGATGACGAGGCTGCGCTGGAGGCGGCGTTGAAGATCAACCTGCCCGAATTCTTCCCCTTGCAGGTGATCACCGCGGCCGTCTACGGGCAATTCGGCATGGCGAAGGAGGCGTCGGAGGCCGTAGCCAAGTTACTGGAACTGAAGCCCGGTTACACCGTTGACTCCGAGCAGGAAAGATTGCGGCGCTGGAATTTCGAAGAGTCTCTCATCGAACGCATAGGGGAAGGCCTGCGCAAGGCCGGCCTGCCGGAGGCGACCGACTAGCGGATTAATTGGTGACAGTTACCAATTAATCCGCTACCATACTGTAATATAATGTTTTTTCGAAGAAATATTTGGTAACTGTCACCAATTATAGTGTCACAGCCCCTCGCCCTGCATCATGTAGCCCATGTGGGCTTCGGCCTGGGCCAGGCCGCCTTCGCCCGGGCCCCAGCTGATGCTGCCGTCGGAATCGGCGTCGCAGCCGTTGACCACGCATTCGAGCAAATCGCCGATGCGCCCGGCCATGATGTTGGCGTGCTTCGGGTTGTCGTTGGTCATGATCTGCTCCGCCAGGCGCATGATCTCGCCCGCCCAGGTGACCACGTTGCGCGCGCTGGCCGTGACGTGTTCCGCGTGCGCCTTGACGTTGCCTGAGGCGTCCGCCGACCCTGCAGCATAGCCGATATGCGCTGCAGCGCCGCTGGCCGCATTGATCAGGCCATAGCCGAGCCCCGGCCCGCCGGCGACCGAGTTGGGATCGACCGCATGCATGACATGCCCCGTATGCAGGCGGATCGATTCGAGGTTCTCGGGCTGGCTGACCGCATATCCCGCATGCGCCAGGGCGATTTTCGCTTCGGCTATGGCCGTCGGCAGCAGGCCGCCGCCGTCGGGCGTGTCGCCCCAGCCTGTCATGACGTGTCCGATATGGGCGTGAGCCTCCTGGGCCTGGGCAGCCGGTGCCGCCAATGCCATCGCTGCCGCCCCGAGCAGGGAAAGAAATATCCGCATGATCCTCGCCTCCATGTGAGTGGTTTTTCCTCTCTTTGCGCCAAGTATATTGGCGGAAACGGGCACATCGGGTAATTTCTTTGCGACTGGGTGGTCGCGATGCGAGAGCCACCGTCGATCAGGAACCGATTCGAATGCGAGTGATCTTGGCCGAGCCGCGCGGATTCTGCGCCGGCGTAGAGCGTGCCATCGATATTGTGGAGGGTGCCCTGGAGCGTTTCGGGCGCCCCGTCTACGTGCGCCACGAAATCGTGCACAACAGGCGCGTGGTGGAAGAGTTGCGCGAAAAGGGCGCGGTGTTCGTCGAAGATTTGGATGAAATTCCCGATGGCGCGGTAACCATCTTCAGTGCCCACGGCGTGGCTCAGGTGGTGGCGGACGCGGCCGCGCAGCGGGTCCTGCCGGTCATCGACGCCACCTGCCCGCTGGTCGCCAAAGTGCATCACGAGGCGCAGCGCTATGCGCGCCAGGGCCGCGAAGTGATCCTCATTGGCCATCGCGGCCATCCCGAGGTGGAAGGCACCAGCGGCCGCGTGCCCGGCGGGGTCCTGCTGGTATCGACTGCGGCGGAGGTCGATAGCCTGGAGGTAAAGGATCCGGACAAGCTCGCCTATGTCACTCAGACGACGTTGAGCGTCGACGACACCAGCGAGGTCATCGACGCGCTCAAGGCACGCTTTCCCACGATCAGCGGCCCGTCGCTGCGGGATATCTGCTATGCCACGCAGAACCGCCAAACGACCGTGCGCAAGCTGGCCAGCGAGGTCGACGTGATCCTCGTTGTCGGCGCGCAGAACAGCTCGAATTCAAACCGCCTGCGCGAGATTGGCGAGGAGTTGGATGTGCCGAGCTATTTGATCGACGATGCCGACGCCATCGAACTGACCTGGATCGAGGGTGTCGAGCGGGTCGGCATCAGTGCAGGGGCTTCGGCTCCAGAACAGCTCGTGCAGGAAGTGATCCAGCGTTTGCGGAGCGTCGGCGAAGTTGAAGTCGAAGCCTTGGAGGGTGTCGTGGAACGGGTCCAGTTCAAGTTGCCGCCCGAATTGCTGGCGGACGCCTCGTAATGCCGGTGCCCCTGCGACAGATGGTCCGCGTCGGCGCCTATGTGGTACGCCAACGCCTGGCCGGACGCAAGCGCTATCCCCTGGTACTCATGCTCGAGCCCCTGTTCCGCTGCAATCTGGCCTGCGCGGGCTGCGGCAAGATCGACTATCCCGACAGCATCCTGAACCAGCGTCTGTCGTTGGAGGACTGCCTGCAGGCGGTCGACGAGTGCGGCGCGCCGGTGGTCTCGATCCCCGGCGGCGAGCCTTTGCTGCACAAGGAGATCGGCGAGATCGTCGCGGGCATCGTGGCGCGCAAGAAGTTCGTCTATCTCTGCACCAATGCGCTGCTGCTGGAAAAGCGCCTGCCGCTGTTCACGCCGACGCCCTACCTCACCTTCTCGGTGCATCTCGACGGACTGCGCCAGGAGCACGACAAGGCGGTCTGCCAGGAGGGCGTATTCGACCGCGCCGTCGCTGCCATGAAGGTGGCCATCGCCAAGGGCTTCCGCGTCAACGTGAATTGCACCGTGTTCGACGGCCAGGACCCGGCCGCACTGGCCGAGTTCATGGACTTCGCCCGCGACCTCGGCGCCGAGGGCGTCACCATCTCCCCCGGCTACGCCTATGAGCGCGCCGCCGATCAGGAACATTTTCTGTCGCGCGAGCGAACGCGCAATCTGTTCCGCGACACCTTCGCCCGTGGCAAGGGCCGCAAGTGGCGCTTCAGCCAGTCGATCCTGTTCCTCGATTTCCTTGCCGGCAACCAGAGCTTCGAATGCACGCCCTGGGGCAACCCGACGCGCAACGTGTTCGGCTGGCAGCGCCCCTGCTACCTGTTGGGCGAAGGCTTTGTTGACAGTTTCCAGGAGCTGATGGAGGAAACCGACTGGGCTGCCTACGGCACCGGCGCCTACGAGAAATGCGCCGACTGCATGGTCCATTGCGGCTATGAGCCGAGCGCCGTCAACGAAACCCTGTCACGGCCCTTGAAAGCCTTCGGCGTCTGGCTGCGCGGCATCCGCACGGACGGCGACATGGCGCCCGACATTGACCTCTCACAAGCGCGGCCCGCCGACTACGTCTTCGACGACAACGTCACCCGCTTCCTCAGCGAGGCTGAGGCAGCCGACGAGGACGCGGCCTAAGCCTGCGGCGAGCCGCAAGGGCATTTGCAACCGGCGACCCAGCGCGTATCCTTTTCCCGTGAGGGGAGACAACGGGCGTGACGGCTGACGAGGGCAAGAGAAAGATCGCCGCCATTCTGGCCGCGGACGTGGCGGGCTACTCGCGCCTGATGGCCGACGACGACCGCGCCACGGTGCGCACTCTGACGGACTATCGCGAGGTCTTCGCCGAACATATCGCCACGCACCACGGGCGCATCGTCGACACGGCCGGCGACAGCGTGCTGGCGACCTTCGAAAGCGTCATCGAGGCGGCCGAGGCCGCTGTCGAGATCCAGCGCGCCCTGGCAGAACGCAACGAGGCGCTCGCCGGCCACCGGCGCATGTATTTCCGCATGGGCGTCAATCTCGGCGACATCATCGAGCGTGACGACGGCACCATCTACGGCGACGGGGTGAACGTCGCGGCGCGCCTCGAAGGCTTGGCCGAGCCCGGCGGCGTCATGGTCTCGGAATCGGCACACCTGCACACCGAGGACAAGCTTGGTGTCGGCGTCTCCTATATCGGCGAGCACGAGGTGAAGAACATCCCGCGCCCCGTGAAGGCATACCGGCTGCTGCTGGATGATGCCGAACCGAGCCCGGCGCCGGCGAAACCCGCCCGCCGCACAAAGCTGATCGCCGCCGCCGCCATTGCAGCGGCGGTCGTTGCGGGCCTTGCCGTCTGGGACCTGACGCTGCGCGTCGAAGCCCCGCAAATGGTCATGGCCGACGGCACACCGACGGACGATCCGGTGCTTGCAATGCCACGCGGGCCGTCCATTGCCGTGCTTCCATTCGACGAGCTGACCGAGAACCCGCCACATCCGCATCTGGCGGAAGGGGTTACCCGACAGGTCGTTGCGAACTTTACAAATTTCGCGGATTTGTTCGTCTTTGCGTTGGATGCCACACGCCCGCTCAAGGAGGTGGGCGCGACGCCCGGCGAAATTCGCAAGTCGCTAGGCGCCGATTACATCGTGCAAGGCAGTGTGCAGCAAAGTAGCAATTCGGTTCGGATCACAACCAGCCTGATCAAGACGGATGATGGCGCCCAGGTTTGGTCCAACCGTTACGATGCCAATCTTTCCACAGAGCAGGTTTTCGCCATACAGGACGATATCTCAGCGAAGATTGTCGGTGCGCTTGGCAGTGGATTTAGCGGGGTGTTTGCCGAGGACCTTAAGGCGCTAAAGCGCGATCCCCCCCCGACGATGAGCGCCTATGACTGCGTTCTATTGGAAATGGATTATTGGAACGTAAGAACGCCGGAGGCACATGCCGAAACACGGGATTGCTTGGAGAGCGCAGTGGAAAGAGAGCCCGAATACGCCCGGGCTTGGGTATCGCTCGCGTGGATGTACTACGACGAATTCATGGTGGGCTACAATGCCTTGCCCGACGCTGAACAAAGAGCACTAGATGCTGCGCGTCACGCGGTTACGCTCGAGCCCAGCGCATATGTCAAAGCAACTCTCGCTTCAATATTGCATGCAACTGGCGACTATGAGCAATTTCGGAAGCACGCAAAAGCCGCACTATTGCTCAACAGCAATGACGCGCTGCTATTGAAGGAAATCGCATTTGGCTTTGCTGGCCTGGGAGAGCTTGAGCTTGCAAATCAACTTTGGGAGAAGGCCCTAAAACTGAATCCGAACCCACCAGCAGATTGGTATTGGACACAATATCATATCGAGACAGGCCGTCGAGATTTTGAAGCAGCGCTGACTGCCGCGGAAAAGCTATATGTTGAAGACTTCTACTTTGCACATGCCGCGCTCGCCGTGGCCTATATAGGCCTCGGGCGGCAGGAGGACGCGGAACGGGCCATGCAGCGGACACTGGAACTCCGCCCTGACTGGACAGTGCCCATCGCACGCAAGGAGATGGCCCGCTTCGTCCCCTGGCCGGGGTTGCTTGATTACTATGTCGATGCCCACCGCAAAGCTGGCCTGCCCGAAGAGGCGCCACAGCCCGAGCGCCCCGTCATCGCCGTCCTCCCCTTCGACAATCTCAGCGGCGATCCTAGCCAAGACTATTTCGTTGACGGCCTAAGCGAAGAGATAATCACCGCCCTCACCCGTTTTCGTGACTTGTTGGTAATCGCCGGCGAATCGACATTCGCTTACAAAGGGCATGACAGCGATGCTCGCAACGTCGGCCAAGAGCTTGGTGCCGGCTACGTGCTTAGCGGAAGCGTGCGGCGCTCAGGCGACCGGATTCGCGTCAGCGTCAAGCTGCTCGATGCCGAGAACGGCGGCAATCTCTGGGCGGAGACCTTTGAGCGCAACACCACTGTAAGCGACCTCTTTGCCATCCAGGACGAGATCACGGACGCAGTGGTCGGCCGGATTGCCGCCGCCCACGGCACCATCTCGCGCGATGCCGCCATGGACCGCGAGCGCCACCCGCCGGCAAGCGACAGCGCCTATGACTGCGTTCTCAAGCACTATGTCTTCAATCGCGTCGCGACCGCCGAGAACCACGCTATCGCCCGCGATTGCCTGGAGGATACGGTAGCGCGCGACCCGACCTACGCGGCGGCCTGGGTTGGCCTTGCCGATCTGTACATGGAAGAAGAACTCCAGGGGCACAACGCGAGGCCGAATTCGATCGAGCGGGCGGCGGAGGCGGCAAGGCGTGCGGTGTCGCTCGATCCCATGAATGCAAGGGGACACATCCTGCTCGCCTGGGCATCATCCTTCCTGCAGGATTGGGATACCACCAGGCAGCACGCGGATGCGGCGATCGAGCGCAATTCCCGTGATGCGCTGGTGCTGAACTACGCCGCTCTCATCTACAGTCATCTCGGCGAGTGGCAACTCGGCTTCGATCTCGGCACGAAGGCCATTCGCCTCAACCCGAGCCATCCGGGCTGGTTCAATTGGTCGTTAGTGCACTATTATTTTGCCGAGGGCGAATATGAAAACGCATTGACCTATGCCCGCCAGCTCGGTGATGAATGGTGGTTCTGGACGCATGCCCAGGTGGCGGCGATTCTGGCTCATCTGGAACGCGCGGAAGAAGCGCGGGCTGCGCTGGACCGGACCTTGGCCCTGAAGCCCGACCTGGCGGAAGCCTTCTGGTCGGAGGTACGCGTCTTTTTCGCCGTTCCCGCTACCGACGCCATGGTCGAGGATTTCGCCGCGGGCTTGCGCAAGGCAGGCCTCGCCGTTCCGCCAGAACCCGTCGAGGTGCAGTGACAGGAGTTCGGTCACTTGGGGGTTGGTGGCAGGAGTCTAGTGGCAGTCACCTAACCCGGATTATTCACGGCTCGGTAGAATATGGTTGGTGAGCGTATATTAAGC
>CAYPAX010000155.1:0-7168 GCA_964408735.1 uncultured Rhodospirillaceae bacterium | reverse complement strand
CGGTCGAGGAAGAGAATGCGGAACTGTTCGGTCTTGTTGTGCTGCATCGCCACCTTGCAGTAGTCGAGCAGCGCCTGCCACGAGCTGATCACCGGCCGGTCGAGCACCTGTTGCTGCAGCGCGCGGTGACTGGCGGCCTCGACCACCTTGAGGATGGCGATGACCGTATCGCCGACGCCCGAGACCTCGCGCAGGCGCGCCGGCTCGGCGGCGAAGACCTCGGGCAGGCCTCCGAAACGCGCCAACAGGGTTTTCGCCAGCGCTTTCACGTCGCGTCGGGGCAGGGCCGCGAACAGCAGCAACTCGAGGATCTCGTAGTCGGCGACGGCGTCGTTGCCGCCTTTGAGGAAGCGCTCGCGCAAGCGTTGGCGGTGTCCGGATGCGTGATCCGCTTCGTCGCGCTCACCCATAGGGCGGCTGGTCGAGCCCGGCCGGCGAGAGCGTGAATATCTCGTGGCCGTCGGCGGTGACCGCCACCGTGTGCTCGAATTGGGCCGACAATGAACGGTCCTTAGTCACGGCGGTCCAGTTGTCGCCGAGGATCTTGGTCTCGTGGCGGCCGAGAT
Source organism: uncultured Rhodospirillaceae bacterium (assembly GCA_964408735.1). GTDB lineage: Bacteria > Pseudomonadota > Alphaproteobacteria > UBA7887 > UBA7887 > UBA7887. Next base: position 6,602 of record CAYPAX010000155.1, on the reverse strand, counting down.
TGATCATCGGTTCGATGGTGAAGAACATGCCCGGTAGCAGCTCCATCCCGCCGCCGGCACGGCCATAGTGGAGCACGCTCGGCGCGTCGTGGAAGACGCGGCCGATGCCGTGGCCGCAAAAGTCCCGCACCACGGAGCAGCGCTGGCTTTTGGCGTGGCTCTGGATGGCATGGCCGACATCGCCGAGGGTGGCGCCGGGGCGCACCGCGGCAATGCCCCGCATCATCGCCTCGTAGGTCACGGCGGTCAGGCGGGCGGCCTTGCGCGGCACCTCGCCGAGCCAGAACATGCGGCTGGTGTCGCCATGCCAGCCATCGAGAATGACGGTGATGTCGATATTGACGATATCGCCCTTGGTCAGCTTCTTCTTGTCGTCGGGAATGCCGTGGCAGACCACGTGATTGATCGAAGTGCAGATGGATTTGGGGAAGCCGCGATAATTCAGCGGTGCCGCGATCGCGCCGTGCTCGACGATGAAGTTATGGCACAGGGTATCGAGCGCACCCGTGGTCACGCCGGGAACGACGTGGGGCGCGATGAAATCCAGCACCTCGGCGGCCAGCCGGCCGGCCTTGCGCATGCCGTCGAACGCGTCTTCATCGTGGATGCGGATGGTGCGCCCGCCCTCGCTGCGCGGAACCTCGCGCGGGGGCGTGCTGGCCCCCAACCGGGCTATGGCTGACGTCGCTTTCTTCATGGTCTCCACTATACGCTCTCGGTTTCGCTGGGCAGTCGCAGCGGCAGGGGCCGATCGACGACGATCTCCTCGGTGCTGAGGCGGCAAGCATAGCACAGCGCCTCTACGCCACGTTCCCTAGCTCGCACAAATGCCGCTTGGTAAGCGGGGTCGATATCGCCTGCCAGGGCGAATACCTCGCAATCCTCACGCTGCACCAGATAGACCATCACCGCGCGATGGCCAGCCTCGACCATGTCGCCGAGCTCTTCCAAATGCTTGGCGCCACGCTTCGTTACCGCGTCGGGGAACTCGGCCGGCCCGTTGCGCTTGAGGTGGACGTTCTTCACCTCGACATAGCAGGCGGGCCGGGCGTCGTCCTCGAGCAGCATATCGATACGGGAATTCTTGCCGTAGCGGACCTCGCGGCGCAAGCTCTCATACCCGGCGAGCTCAGGCATGGCGCCGGCCTCGATGGCCTCCGTGACGATGGCGTTGGGCCAGGCGGTGTTGATGCCGACCAGGCGGCCATCGATTCGCGCCAGCTCCCACGACCAGCGCAGCTTGCGCGCGGGGTTTCGGGCCGGCGACAGCCAGGCCTCGAGCCCGGGCTCGGCGAGCCCTGTCATGGCGCCGGGATTGGCGCAGTGGGCGGTGATCTCGCTGCCGTCGTCGAAGCGCATATCGGCCAGGAAGCGCTTGTAGCGCTTGACCAGCGTGGCGCGTATGAGGGGATCGGGGAATCGCATCGCGCGACCATAGGGGGCAGTGCCGTTACGCTCAACCGGCTTGGGTGCCGGCCGTCTCTCCGTTATGCTGCGGCGCGAGAAGGAGAAGCCCCATGCCAAACGATGTCGTCCCCCAACCCACCGCCTGCGTGCTCATTATCGGCAACGAGATCCTCTCGGGGCGCACGGCCGACGTGAACCTGGTGCATATCGCCCAGCGGCTCACCGAGTGCGGCATCAGGCTCGCCGAGGCGCGGGTGATCCCCGACATCGAGGACGAGATCGTGGCGGCGGTGAATGCCTGTCGGGCGCGCTACGATTACATCTTCACCACTGGCGGCATCGGGCCGACTCACGACGACATTACCGCCGAATGCATCGCCAAGGCCTTCGGTGTGGCGCTGGAGCAGAACCCGGACGCCCTGGCGATTCTCGAAGCGCAGTATCGCGAGCGCAATATCGAGCTCAACGATGCCCGCAAGCGCATGGCCAACACGCCCGCGGGCTCGGAGCTGGTGCACAACAAGGTCTCGGGCGCGCCCGGCTTTCGCACCGGCAACGTCTTCGTGCTCGCCGGCGTGCCGCAGATCATGCAGGTGATGCTGGAGGCGGCGTTGGAGACCATCAGCGGCGGCACGCCGACACGCTCGCGCACCGTGGTCGCCTATCTCTCGGAAGGCGCGCTCGCCGGCCCGCTGAAAGCGCTGCAGGCCGACTACGCCGATATCGACATGGGCAGCTACCCCTTCTACCGCGTCGGCCGCTTCGGCTCGAATCTGGTCCTGCGCGGGGAAAATACCGCCAGGCTCGAAGAGGCGGTGGGGCGGCTGATGACGGTTATCGACGACCTCGGCGGCGAGCCGGTCCTGGAAGACTAGCCCGCCGCCCAAGCCCGCTTGGTGGAATTGGTAGACACACGGGACTTAAAATCCCGAGGCCGTAAAGGCCGTCCCGGTTCGAGTCCGGGAGCGGGCACCACCTTGTTTCGAGGGCATGGCGGATCGCGGCGCCGTGCCGGCAAGTGTGACACAGATAACACCACCTCTATGTATCACTTCACTGCGCTTGGCCGCAAGCTGTGCTGTTATGAGCCTGCTAGGTGAGCATTAGAGCGATGGAGCCAAGCCATGAAGTCCCTAAGTTCCACTTTCGCTTCCGCCCGGTCTTCCGCCACGGCGCTGGTGCTGCTCTTGCCATTGCTGCTCGTCGGCCAGCCAGCCCAGGCCTGCCCGCAAGTCTTGCCGGACCAGGCAGCCGGTTCCTCCGAGGCTGCCTCAGACTTGACGGCGGCGCTGGACGCCCTCGAGGCCACGCAAGAGGTCTCTGGCGCCACGGAGTGATCCCTGCCATATTTGCCCGGCCAATGGTCAGCATTGCCCAAACCTGCTTCTCGGTCGGGGCGACCTGACGCATAGCCCATTTCTTGGGGGACAGTTGCCAAAATTTTCAACGGCCTGAGTCGGCAGCTCGTGCCGCGTGAATCCCGGCATGCAAATGCTCATTTTCGGCCGCGTCTTCATAGGGCGACCAGCGTAGCCGCCGATCAATGTAGCCGGGCTGAAGTCGTTCGCACTCGGCGAGCTCGGCGCGCTTCTTCATACCGGCCCAAATGACCCAGTGCGCAAGCAAGAATGTAGTGGGAATGCGGAAAATCCGGTCGCTCATTGATGGTCTGGCGCGCCACTTCGGCAGCCTCCTCGTAACGACGGGCACCAAGATGGGCTCTTGCAAGACCGACGTGGTAGATACTCATACGCGGATCTCGTGGATTGAGGCGGATCGCCTGCTCAAAGCTTACGATCGCCTCGTCATGACGGCCGACCGCCTCGAGAGCTATGCCCAGAATTGACAATCCGTGAGCATTGCTGGGGTTGAGCTCGATCGCCCGTTCGGCTTCCCGAACAGCCGCTGCGAACCGGTTCGGCCACATATGGGCCACAGCGAGGAGAGCATGCGCATATGAGTCTGTTTGATCGATTTCCACCGCTCTTGTCGAAGCTTCGAGTGCCAGCGCGGCGGATTCTTCGCGGTCATCGCCGAATTCAAGCATCAGATCGCGATTGTGGCTCGCCGCGAGGCCGCCATATGCAAGGCCGTACTTGGAATCGAGCGAGATTGCCCGGCTAAACAATTCACGCGCCTCGGCATTGCCCGCCTTGGTAAAGTCTTCCAGCAACGCCATGCCGCGTTGGTAGAACTGCCATGCCGCGAGGTTGGTGTGTTCACGGACTGCCAAGCGATTCTGCTCGGCCCGCTCGATCTCAGGCGCAACGATGGCTGCGATTCGATGCGTGATTTCATCTTGCAGCTCGAATATGTCTTCGAGTTCTCTATCAAATCGATCAGCCCACAAATGATGCCCGGTGCTGGCATCTATGAGCTGGGCCGTAACGCGCAACCGGTTGGACCCCTTTCGTACACCGCCCTCCAATACGTAGCGAGCGCCGAGTTCCTTTCCGACCTGGCGGATATCAGGCGATTGACCCTTGTAGGCGAACGTCGAATTTCGTGCGATGACCGGAAACGAGCGCCATGCCGCAAGCGCGGTGATGATGTCTTCGGTCAAGCCGTCGACAAAGAATTCTTGATCCGCATCGCCGCTCATATTGTCGAAGGGCAAGATTGCGATGGCCGGTTGATCAAAAATCGAGCCGCTCTCAGAGGCAGCATCTTCTGCCTCGCCCTCCAACGCGCTTTCATCGTCGCCCGAGTCGACAATGCGATAGGCGCGCACAGGCTCTGCGATATTCTTCACATTGTGTTCGCCGAGATCGGCGAATCCGCGTTCGACCTTGCCGCGCAGCTCGTCCCGCACCTTGCCGGAGACGCAGATGCCACCAGGCTCGGCCAAGGCTTCCAGGCGCGCGGCGACGTTGACGCCATCGCCATAGACCGTGCCGTCGTCCTGCTCGTGAATATCGCCGAGGTTGACGCCGATGCGCCACGCCATGCGGCGGTTCTCGGCAACGTCGGTGTTGAGATCGGCCAAGCGTTCCTGGGCCGCCATTGCCGTGGTAAATACACCGATAGCGGTATCGAAGATAGCGAGCACGCTGTCGCCCGCCATGTCCACCACGCGCCCGCCATTGGCCTCTATATGATCGCGGAAGACCGCGCGGCAGCGGTTGATGGCGTCTATCGTGGCGCGCTCGTCATCGCCCATGAGGCGCGAATAGCCGGCCACGTCAGCCGCCAGGATAGCCGCCAGCCTTTGCCTGATCACATTCTCGGCCATGGTGTACCCCAATGGTCCCCACGTCACTGGCCTTCGCAGGACAGGATACGTTGTGCAACCTTGCGGCTCAACCAGGCACGACCGACATCACCTGCATCGAGCTTGAATCCTGCGTCGTCCCAAATCGAATGCGCTTGCCACGGACATGGACACGCGGTACCGGAAATAGCGCAGCGGTGGGCCGGAATTCTAGCGATCAGGGAGAGGCCGATGGGCAGCGATATGCAGGGTGGGATATACGAGACGGGCGCGACGGAGCGGGTGGTGTATGGACAGCCGGCCGCCGCGGCCGTGGCCGACGAGGTGGCGCGCCTCGGCCATTCGCGTGCTTTCCTTGCCATTTCCGGCACGCTGGCGCGCGAGACGGAGGTTCTGGCCGCGCTGCATCAGTCTCTCGGCGAGCGCCTGGTCGGTGTTTTCGACCGTTGCATTGCCCACTCGCCGCAGGACAACGTGCTCGACCTGGCAGGGGCGATGCGCGACAGCGAGGCGGATATCGCCATTGCCGTCGGCGGCGGCACGGTCATCGACTCGACCAAGGTGGCGACCTTGTGCGTTTCCGAAGACATCCGCGACCTCGACGGGCTGGCGGCCTATTCGTCCCATGTCGGCGGCGCCGCGAGGAAGCAGGCGGACAAGGCCGTATCGCCACGCCAGATCGCCGTGCCGACGACCCTGTCCGCGGCCGAGTTCAGCGATATCGCCGGCGCCACCGACCCGCGCACGCGCAACAAGGCCGGGTTCCGGGCGCCGGAGCTGCGGCCGCGCGTGGTCGTGCTCGACCCGGACCTGGCGCGCCATACCGCCGACTGGCTGTGGTTCTCCACGGGCATCCGCGCCGTGGACCATGCCGTGGAGGGCTTCCTGGCGCCGGCCGCCAGCGCCTATATCCGTGGCCAATGCCTGGCGGCGTTGGCCATCTTCGCCCGCGCGCTGCGCCAGGCGAAGGCGGAGCCGGACAACCTTGCCGCCCGCTCCCAGGCGCAGCAGGCGGTGTGGCTCTCCGCCGCGCCGATCGGCCGTGTCTCGATGGGCGCGAGCCACGGCATCGGCTATGTGCTGGGCGGCGCCTTCGACGTGCCCCACGGCTACACCTCCTGCGTCATGCTGCCGGCAGTGCTGGCCTGGAATGCCGAGGCTGACGCGGCGGCGCAGGCGCCCATCGCCGCAGCGCTCGGCTGTCCCGAGCTTGCCGCGGCGGAGGCGGTGCGTCGGCTGATCGCCGACCTCGGCCTGCCCGGGCGGCTCGCCGATGTCGGCGTCGGGGCGGGCGACCTCGAGGAGATCGCTGCCCGCGCCGCTGACAATCCCGTGGTACGCGCCAATGCCAGGCCGGTGAAGAGCGCGGCCGATGTGCACGAGATATTGCAGCTGGCCACGTGACCGGCGGTGGCAGGCCGCCCTCAAGCCGCCAGCTTGCAGGCGTTGCTGATCTCGGCGATGTGGCGGTGGTCGGTGCCGCAGCAGCCGCCGAGGACGTTGATGTGGCCGAAGCGCTTCAGGATGGCGCCGTAGTCTGCGGCCAGGGCCACCGGATCGCCGGCGTCGAGCTCGGTGGAATTGTCGAGCTCGGCGTGGCTGAGGCAGGAGGCGTTGGCGCGTAAGCCCCGCACGCGTGCCATCCAGGCGCTGTCGCTGAGCTGGCCGGCGAAATGGCTGGTATGGGCACAGTTGAGCATGTAATAGGCCGGCGCCGCCCCCGTGGTGTCGTCCACTTCTGCGATGGCTTCCGGCAGGCTCTGGCCGGTCGGTAGGCGGCCATCGGTCTCTACGGTAAAGGAAATTGCCGCGGGGATGCCGGCAATGGCTGCCGCCCGCGCGACGCCTATCGCCTCGGGCGTATTGGTTATGGTGAGGGCGCCCACCATGTCGGCCTCGGTGTCGGCAAAGACTTCGATCTGCTCGGCATGGTAGGCCTCGGCCTCATTGGCGCCCATCAGCTCGCCCGGGTCGTAGCCGTCGC
>CAYPAX010000154.1:0-7203 GCA_964408735.1 uncultured Rhodospirillaceae bacterium | reverse complement strand
ATTTTGCTGGTGCCGCCTGCAGGATTCGAACCTGCGACCCCCGCATTACGAATGCGATGCTCTACCAGCTGAGCTAAGGCGGCGCGGCGGGGAACATACGCTTCGCCTGCTGGGGGTTCAAGGGTGGCGCTGGGCGTTTCGCAAGAGTGCGGCGAGGGTGATGGAGCCGAGGGTGGCTGCCGTGGCGGCGTCGATCTCCTCGCCGACCTCGGCGAGGGCGAGGGCGATGGAGCTGGTGCTGGCCGGGTCGGCGGCGAGCGCCGGGGCTTCGTCCGCCTCCTCGAACAGCGTTATCACGTCGAGCAGGCTGGTGCGGCGCGGGTTGCCGGCGAAGCGGTAGCCACCGCCGGGCCCCAGCACGGACGTGGCGAGCCCGGCGCGCACGAGCGTGCGCATGACCTTGGCGAGATGGTGCGAGGAGATGCCGTAGGTCTCGGCGATCTCGCCGGCCGAGACATGGCGCGCCGGATCCGCCGCCATCTCCAGCGTCGCATAGAGGCCGAACAGTGAGGATTTGCGCAGTCTCACGCGTCGAGCCGCTTTTCCAGCTCGACGTAAGGGCCGGCGGTCAGCCCCTCGCCGCGGAAGAAGGACAGGTTCACCATGTCCTGGCGCGAGACCATGGTGCGCACCACGGCGACTCCGGCGGCGGCGAAGCGGGCGCACAATGCCGCCAGCAAGGCCCGGCCGACACCCTTCTCGCGGCTGTTCTCGGCAACCTGAATGGCGAAGACCCAGCCGGCGGCCGGCGAGCCGAACTCCCAGGCGCGCACCTCGCCGACCACGAAGCCGATCACCGGACCGCCGGCCTCGGCGACAAGAAAGCTGCGCTCGCTGGCCGCCGCGCCGTCGAACAGCCCCTGCCAATAGTCGGGCTTGGCGAGCCCGGTATTGGCGCTGTCGATGGCGCTGATGGCGGCCAGGTCGGCGGCCGTCGCCTCGCGCACGAAAACCTCGCTCATGGCGTTTCGCATTCCCGCATCATGGTACCGGAATGCAGATTACGCATCGCGACGAGGCCGTGGCAAGACCGCGCTGCATTCCGGACCCTCAGGCGTCGAGGCCGGCCTTCCGCAGGCCCTCGATCCAGGTGCCCATGGATTTCACAAGGGAGTCCGGGTCGAGCGGCGACAGGGTGGCGACGGCCTTGAGCGGCGTGAAGTCCGGGTCGCGGGCGAAGACCTCGCGCACCGCCTCCCGCGCTTCCGCCTCACGGCCGAGCAGGCCAAGGCAGGCTGCCAGCAAGGCGCTGGGCAGCGCGTAGGGAGTGTTCTCCCGCACCGCGCGCCGGGCATAGTCGAGCGCGGTCTCGATGTCGCCTTGCTGCAAGGAGGCGAAGCCGCGCACGGTATAGAAAGCAAAGCTCACCGGGTCCCGCGGGCTCAGCGCGATGGCCTTTTCGAGATTGACGATGGCCTCGTCAGGGCGGGCGGCAAAGTTCTGCGCCATGCCGAGACCGAAATAGGCCAGCGCCATGCTGGGGTTGAGGCTCAGCGCGTGTTCCATGGCCGCGATCGCCTCGTCGCGCTGCGCCATGGCCAGAAGCACGCGCCCGTGCGCCATGTGGGCCATGGCGCTCTGCCTGTCCAGAGCGATGGCGCGTCTGGCGTTGTCCAGTGCCGTCTCGAGCAGCGCGACACGATCGTGGCCGGCCTCAGCCCAGCCCATGAATGCCAAGAGGAATTGCACATAGGCGAGGCTGGCCAGCGCCTCGGCAAACTCCGGATCCATCGCGCAGGCCTGGCTCAGGATGCCTTCTGCCTGGCGCACGCTGTCGGGTGTCACTTTCCAGCAATGCCACATGCCGCGCTGATAGGTCTCCCAGGCATCGAGCGTTTCCGGCGGCTTGCGATGCGCCCGGTCCTGCTCCACCACGCCGACCTCGCGCACCAGGGCAGCGACCAGGGTCTCGGTGATCTCGTCCTGCAGGGCGAACATGTCCGAGAAGTCGCGATCGTAACGCTCGGCCCAGACATGGGTGCCGCTGGCCGCATCGATCAGCTGGGCTGAGATGCGCAGGCGGTCGCCGCCGCGACGCACGCTGCCTTCGACGATGTAGCGCACGCCGAGATCGCGCCCGACCTGGGTCACGTCGACGGATTTGCCTTTGTAGGTGAAGCTGGAGTTGCGTGCCGTGACTTGCAGCCAGCGCAGGCGCGAGAGCTCGGTGATCAGGTCCTCGCAAATGCCGTCGGCGAAATAGTCCTGCTCTTCGCCGCCGCCGAGGTTGTCGAAAGGCAGGACGGCGATCGATGGCGAAGTCGCTTCCGAGCGCTGCGGTGTGGGCGCTCGCTCGCCAGGTCCAGCCTGGTAGACGCGCACCTTGCGGGCGATGTTCTTGACCTCCTTCTCGCCGAGAAAGGCGAAATCGAGATCGAGCTTGCCGTCCACTTGATCGAAGGCGCTTCCGGAGAGGGCGATACCGCCAGGGGCTGCCAGCCCCTCGAGGCGCGCGGCGATGTTGACGCCATCGCCGTAGATGGTGCCGTCGTCCTGGGCGATGATATCGCCGAGATTGACGCCGATGCGAAACAGCATGCGGCGGTTCTCGGGCCTGGTCCCATTGGCCTCGGCAAGCTCGCTTTGCACGGCAAGGGCACAGGTCACGGATTGCACCACGCTGTCGAATGTGGCGAGCACGCTGTCGCCAGCGGTATCGATCACGCGCCCGCCCTGGGCCGCGATATGTTGCCGGAACACGCTGCGCGCGGAATTGAGCGCGGCCACCGTGGCCGCCTCGTCATCGCCCATCAGGCGGCTGTAGCCGGCGACATCCGCCGCCAGTATCGCCGCCAGTCTGCGCGTGGCATCCGCCATCTGTGTCCCCTCCGTGCCGACTAGCCTAGCGCTGCTCAGTCTTCGGCACCAGCCAGAGGAAGGCCGCCAGGCCGACGGCGGCGACGATGGCGGTGCCGAGCGCCAACGCCGACTGGTCGTCGTGGGGGATACGGCTGGCGACGAAGACGGCAACGGCCGACGCGAGCATCTGACAGAAGCCGAGAAAGGCGGAGGCGGCGCCCGCCCGCTCGGGCCAGGGGGCGATGGCGCCGGCGACGCCGTTGGGCATGACCAGGCCGAAGCCGAGCATGAAGACGCACATCGGCACGATCACGGCGGCGGGGCGGTCGGCACCGGCGAGCCAGGCCAGGCTCATCGCCAGGCCTGCGGCAAGGCAAAGCACGATGCCGGCGCGGCAGAGGGTGAGCGAGGCATGACGCCCGGCGAGGCGCGCGCTCAGGAGATTGCCGGCCATGTAGCCCGCCGCCACCACCGCGAAGGCGAGGCCGAAGGCGCTCGGGGTCAGGCCCATGGCGTCGATCAGCACGAAGGACGATTCGGCGAGAAACAGAGCCAGGCCGGCAAATGCGCCGCCGACGCCGACCACGAAGCCGACATAGGTGCGGCTGGCCAGCAGGCGGCCATAGCCGAGGGCAAGGCGGGCGGGGGTCAGTGGCTCGGCGCTCGGCCGGCTATTGGTCTCGGGCAATGCCGCCCATGTCGAGACCAGGAGGATGGCACCGAGTGCCGCCAAAAGCAGAAAACCAGCGCGCCAGCCGAAGGCCTCTTCGAGAAAGCCGCCGGCGACCGGCGCCAGCACCGGCACCAGGGCCATGGCGGCGCCGACCAGGCTGAGGGCGCGCACGGCAGCGGCACCTTCGAAAAGATCGCGCACGATGGCCCGCGCCAGCACCGGCGCACCACAAGCGCCGAGCGCCTGTCCGACCCGCAGGGCGATCAGGGCGCCGATGGAGCCGGCCAGGGCGCAGGTGGCACTGGTGACGGCGAACAGGGCCAAGCCGCAGAGCAATACCGGGCGGCGGCCATAGCGGTCGGACAACGGGCCATAGATGAGTTGCGCCAGGCCGTAAGCCGCCATGAACAGGATCAGGGTGAGCTGCACCTTGTCGGGCGTGGTCGCGAAGGCGCGTGCCATGCCGGGCAGGGAAGGCAGATAGAGATCGGTGGTCAGCGGGCCGACGCCGACCAGCGCGGTCAGCAGGACGAGCGTGCCGCGGCGGGTCAAAAGCGCGCGACGGCCCTGCCGAGCTCCGCGATCTCGACCTCGACCAGCGCGCCCCGCTCAACCCACTGGGTTTGTACCAGGCTGCCGAGCAGGACGAACTCGCCGGCCCTGAGCGGCAGGCCGGCCTCGGCGCGGCGGTTGGCGAGCCAGGCGAGCGCCACGAAAGGATGGCCGAGAATGTCGCCGCCGAGACCCTTGCCGACCTCCTTGCCGTTGATGCTCATATGCCCGGGCAGCGTCGCCAGGTCGAGGTCGCGCCAGTCGGACACGGGACGGCCGAGCACGCAGCCGGCGGCGAAGAAGTCGTCGGCGATCAGGGTCGGCGTATCGATGCTGCGATAGTCGATAAAGCGATCGTTGACCACTTCGATTGCCGCCATCACGGTTCGCACGGCATCGCCGACGCTTTCCTGATCGTAGACATGCCCGCCCGGCAGATCGGCGGCGAGGCTGACCGCGATCTCGCATTCGACGCCGAGATGCTGGAAGTCGCCATGGGCGAAGGCGCCGTCACCCTGATGGGCCAGGCCGTCGAAGATGGCGCCGGAGCAGGGATTGTCGATCTTGAGGTAGCGCTGCATGACCTCCGTCGTGCAACCGACCTTATGGCCCGCCACATGTCCCCGGCCGGCGGCGCTCAGAATGGCGTGCAGGCGCTCCTGCACCGCATAGGCGTCGGCCTCGTCGCCGGGACGAGAGGTCTGCGGCAGGGCACCGAGGCGGGCACCCTCCAGCCTGCCACGGGCCAGGCGCTTTGCCGCCCCATCGATTGCCGAGGCGCTCATCATGCCAGAAGCTCTCCTTTCCAAACCGTCACGGCGCGGCCCGAGATCGCCACCCTGTCGCCGCGGGCGCAAACGCGCAAGAGGCCACCGCGGGATGACAACTGCGCCGCCACCATATCGTCGCGCGCCAGGCGGGCGGCCCAGAACGGGGCCAGCGCGCAATGGGCCGAGCCGGTGACCGGGTCCTCGTCGACGCCCGCGCGCGGGGCAAAGAAGCGCGAGACGAAATCGATCCCGTCAGTGCCGCCCGGCGCCGTGACGATGATGCCACGGCAATCGACCTGGGCCAGGCGCGCGAAATCCGGCGCCAGACCGCGCAGCACGCCTTCGCCGTCGAGCTCGATCAGCCAGTCCATGCGGTTGCGCCCGCTCCAGCGCGGCAGGCTGTCGAGGCCGTCGGATATGGCGGCCGGCGCCTTGGCTTCCGTGACCGGCTCGGCAGGAAAATCGAGCGTGATCCAATCGCCGTTGCGGGCCGCGCTGAGGCGCCCGCTGGCGGTATCGAAATTGGCTTGTTCGTCGGCGGCGAGCGCGCCGGTCTGCCACAGCACATGGGCACTGGCGAGGGTGGCGTGGCCGCACAGGTCCACTTCTTGGCGTGGCGTGAACCAGCGCAGGCCGAATGCCTCGTCGCCGGGCACCAGGAAAGCCGTCTCCGAGAGGTTCATCTCGGCAGCAACGCTTTGCATCCAGGCCGGCTCGGCGGGCCCGTCAAGCATGCAGACGGCCGCCGGATTGCCGGCAAAAGCCGCCTCCGTGAACGCATCCACCACTTGAATCGGTCTCGTCATCGCTGCCCTGCTCCTGCCGACGTCTGCGCTTGTAGCATAGCTCGCGGCGCTTGTGGCGGACGAGTTGACCCCGCGGCGGCAAGCCCCTACCGTTCGCGCCATGGCTTTGCTTGGAAATGGCCTGCTGGCGGTCTGGAACGACATTCCGCCTGCGGCCGAGACGCGCTTCAACGGCTGGTATCGCGACGAGCACCTGGCGGAACGGGTGGGCCTGCCGGGCTTTCGCCGTGGCCGGCGCTACCGTGCGCTTGACGGCGCACCGGCCTATGGCGCGCTTTACGAGTGCGATGGCCCCGAAGCCATGGTCTCGGACGCCTATCGCGCCCGCCTCGACGACCCGACGCCGCTGACCAGTGAGATGCTGGCGCAATTCGTCAACATGCATCGCACCGTCTGCCGCGTCGAGGCAAGCGCCGGCCGGGGTGTCGGCGGCGCGCTGGCGGCCTTGCGGCCGGCGGACGAGGCGGCGGCGAAGCGTTTTGCCGATGGCATGGCGGGTTTGCTCGAGGCCCCCGGCATCGTCGCGGCACACCTCTGTGCGGGCGTGCCCGAGCTGACCCACAACGACAGCGCCGAGACCCGTGTGCGCCAGGGGCCAGACGAGCTCGACGCCTGGCTGGGCCTGGTCGAAGGCGCCGATGCTGCAAGCCTGCGCGCGGTGATTGGCGGCGAGCCGGCGGCGCTTTACGAGCTGATCCACGTGATCCACGCCGGCGATCTGTGAGCGTCACGTCCTTGCGGGTCTGGCGCCTGGCGCTGCCCAACATCCTCGCCAATCTGACCATTCCCCTGCTCGGCGCTGTCGATACTGCCGTGATCGGACACTTGGGCGCCGCCGAGATCGGCGCCGTTGCGGTCGGCAGCACGGTGTTCTCGTTTCTCTATTGGGGCTTCGGTTTCCTGCGCATGGGCACCACCGGCGTCGTCGCCCAGGCCCATGGCGCGGGCGACGGCGAGGCGGTGATCGCCGCCTTCCTGCGCGGCGCGGTGCTGGCGGTCACTTTTGGGCTTGGTCTGGTGGCCCTGCAATGGCCGCTGATCGAAGGCGCGCTGGCCATCATCGCGCCGAGCGAGGCGGTAACGGCGGAGGCCGGGCGCTATCTCGCCATCCGCATCTGGGGCGCGCCGGCGGCGCTGCTCAACATGGTCGTGCTCGGCTGGCTGATCGCCCGCCAGCGCATGGGCACGGGGCTGTGGCTGCAATTGCTCATCAACGGCAGCAACATCGTGCTCGATGTGGCATTGGCCCGCGGGCTGGAGATGAACGTGGCCGGCGTCGGGGTGGCCACGGTCATCGCGCAATGGCTCGGCGCCGGCGCCGGTATCGCCGTGATCGTGGCCCATGGCAGGCACTTGGCGCCGGCCTGGCCCTGGGCCACAGCGCTGGAGCGAGCGCAGCTGGCGGCGCTGTTGCGTCTCAATGGGAATATCCTGGTGCGCACGCTGCTGGTCATCACCAGCTTTTCGATGATGACCGTGCTCGGCGCCCGCTTCGGCGACGAGGTGCTGGCCGCCAACGGCATTCTGCTGCTGCTGCAAGGTTTTCTGTCCTAACAGCCCGTTGATTAAGTGGCTTTGCTGATTCTCACTCCCAGACGATGAA
>CAYPAX010000153.1:0-7233 GCA_964408735.1 uncultured Rhodospirillaceae bacterium | reverse complement strand
ATCTGGGATCAGGTCGGCGTCTCTGCCACAAGCGAAGGCCGCCTGGTCGAATATATCGACTTCCTGCAAGACGGCGTCTTCACCGAGCCCCTGGCCGTGCGCGACGGCCACTATGTCACACCGGCCGCGCCGGGCTGGGGCCTGGAGATGGACGAGACTTTCGTCGCCCGCCACCGCTTTCCCGACGGCGAGGTCTGGCGGCACCGGCCGGGACCACTGGGCACAGCCTTCGAAGCCTGAGGGGCTCCGTCACATGGCCGTAAGGATTGGTTAATGACCGGCTCTTATGTCGTTTCAGCCGCCACCTCGGCCATGGCCGCTTCGGCCCGCTCCAGTGCCTCGGCCAGCTGCGCGGGCGTGGTGACGGTCGACAGCGCGATCATGCCGCGCGGCGCCAGGAACAGGCCATGGTTCATCGCCGCGAGGTGGAAGGCGCCGATCAGCGCACCGTCCTGGCGCACGATCGACGAACGTGGCACGTGGGCGCTGAAATAGACGTTGAGGCACGAGCCGTGGCGATTGATCGAGAGTGGCAGTCCGACCTTCGCCGCCGCTCGCTCCAGTCCCTTCTCCATGGTGATGGCGGCGGCCGCCATGGCCTCGATGCGCTCGCGAGTGAGGTGGCCGAGCGAAACCAGACCCGCGGCCATGGTCACTGGATTGGCGTTGAAGGTGCCTGTATGAAACAGCTTGAGGTCGGCGGGATCGAAGATCTTCAGCAACTCCCGCCGGCCGCCGACGGCGCCGACCGGATAGCCGCCACCGATCAGCTTGCCGAACATGGTGAGATCGGGCGCTAGCCCGCAGTCGCCTTGAACCCCACCGTGGGCGAAACGCAAGGTCAACACCTCGTCGAGCACGAACAGCGCGCCGGCCCGGCGTGCCGCGGCTTGCACGCCTTGCAGGAACAGCGACTCACCACTGACCACGCCGCCCGAGCCCAGCACCGGCTCGAGGAAGACCGCGGCGATGCCGTTGCCATGCTCCGAAAGGACGCGCTCGAAATCCGTCAGGTCGTTGTAATCGGCCAGCAGCGTCGCCGGCCCTTCATGGCCGAAGGAGCCGGTCTCGAATTCCATCAGCGAGCCATGATAGCCGTAGCGCGCCATCAGCAGCTTCGCCCGACCCGTGACCTTGCGCGCGATGGTGAAGGCCAGGGCGCCGGCTTCGGTGCCGGAATTGGTGAAGCGCACCTGCTCCACCGCGGCCACCCGCCCGACGATCTCCTCGGCCAGTGCCAACTGCTCGAGATTGCCGCCGACCCAACCAGTGCCAAGCGCCGCATGGCGCCGCGCCGCCTCGACGATCGGCGCATAGCCATGGCCGTGCACCATGGCAGTGTAGTTGTTGATCAGATCGAGATAGCGATTGCCGTCGACATCCCAGAGAAACGGTCCCTCGCCGCGCGCGAAGGTCAATGGATAGGGCGCCCAGTAGCCGGCCTGGCGCGAGGTGCCACCAGGCAGCACGATATCGGCCCTGACCTGGGCTGCGGCGCTCTTGCGTGTGCGGCGCAAATAGGCTGCCAGGATCGGCGACAGGTCTTTTGTCACGGCTGTACCCCTACCAGTCGTAGCCGGGACAATCCTCGGGCAGCGCATCCAGCAAAGCGCCACTCTCGAAAAGCGCCGCCACGGCCTCGATGTAATCGGTCATGGGCTCGTCGTGATCGAGATAGGGCACGTGTTCGCGCACCATGGCGTGCACGGCGCGCGTCGCCGAGCTGAGCTTGTCGGTGCCGCGGATATCGGCCGCCTGCGCGGCGCAGATGAGCTCGAAGGCGACAATGCGCCGGGCGTCGACCAAGGTGTCGCGCGTACGCCGCGCGGCGACCAGACCGAACGACACGTGATCCTGGAAATCGCCTGTCGAGGGCAATGACTGGATCGAGATTGGCGCCGCGCCATGACGCAGCTCCGCGGTCAGGGAGGTGGCCATGAACTGGCCGCCCATCAGGCCCTGGCTCATGCCCGGATTGGCGGCGCAGAGAAACGGCGGCAGGTCGCCGTTGAGACCGGGATGCAGCAGCCGGTTGTTACGCCGCTCCGACAGATTGCACAGGGTGACGAGCACGATCGCCAACTGGTCCATGGCATTGGAGATGTACTGGCCATGGAAATTGGCATTGTGGATGGCGTCGCCCTCCTCGACCACGATCAGCGGATTGTCGTTCGAGGAATTGAGCTCGGTGGTCACGGTCTGCTCGACGAAGAGGGTGGTATCGAGCACCGGGCCCAGCACCTGCGGCGTGGCGCGGATCGAATAGGCATCCTCGATCTGCTCGTCAAGGCCACGCGGCTCGTCGCGCGCCATCTTGCGCAGCCAGGCTTCGACCTCGCGGTCGTGGACGATCATCCTGCTGTCGGTCAGGGTGCTGTAGATGGCATCGGCAATGCGGATCTGGCCCGGATGCGGCTTTTGCCGGTGGGCGGCGGGATGGAACGGCATGATCTTGGCCTTCAGCACTTCCAGGGTCAGGCAGGCGGCCAGGGTGTGGGCCTTGATCAGGCGCTTGGTATCGACGACATGGCAGGCGGCCATCGCGGTCATCACCGAGGTGCCGTTGATCAGCGCCAGGCCTTCCTTGTAGGACAGCGTCATGGGCGCGATGCCGGCGCGCTTCAGGGCATCGGCGCCTGACATCACCCGGCCCTGGTAACGGGCGCGCCATTGGCCGGTGCAGACCAGCGCGATACAGGCCAGGGGCCCGAGATCGCCGCTGGTGCCGAGCGAGCCCTTCTCGGGGATACAGGGGACAATGCCACGATTGTAGACGGCGACGTATTTTTCGAGATTTTCCAACGAGATCGCCGAATTGCCGCGCGCCAGCGAGTTGATGCGCGCCAGCATGGCGGCACGAACGTAGACGTCGGCGAGATCATCGCCGACATTGGACTGCACATTGCGCAGGATGTTGTTCTGCACCTGCTCCGCCAGCTGCGGCGGCACCAGCCAGTTGACGAAGCCGCCGACGCTGGTGGTCACCCCGTAGATGATGCGACCGTCGGCGACAAGCGCGTCAAGCAGCGCCCGCGAGGCACTGACGCGGCTGCGGATCTCGTCGCTCAGCATGACCTGATGGTTGGCATCGCGGGCGACCGCGGCGACGGTCTCCAGGCTCAGATCATGGCCGTCGGGAACGGTCGGCGTTTTCTGCAACATAGTCGCCTCCTCCACGCATTGGTACGGACCGATTATGTCGTGAATTCAACGCCTTTAATGCGCGACTACACGATGTTTGGCGGTTAAGTCTCGATGATTTGCGCATGAGTACGCCTGAGTATGCCGAAATGTGGCATCATCAAGCATATGCAGAGACGATGTGAGGCCCCCACCCATGGACACCCTGGACGACTTCGACCGCAAGATCCTCAATGCCTTGCAGCGCGATGGCCGCATGACGAGCCAGGAGCTGGCCGAAGCGACGGCGCTATCGCCCTCGCAATGCGCCCGCCGACGGCGCCGGCTGGAAGAGCTCGGCATCATCAAGTCCTACCGCGCCTGCCTTTCGCGGCGCAAAGTGGGGCTCGGCGTCTCGGCCTTCGTCCAGGTCTCCCTGGCCAACCATCAACACGACGATATCGATGCCTTCCTGCGCCTGCTGGAGCTCAACCCGCTGATTCTCGAGGCCTGCAAGCTGACCGGCCCGACCGATTTCCTGCTGCGCGTGGCCACCGCCGATCTTGATGAGATGAACCACCTGATCAGCCAGGTGCTGCTGCCGCACCCCTCGGTCTCCCACGTGCAGTCCCACGTGGTGCTGGAATGGCTCAAGGAAGACGGCCTGCTGCCGCTCGCGATCTGACTCTGGCTATCTATGCCACGAGGCGGATCGGCTCGCCGGCGACGGCCTGGAGCTGGGCAACGATGTCGGCATCCGTCATCTCGCCTTCGCCGCGCAGGCAATCGGCAATGCGTCGTGCGGTCTCGTAGGTGGCTTGCACGATCCTGATGCGGTCGTCGGCCGACAGCGAAGCGATGAAGGCGATGAGGTCGTCGACATGGGCGACTTCGCTGCCCATGGCGGAATGGGTGCGCATGAAGCGCGAGGCGTCGATGCCGTCGGGACAGAGCGCCTGCATGGCGTCTACATCCGCCTTCTCCTTCAGCGCGGCGGTGGACTCGAAGCAGTAGGAATAGCCGATGCAGCCGATCGGGTAGTCGTCCTCGACGAGACCATCGAAGTATTCGTTGAGCGGCTTGACGCCTGCGGGAACAAGGCTCTCGAGAATATGCTCCGCCGGCAGGCCGAGCGCGCGCAAGTCCTTGACCACAAGGCGGTCGTGGCCGGTTTCCTCCTTGGCGTGCTGTTCGAGATAGTCCGAGACCTCGGGCCGGCCGATGTCGCGAAAGCGCGCCGCCGCCTTGCGGAAATGCCCCGGCGTACGCCGCGAGTTGTGATAGGCGCCGACCAGGTTGAATACATATTTCGGCAGCGTGGCCGCGCTCTCCTGCAGCTCGCAGCCGCCTTTCCCGAACCCCTGGGCGATGGCGCCGTTGAGGAGGAGAGCCGTGGTCAAGGGCGAGCCGGGGCCGGTCATCGGAACCGAGAACGGGGAGATATCCGGAGTGTTGCCCAACTCATGGAACCAGACGTTTCCGGCATCGCTGGCGACCACAACAGTGCCGGCGGCCAGCGCCACCCACTCGCTCCTGTCATCCATATCGCCGCCCTACATTCCGAACGGGACCGCCGCCATCATCGCCCGTATGGTGCCGCCTTTCCTGCCATTCGAGTTGGCCACGCCTTGCGGCTGGGGCAGCACGTAGACCACCTCTTCGACATCACGCTTGATGTAGCCCGCGTCATATTGCTTGGAGGTGATGATACGGATGGAGTTGGGCGCGATCTTGTCCGCATTGCCTGGGATAAGACTGTCCAATTGCCCATTGACCACATTGGAATCGTTGGAGGTCAAAGCGGTGTATATCGGACCACCTGTCCCTGTGGCATCCATCTCGGTCCAGACAGCTTCGATCACCTTCACCATGTCGCGCACCAGCTCGGCGTTTCCGACATAGGAGACATCGGGCACACGTATCAGCTCCGAGCCCACCAGCGTCCAGACACCAGGACCGATCGAAGCTGCCTTCGCCTCTGTCGCCGCTCCAGCCACGGCCGTAGCCCCAACCACGGCAGCGGCACCCGCCACAAGCAAACCGCGCCGCGATGTGTGCTGTTCGCCAGCGACCTCATCCTCAGTCGAATTCTCAGACTCTTTGTGGCTCATGGCCCCCTCCACTAGTTGCGCAACCCCAGCACACAAGAAACCAAGTAAAATCGTGCGCAAATTGGACATCGCTTGTCAAGGTGATTATGATATCGCAACAAACCTTGGCGCGAGCTAGCGCGGCGTGTTTCTCCCAGAACGCCAATTAAGATTATTTCGAAACCATTGATATTATGCCAAAAATAGCTTGGAGGCGCCGGGTGAACGAAATCGTGGATTGGCTGGATCGGCTTGGGCTCGGTCAGTATGCCGAGGCCTTTGAATCCGAACAAATCGGCCTTGGCGACCTATCGGAACTATCGGATACGGATCTTGCAGAGCTGGGTTTGCCGATGGGGCCGAGGCGGCGCATCCTGCGTGCGGCGCGGGATATGACGCCCCCCGATACCGCCGTGCCGCCCGCTCCTTCAGAGGCAGCGACCGATGCCGCGTTGCGCGAGCCTGAGCTGCGCCAGATCACCGTGCTGTTCTGCGATCTCGTCGGCTCCACCGGCCTGACCGCGCGTCTCGACCCGGAAGACCTGCGCACAGTGATGAAGGCCTATCAGCAAGCCGCAGGCGGCGCCATCGAGCGCTACGAAGGCCATGTGGCGCAATATCTCGGCGACGGAATCGTCGCCTATTTCGGCTGGCCCAACGCCCATGAGGATGACCCCGAGCGCGCCGCTCGCGCGGCCTTCGAGGTCATCGCCAATGTCAGCGCGCTTCCCGCCGAGGAGACGCTTGCCGTACGCATCGGCATCAGCACAGGCGTGGTGGTGATCGCGGATTCCGGTGGTGGCGATCCTTCGCGCCCGGGCGGAGCGGTCGGCGAGACGCCCCATATCGCTGCGCGACTGCAAGCACTTGCGCCGGAGAACGGTATCCTGGCAAGCGATTCCACCGTGCGCCTGCTGCCTGCGAGCATTCAGCGCGAGGACCTGGGCAAGCGCGAACTTGTCGGCGTACCGGATCCTTTGCGCATCTACAAATTATCGGGCGCAGAGGAAACGGTCAGCCGCTTCGAAGCCGCCCACCACGCGAGCCTGACGCCCTTGATCGGGCGCGACAACGAGCTTGCGCTGCTCACGCAGCGCTGGCGCCAGGCTTGCGAGGGCGATGGCCAGATCTTTCTGCTCTCCGGCCCGCCCGGCATCGGCAAGTCCCGTATTGTCTACGAGTTCGAGAGAAGAGTCGGCATCGCGGACGCAGCAACGATCAAACTGCAATGCTCGCCGCACCATCAACAGAGCGCCTTTCACCCGGTCATCGCCGAACTCGGCGAGCGCATCCGCATCGCAGCCGGTGGCGACGCCACACGTCGCCTCGCGGCGCTGCCGGGGATGACACCCGACTCCGTCGCCTTGCTTGCCCGGCTGTTGTCCCTCGAGGCGACCTCGCAGCCAAGCCTTGAGGCGTCGCCGCAGCGCACGAAGGACCTGACCATTGCCGCCCTGGCGACGCTCGTCACGAGCCTGGCCGCGGTGAGACCGCTTTACGTACTGGTGGAGGACGTGCAGTGGCTCGATCCCTCGACCAAGGAGCTGATGGATGTGCTGGTCGATCGGGTCGAAGGCGCGTCACTCTTCCTGGTGATAACGTTCCGCCCCGAGTTCCAGGTTCCCTGGACCAATCTCGGCAATGTCAGCGCCTATACGCTCTCGCGTCTCAGCCGTCACGACGTCTCGGCCATGGTCGCGCGCATCGGTGAGCGCCTGCAGGGCAATGCCGACCTTGTCGGGCGCATCGTCGACGAAAGCGATTGCGTGCCGCTTTTTGTGGAAGAATTGGCGAAGGGCGCGCTCGAAGGTGGGCTGGCCAATTGGTGCAGGCCGGAAGACTACGGCGTCGGCCCCGACAGCGCCTTGTCGGTGCCGACATCGCTGCGCGATTCCCTCATCGGTCGCCTCGATCGCGTGCCCCAGGGGCGCATGGTGGCACAGATGGCCGCCGTCATCAGCCGCGAGTTCTCCTACCAGCCCGTTGATTAAGTGGCTTTGCTGATTCTCACTCCCAGACGATG
>CAYPAX010000152.1:0-7387 GCA_964408735.1 uncultured Rhodospirillaceae bacterium | reverse complement strand
TGCCGTCTGCCTTGTTGCTACGATATGCTATTGGTTATGAGTCTGGAGCCTAGCATGATGCGCCGGGACTTGAACCGCGAAGCGGAATCGCCAATGGTGCAGGGTGTACCGGCACGACGCCGGATCCGGATAATGCGGGGAGGATAACGTGACCACAGAAAGCAACAATCCTGAGACCATCGTCCTGCACGGCGGCTGGCGCCGGGACGAGGCCACGACGGCGGTCGCGGTGCCGATCTACCAGACCACGTCTTACCAGTTCAACAGCCCGGAGCACGCGGCGAACCTGTTCTCGCTGGCCGAGCTCGGCAACATCTATACGCGCATCATGAACCCGACCCAGGACGTCTTCGAGAAGCGCATCGCCGCGCTCGAGGGTGGCGTCGCGGCACTGGAGCTGTCATCGGGCCAGGCTGCGTCCTTGATCGCGATCCAGAACATCTGTCACTCGGGCGACAATTTCGTCAGTTCCACAGACCTTTATGGCGGAACCTGGAACTTGTTTGCCAACACCATGAAGGACATGGGCATCGAATGCCGCTTCGTCGACCCGAGCGACCCGGAGGCCTTTGCGCGGGCCACGGACGAGCGCACTCGCTGCTATTACTGCGAGACCCTGCCCAACCCGAAGCTAGAGGTCTTTCCTATCGGCGAGGTGGCGGCGATCGGGCGCAGGCTCGGCGTGCCGCTGATCTGCGACAACACCGCAGCGCCGATCCTTTGCCGGCCGTTCGACCATGGTGCGGCCATCATCGTCCATTCGACGACCAAATATATCGGCGGTCACGGCACCTCGATCGGTGGCGTCATCGTCGATGGCGGCAATTTCGATTGGGAAGCCCACGCCGACCGCTTCCCCATGCTCAACCAGCCCGACCCGTCCTATCACGGCGCCGTCTGGACCCAGGCTGTGAAACCGTTGGGGCCCATCGCCTATATCATCAAGGCGCGGGTGACCTTGCTGCGCGACATCGGCGCCGCGGTGAGCCCGTTCAACGCCTTCCAGTTCATCCAGGGCCTGGAGACGCTGCCGTTGCGTATCCGCGCCCACTGCGAGAACGCAACCAAGGTGGCCGATTACCTGGCCGGCAACGACAAGGTGACGCGGGTGATCTTCCCGGGCCTCATGCAGGGCGAGGCGCGGCGCCGCGCCGACACCTATCTCAAGGGCGGCTATGGCGCCCTGGTCGGCTTCGAGCTTGCCGGCGGCAAGGAGGCGGGGCAGACCTTCATCGAGGCGCTGAAGATGTTCTACCACGTGGCCAATATTGGCGACGCACGCAGCCTCGCCATCCACCCGGCCACCACAACCCACTCCCAGCTCAGCGCCGAGGAGCAGGAGGCGACCGGCGTCACCGACGGCTATGTGCGCCTGTCGATCGGCATCGAGCATATCGACGACATCATCGCCGATCTCGACCAGGCCTTCGCAGCGATCTGAGGACGCATGACAGCGTCGACCAACGACACCCGCGGCCGTCATCGCCACCCCGGCGGTGGCGGCCGCGGCCGTTATCGGCCCAAGGGCCGCCAGGTCGAGCCGGCGGCGCGGCGCGAAGTCGCCGCCATGCTGTCTAGTGCGCCCCTGCGCCGGGATATGCTGATCGAATATCTCCATCGCATCCAGGATCGTTGCGGCCATCTTTCGGCGGTACACCTGGCGGCGCTGGCCGAGGCCATGCGCCTGTCCCAGGCAGAGGTCTACGAGGTCGCCAGCTTCTACGCCCATTTCGACGTGGTGCGGGAAGGCGAGACGCCGCCACCGCTGCGCACCGTGCGCGTCTGTGACGGCATCGCCTGCGAGATGGCGGGGGCGGACGAGCTGAAGGATGCCCTGACCGAAGCCCACGATCCCGCCAAGGTGCGCGTGGTCGGAGCGCCTTGCATGGGTGGCTGCGATTGTGCGCCCGCGGCGGCGGTCGGACACAATCAGGTTCTCTTCGCAACGGTCGAAACCGTGGGCGCCGCGCTGAAAGGCGTGGCCTCGGTCTCGCCGGACATGCAGGACTTCGCGGCCTATCGCGAGGCCGGCGGCTATGCCCTGCTCGAAGCCTGCCGGGCCGGTAAGCATACGCCTGAGACGATCATCGAGGCCCTTGATGGCGCAGGCCTGCGCGGCCTCGGCGGCGCCGGTTTTCCCGCCGGGCGCAAATGGGGCTTCGTGCGCGCCGAGCCGGGCCCGCGGCTGCTGGCCGTCAATGCGGATGAGGGCGAGCCCGGTACCTTCAAGGACCGTTGGCTCCTGGAGCGCCAGCCGCATCGCGTGCTGGAGGGCATGCTGATCGCCGCCTGGGCCGTCGAGGCAGCTGAGATTTATTTTTATATTCGAGATGAATATCCAGACATAAGATCAAGATTAGAAAAAGAATTTCGGGAATTGATAAAGGCCGGCTTATGCGATGGTGAGGAGCTGCATTTGCGCCGCGGCGCCGGTGCCTATATCTGCGGCGAGGAGTCGGCGATGCTGGAGAGCATTGAGGGCAAGCGCGGGCTGCCGCGACACCGGCCGCCGTTTCCCGCCCAGCGCGGCCTGTTCGGCCGCCCGACCCTGATCCACAATGTCGAGACGCTGTACTGGATCCGCGAGATCGTCGAGAGCGGGGGGCGGGGCCTGCGCGCCTATTCGGTCTCGGGCCGGGTGCGCGAGCCCGGCGTGAAATTTGCGCCGGCTGGCATCACCGTGCGCCAGCTGATCGACGAGCATTGCGGCGGCATGGCCGAGGGCCAGGTCTTCAAGGCCTATCTGCCGGGCGGTGCCTCGGGCGGCATCCTGCCCGCATCCAAGGCCGATTTGCCGCTCGATTTCGGCGGCCTTGACGACGAGGGCTGTTTTGTCGGCTCAGCCGCCATCGTGATTATGGGTGAGGGAGATTCGATCGCCGATGCAGCGCGCAACCTGATGCGCTTTTTCGCCGACGAGAGCTGCGGCCAATGCACACCGTGCCGTGTCGGCACGGAAAAGGCCGTCGCTCTGATGGAAAGGCCTGACTGGGATGCGGAGCTGCTCGAAGAGCTTTGCGGCGTGATGGCGGAGGCCTCGATCTGCGGCCTCGGCAACGCGGCGCCCAATCCCCTGCGCTGCGCCCTCAAATTCTTCCCCGACGAGGTGCTGCCATGACCGCCTTCACCGTGGACGGCCAGTCGGTCACGGCCGAGCAGGGCGAGAGCATATGGCAGGCCGCGCGGCGGTCCGGCATCGCCATTCCCAGCCTTTGCGCCACGCCGCAGCCGGGCTATCGGGCCGACGGCAATTGCCGGGTCTGCATGGTCGAGGTCGAGGGCGAGCGCGATCTCGTCGCCTCGTGTCTGCGCCAGCCCAGCGACGGCATGGTCGTGACCAGCGGCCCGCGCGCCACCAAAGCCCGTGAGATGGTCATGGAGCTGCTGCTTGCCGACCAGCCAGCCGAAGCGGACAGCGAACTGCGGCGCCTGGCTGAGACGATGGGTGTCACGGAAAGTCGCTTTCCGTCCCGTCCGGTGACCGAGGCCGATAGCAGTCATCCGGCCATGGCGGTCAATCTCGACGCCTGCATCCACTGCACACGCTGCGTCCGCGCCTGCCGCGAGATCCAGGTCAACGACGTCATCGGCATGGCCGGGCGCGGCGCCGGCGCGCGCATCGTCTTCGACATCGCCGATGCCATGGGCGAATCCACCTGTGTGGCCTGCGGCGAATGCGTCCAGGCCTGTCCGACCGGCGCCCTCTTGCCGGCGCAGGACGCGGGCGAGGGGGAGCAGGTTCACAGCCTCTGCCCCTATTGCGGCGTCGGCTGCCAGGTCACCTATACGGTCGAGGACGGGCGCATAACGGGAGTCGAAGGCCGCGACGGCCCGGCCAACCGGGGCAGGCTTTGCGTCAAGGGCCGCTTCGGACTCGACTACATCACCCATCCCAACCGCCTGACCGTGCCGCTGATCCGCAAGGACGGCGTGGCCAAGACGCTCGATGGCGTCGATCCCGCCAATCCCTCGAGCCACTTTCGCGAAGCCACCTGGGAAGAGGCATTGGACGTTGCCGCCGCTGGCCTCAAGCGCATCAAAGACCGTGACGGCAGCGCCGCGCTGGCCGGTTTCGGCTCCGCCAAGGGCTCCAACGAGGAAGCCTATCTTGTGCAGAAGCTGGTGCGCGCCGGCTTCGGCACCAACAATGTCGACCATTGCACGCGGCTCTGCCACGCCAGCTCCGTCGCGGCTCTGATGGAGACCATCGGCTCGGGCGCCGTCACCGCGCCGTTCGCCGAGGCCGCCAATGCCGAGACCATCATCGTCATCGGCGCCAACCCGACCGAGAACCACCCCGTCGCCGCTACCTTCATCAAGAATGCGGCGCAAGCCGGCACCACCCTGATAGTCATGGATCCGCGCGGCCAGGCGCTCAAGCGCCACGCTGACATCATGGTGCAGCAACGCCCGGGCAGCGATGTCGCCATGCTCAACGCGGTGATGCATGTCATCGTCGAGGAAGGGCTCTACGACACGCAATATGTCGCGGCGCATACGGATGGCTTCGAAGCGCTCGCCGAGCACCTGAAGGCGTTCTCGCCGGAAGCCATGGCGGAGCATTGCGGCGTTCCCGCCGAGACCCTGCGGGCCGTGGCGCATGCCTATGGCGGGGCGGAGAAAGCCCTCATCTTCTGGGGAATGGGCGTCGCCCAGCACGTGCACGGCACCGACAACGCGCGCTGTCTTATCTCGCTGGCGCTGATGTGCGGCCAGGTCGGGCGCGCGGGCACGGGGCTGCATCCGTTACGGGGGCAGAACAATGTCCAGGGCGCCTCGGATGCGGGCCTGATCCCCATGGTCTATCCCGACTATCGCCCCGTCGGCAGCGCCAAGGCACGCAAGCTGTTCGAGGAATTTTGGGGCACCACCCTCGATCCCGAGCCGGGCCTTACCGTGGTCGAGATCGCCGAGGCGGCCTATCGGGGCGAGATCAAGGGCATCTATATCATGGGCGAGAACCCGGCCATGTCGGACCCCAATGCTGGACATGTGCGCGAGGCCTTTTGCCGCCTCGAGCATCTCGTGGTGCAGGACATCTTCCTCACCGAGACCGCCGCCTTCGCCGACGTGATCCTGCCCGCGACCGCGCATCCGGAGAAAACCGGCACTTTCACCAATACCGATCGCCGCGTGCAGATGGGCCGCCAGGCGGTCGAGGCGCCGGGCGACGCCCGCCAGGACTGGTGGATCGTCACCGAGATCGCAAAGCGCATCGGCCTAGACTGGGACTACACCGGCCCGGCCGATGTCTTCGCCGAGATGCACGTCTGCATGCCCTCGATCAAAGGCATTACCTGGCAGCGCCTGGAGCGCGAGGACGCGGTCACATACCCTTGCGACTCAGAGGACGAGCCCGGTGACGAAGTGATCTTCGGCGACGGCTTTCCCACCGCCGACGGCCGCGGGCTGTTCGTGCCGGCGGGCCTGGTGCCGCCCGACGAGACGCCCGATGAAGCTTATCCCTTCGTGCTCACCACCGGCCGTCAGCTCGAACATTGGCATACCGGCCAGATGACCCGGCGCGCCGCCGTGCTCAACGCGCTGGAGCCCGAAGCCGTCTGCGAGCTGGCACCCGCCGATGCCGCCCGCCTCGGTATCACCCCCGGCGACGCCGTGCACCTGACCACCCGCCGCGGCGCCATCACATTGGCCGCGCGCCTCGCCGAGCGCATCCCCGAAGGCGCGGTTTTCGTGCCGTTCTGCTACGCAGAAGCGGCCGCCAACCTGCTCACCAACCCCGCCCTCGACCCCTTCGGCAAGATCCCCGAGCTGAAATACTGCGCCGTGCGGGTGGAGAGGGCTTAAACGGCTAAAGGGCACTGCGCGCGGTCCGAAACAACACCGTGGACATACCTATCGCGTTCTACGGCTAAGTTTGGCCAAATACGCAGAGCGCCCAACGCGGGTGGTCGATGAGAACTTGGAAGAATAAATCTCTTAAGCCCGCCGAATTTCTCGCCATAGTTGATAACAATAAGAAAATGGCGTTTAATATGCGAAAGCCAGTTATCCAATTCACCAACAGCGATTTCTTGGCATGATTGCGGAAGACATTCTGGCGAGCCTGACGGAGTATTTCGTCGCACATCCCATTGTGACCGTGTTGGGCGGCGGATTCATCGCGCTTCTCATTGTTGCAGTCGTTTCGACGACCCGCGCAACATCCCGAAAGGAGACGGCGCAACGCTTGGCAGCGGACCTTGCGACCGCTCACAAAAAAATTATGGAGGCAGAGGGTGAGGTAACAGCAATTCGAGAAAGATACGACGATCCTTTGAAGCGCGAGAAGGCGGTTCAAGAACTTGATGAGGCGATCTCGGCCAAGGAAAATGAGGTGGCAGGAGTTGAGCAAGAGATTGCCCGCCTTCGAAATGACTACAGCGAAAAGAAGGCAATTCTTGACAAGGCAAAGTCGCTTGCTGCGATCTACGACGAGACTATCGAATTGGGTGATTTAGGTTTCTATGGCCGTCATTTTAGGTTCGATGACAGTGACCGATATAAGTTGGAAATCGGTGAAAATCGGACCGCTCAAAAAGCGATGATCAAGGACAAGACTTCTGTCTCGATGCCAAATGAGTGGGTCGTGGGCGGCTCGCGGGCTGAGGGTAAGAAACTCGAGACCCGGACATTCCGCATGATGATGCGAGCTTTCAACGGAGAATGCGACGCTGCCATTGCCGCGGTGACTTGGCGCAACGCAGACAGCATTCGAAAGAGAATAGAGCGCGCGTATCAGCAAATTAACAAGGAAAACGAGGTATTAAACGCCTCGATCGTAGTTCATTATCTTAGGCTCAAGCATGATGAGCTTGAGCTCACAGTCGAGCGCGAAGAGAAACGTAAAGAAGAGCGAGATGCTCTGGCGGAGACCCGACGCGCGGAACGTGAGGAAAAGAAGCTACTCGAAGAGCAACGGCGCGCGGAGAAGGAAGAGGCTGATACAGAGGCACGCCTGACAAAAGCCCGAACCGATGCTGAGAATGCTGTCGGCTCAGAGCTTGAGAAGCTTAACCAGAAGATTACACAAATGGCTCGGGAACTGGAAGAAGCTCATGCTAAGGCAGAGCGCGCGAAATCCATGGCGGAACAAACCCGCCTTGGCCACGTCTACGTCATCTCCAACGAGGGGTCATTCGGCCCAGGCGTCTTCAAGATTGGGCTCACCCGTCGTTTGGATCCTAAAGACCGAATAAAGGAACTCGGTGATGCTTCGGTGCCCTTCGTGTTCGATACCCATGCACTGATTTTCTCTCATGACGCGCCTGCGCTGGAGTCTGCGTTGCACACCGAGTTCGATCGTCTTCGAGTTAACGCTGCCAACATGCGTAAGGAATTCTTCAGGGTTTCGCTCGATGAGGTCGAAGCAGCCGTGACGCGACTA
>CAYPAX010000151.1:7340-7532 GCA_964408735.1 uncultured Rhodospirillaceae bacterium | reverse complement strand
CTATGGGTGCTCGCGCGGCTGCGCGACAAGCCGCGCTGACGCCACGCTCACTCCCCGCCGAGCAGGTCGTCCATTAGGGACTCGAACTCCGCGTCCGGATCCGGCTCGGGTTCCGGCTCGGGCTCGGGCTCAGGTTCCGGCTCGGGCTCAGGTTCCGGCTCCGGCTCGCGCTCGGGCTCAGGTTCCGGCTCG
>CAYPAX010000151.1:0-7260 GCA_964408735.1 uncultured Rhodospirillaceae bacterium | reverse complement strand
TCCGCGTCCGGATCCGGCTCGGGTTCCGGCTCGGGCTCTGGTTCCGGCTCGGGACTGGGGTCGTCGGGGCTAATACCGCGTTCCAGCAGGAACTGCTCTATGGCGGCGGTGCGAACTTGCTTGGCGACATTCTCAGGCGGACCGCTGAAACGCAGGCCGAGCGGCGGCACGTCGCGGTGATCGTCGAAGCGCATCAGGAGCGTGGCATCGACGAGCCAGCCCGACAGGTCGAACGAGCCGACCAGGTCACCGGTGGCCCTTTCGCCGACCAGACGCACGTCATCGCTGCGCATCTCGCCGTCAGCGATCGTGAAGCTGCCCGAGAGCGAGCGATAGCGGCTGCTGCCGGCGCTGGTCGCGCGTGCCGCCAACGCGGTGAACGCCGCCACCGAGACCATGTTGTCGAGGCCCGCCGATAGGGCCGCCAAGTCGAGCACATCGACCACCCCGGCACCGACTTCGCGGAAACGCCCCTTGCCCGTCAGAGCCAAGATCATCTGTTGCTGGCTGGCGCCGCTGGTGCTGAACGTGCCGTCGAAGGTGGCCCGTCCGTCAACCGCCTCGATCCCGGCAATACTACCCAGAGCCTCTCGCAACTCGAATTCATCGAGCTCGACCGCAAGGCGCGCCCGCGGCACGGTGCCGGAGATCAGTTGCCCACTGAGATCGAGTCTGCCGCCCATCAAGCCGCCGGCAAGACGCGTGACGTCGAGCGTACCGTTGTCAAGAGCGAGGGCGAGCTCGGCGCCGTCGATATCCCAGCTGCCGATCGCCAGGGTCTGGGAGGATAGTTTGACCGAGGCGTCAAAGCTGTTCAGGGCGCCAAGATCGAGGGGCTCGCGCGACCACTCGCCAGGCACCGATTCACCACCATTGACCGGCACCAGCAAAGCCAGAATCGCATCTGCGGCCATGGGCCCCGTGGTGAGGTCGACCGCCAATTTGGGGCGCACGCCATCGAGAGCCAGGGACAGGCTGCCCAGCACCGATGAGCCGCCAAGGTTGGCGCTCAGATTGAGCGCGGATATGGCTCGCGCATCGCCGTTCAAGCGAGCGCTTACGGCAAGCGGACCACTCATTTCCCTGGTTGGCGCTTGCAAGCCGAAGCCGCCGATCAAGCCGGCCAGATCGGGATGGTCGAGCTCGGTGGCCAGCGTAACACTGAGGTCGCCCGGCAATCCTTCCAGGCGGCCGTTCGTGGCCACGTCACCGCCGGCCAGGCCCAGTTTCGCAGCGACCTCCAAACCGGCCAGCGCGCCCTTTGCCGAGCCGCTCAGGGTCACGGGCGTCGCCAAGGCGCGCGGCGCACCATTGTCGAGCACGTCGGCCGAGCGCAGCAGGCGGGCCAGATCCGGATGGGAGAACTCCCCTTCGAGATCGATGCGTGGCGTTCCGGCCAGCTCTTCCAGACGGCCTGAAATCCTGACATCCGCCTCCGACAAGGACGTTCGCAGATCGACCTCGAAATCCGACGCCATACCGTCGAACTTGGCCTCCACGACGACCGGCGCCGCGAACAGCGGCGGCACCTCTCCGGTCAGCAGCCCCACCGCCTCGAGCAACCGTCCGACATTGTCGTTGCTCAACGTGGCCTCACCATCGAACGATGGCTCGACCATCACCCTGGACAATGTGCCGTCAATATCGACACGACTTTCCAAGGCCTCCAGTGTGCCATCGACGACCAACGCATCGAGCCCGCCGGCAAGTCGCGCATCGACCGTGAGAGCGCCTGCGAAAGCGGGTGGCAGGCCAGCCAGCTCAGGCACGACCCGCGTCATGGCAGAGAGATCGGCGGTATCGAACTGCAAACCGAGATCGACAATCGGCTCGGCCGCCATGTTCGCGACACTGCCTGTCACCTTGGCGTTGGCCCCGGCCAGGTCGCCAACGCCGACATCCCGCAAGGTGAGGTTGCCCGACTGCAACAGGCCATCGAGCCGCAAGCCGCTGATGGGCAGCTCGCGCCAAGTCAGACTGTCGGCCTGAAGAACGAAATCGGCGTCGAACTCGGCCAACAACGAGATCAGCGCCTGGCCGGCATCGTCATCGCCGGCCGGCGCTTCCTGCTCCGGCGGCGGCCGGGTTCCCGGCGGCGCCAACTCGGCATCGCGGCGCATCCTGTAGGCGTCAAGGTTGAGCCGATCAACGCTGAGATTGATGCCGAATGCCGGGCGGGCACGATTGGCATAGGCGATACCACCCAGCAGCCGAGACGCGTCCAGACGCACGTCGATACCGGTGACCTGGCCGCTGATCGCGTCGCCATCGATGG
The DNA here is from genome assembly GCA_964408735.1 of uncultured Rhodospirillaceae bacterium. Lineage (GTDB taxonomy): Bacteria > Pseudomonadota > Alphaproteobacteria > UBA7887 > UBA7887 > UBA7887. The sequence continues at coordinate 4,985 of CAYPAX010000151.1, read as the reverse complement.
CAGCCATCAGATTGAAGGTCCGCAGACGATCCGCCGGCACACCGGAGATGTCGGCACCAAGCCAGCTCAGCATCGAGCGCAAGTTATCCGATGCCGCGTCCAGCTGCCCGGAAAAATGCGGCCGCTCTCCGGCCAGGGCAATGCTGCCCGTGAAGCCGGCATTCGAGCCGCCGGGCAGAAGGGCGGACAAACGCTGGATACCGACCACCCCCTCAGCCAGCGTCGCTTCAAGCACGGCCTGGCGTATGATCTGGCTGCGATAGACCAAGGCATCGACGGAAAGCTGCAGCTTACCCGCATCGATACCGGCAAAGGGCAGGCCCGTTCCCTCCTTCTGCTCGCTATCCGCCTCTCCGGACGCAGCAAGGAGCGCGTCGAGATCGAGGCGGCTGGCGGTCAGATTGGCCTCGAACCGCGTCGGCTTGGCAAAGCTCCCTGTCGCCTCGCCTTTGGCGATCATGTCGCCCATGCGGAAATCGACCTCGGTAGCCGAGAAATCATTTGCCGTAAAATCGACTCGGCTGGTGATTTCCGTGCGCTGATCGCCGAGCGCCGGCAAGGCGAGGTGTTGCCCGCTCAACCCGGCAACAAGGTCGACGATGGCATTGGGGCCAGCCGCCTTGACGCTCATCTTGCCGTCGATAGCCGGGTCCGCGGTGTCCAGAACACCGCCGCCGGAAAACTCCACGGCAGCGCCCAGCGCCAGCGCCTGCAAGCGCATGGCCACACGCTTCTCGGCGACGATCTGGCCAAGCGACAGATCCACCTCGGTCGGCACACCGCGTAGCGTCATCGTGCCACGACCGCGGAACGGACCCGAGAGCGACTCGGCGGCGAGCACCAGATCGATAGTCTCGATACGCTCTTCCCAGCCTGCCGCTTGGTCATGCCAGACCAACAGACCGCGCTCGATCGCCACCCGCTCGAGGCTCATGTTGATGTCGCCGCTGAGCAGGCCGGAACCGATACCGGGAAGCACGTTAGAGCCGAAACCGTCATCCAGACTGCCTTGCAGGCGCCAATTGAGGCTGCCGTCGGGCCGGCGCTCGAGATTGACCTCTGGACCCACCAGGGTGACGCTGTCCACGCGCAGCTTTCCGGTCAGCAGCGCCACCATGCCGATATGGACGTCAAGCGATTCGATCTGCCCCATCGCCATATCGGAAACGGCCTCGCCGTCGCCAATCCGCACCTGTGCGGCAGAGAATTTCGGCTCCGGCACCATGGCGAAATCGATATTGCCGTCGACTTCGACATGCCAGCCGGTGGCCGCTTCGAGCTGGGCGACGATCTGCGGCTTGAACCGATTCCAGTCGACAAAGCTCGGCCCCGCCAGCAAGGCTGCGAGCACGAGCACAGAGACTGCTGCCACACCGTAGAGAACCGCCTTCAACGTTGCATTCTCCGTGGCATCAAGCGAATTCCGTTCAAGGCGATCTCCCGCAAGCTTGCGCAGCCTGCAAACGCCGGTAATCTAACCAATGCGACAATGCTGATATAGACTGCAATAGCTTGATCGCGACATCGGCCCTCACGCGGCCCACCGGTCCGCGCTTCTCCCAGGGCTCAGGTAGTCAATCTCGGCGATTACCGCAAGCGGTCTGGCGAAAATTGCGTTGTGACAGGCTTGGGCGGTGATCCATGAAAACCTCGGATCTGTTCGTGAAATGTCTCGAAGCGGAGGGTGTCAGCCACATCTTCGGCGTGCCGGGCGAGGAAAACGCCCACGTCATGATGTCGCTGGAGGACAGCGACATCACTTTCGTGCTGTGCCGCCACGAACAGGCAGCGGCCTTTATTGCCGATGCCTATGGGCGGCTGACAGGCAAGGCAGGGGTTTGCCTCGGCACCCTGGGCCCCGGCGCCACCAACCTCGTCACCGGTGTAGCCGATGCCAATATGGACCGCTCGCCGCTGGTGGTGATCACCGGCCAGGCCGCGACCCGGCGCATGCACAAGGAAAGCCACCAGCATATGGATGTGGTGGCCATGTTCCGCCCGGTGACCAAATGGGCGCATTCGGTGAGCCACGCCGGCGCCATTCCCGAAATTGTGCGCAAGGCGTTCAAGACCGCCGAAGCCGAGAAGCCCGGCGCGACACTGATCGAGTTGCCTGAGGATATCGCCGCCGAAGAGACCGAGGGTGCGCCGATCGCCAGCCAACGTACCCGGCGTGCCGGCGCCGACCACAAGGCCATCGCCGCCGCGGTCGAGCGAATCGCTACCGCGCGCAATCCCATCGTACTCGCCGGCAACGGCGCCATACGCAAACGCGCTTCGCAACAGTTGCGGCGCTTTGCCGAGCTCGCCGGGGTCGGCGTGGTCAATACCTTCATGGGCAAGGGCGCCGTGCCGCGTGAAGACCCGCACTGCCTTTTCACCATCGGCCTGCAAGGCGGCGATCACGTGAATCTGGCGATCGACGAATCCGATCTGGTGATCACCGTCGGCTACGACCTCGTAGAATACGGCCCGGCTTTCTGGAACCGCGGTCACGCGACGCCCGTCATCCATATCGATTTCACGCCGGCGGAGACCGATGCCGCCTATCCCGTGGCCGTCGAGGTGGTGGCCGATATCGCCGATGCATTATGGCAGATCAACGAGGCCCTGTTGCATGAGCACAAGGCGGCGCTGCCGCTGTTCGATATCGCCAAGCGGCAACTGCTGCGCCGGACCATCGCCGACGACCTTGCCGCCGATGACGGCGACCAAGGCTTTCCGATCAAGCCGCAGCGCCTGATCGCCGATCTGCGCGCCGCCATGGGCCCCGGCGACATCGTGCTGTCGGACGTCGGCGCCCACAAGATGTGGATGGCGCGCTATTACCAATGCGACGAGCCCAACACCTGCCTGATCTCGAACGGCTTTTGCTCGATGGGATTCGCCCTGCCCGGTGCCATCGGGGCCAAGCTCGCGGAGCCGGGCAAAAAAGTGGCGGCGGTGTGCGGTGACGCCGGCTTTCTGATGAACGTGCAGGATCTGGAGACCGCGGCCCGGCTCGGCCTCAACATCGTCGTGCTGATCTGGGTCGACGGCGAATACGGCCTGATCAAGTGGAAGCAGCAGACCCAGTTCGCCGGCCGCCACTCCGAGCTCGCTTTCGACAATCCGGACTTCGTCAAGCTGGCCGAGGCCTTCGGCATCTGGGGCCGGCGCCTGGACGGGCCGGACCAGCTTGCCGGTGCTCTCGATGAGGCCTTCGCGCAACCCGGCCCGGCACTGATCGCGGCACCCGTGGACTATGGCGAGAACCAGCGTCTCACCGAGCGCCTAGGCAATCTGGTCTGTCCGATCTGATCACTCGGCCGCCGCGAGATGCGTCTGAAACCAATCGATGGTCAGCAGCAGCGCCTCCTCGAAATAGGGTCCGTAGGGCGCGTAGTGGTCACCGGGGAAAAGCTGATATGAGGCCGGGGCATTTTCACGGACGATCTCGTAGACCGCTTCGCCATTGGCCTTGGGATCGAAATACTGGTCGTCCGCGGCATCGATGATCAATGTCGCGGCGCGCACCTTGTCGGCATTGTCGAGCGGGCGGTGGGCGACCATGCGCGCGAGATCGGGTGTTCCGGGAATCCGGCCACGACGATCGGTGCCCTCGGGTAGCGGCGTCAATGTGCCGCGCGCCTTCTCGGTCGCCCGCGTCAGGCCGAGGGCGGCGCGGGCCGGGTCCTTGCTGACTCCCATGAAGCCGACCTGGGCGACCACCGCGGCGATGCGCGGGTCGCGCGCCGCCGCCTCGATGGTATGGCCGCCGCCATAGCTGGTGCCCCAGACTCCGACGCGGGCCGGGTCGACCCCGGGCTCGCCCATGACATAGGCGACCGCGGCAAGCAGATCGGCGACCTGGTCCTGGGGATCGATGACCTCGCGCTCGACATAGGCGCGCACGGTGACGGGGCCGTCAGCGATAGATTGGGGCAAGGTTTCGGCCAGCACCAGGCGGCCGTCGCTGTCGCCCCAGCCGCGGTAGTCGAAGGCCAGCACGACGAAGCCGGCCTCGGCGAAAATCGGCGCGTGGCCTTGGTTCAGACTGCTGCGCAGGCCGCTCCAGCCGTTGGCCAGCACGATCGCCGGCGCCGCTGCCTCGACCGTCCAGCCCTCCGGTGTCCAGAGATCGCCGGCCAGGCGCACACCCTGGCTCCATATGGTGACCGGCCGGCTGTCCTGGGCCGCCGCCGAGGTTGCTATAAACAGCAATATAACAACCCACAGGCGCATTCCGTATCCTTGCATGACCGTCCTCCCTGCGGCGACAGTAACCCAAGTCACTACTGGCGGCGAGACCTTTGGCCGCCTATGCTCTCTTGGGCCAATAGAGGAGAGCGAGGATGACGGCAGCAGGCGCCACGCCACTGATCCTGCACCGCGAGACGGTGCAGGCCGAATGGCTCGACTACAACCAACACATGAATGTCGCCTATTACGTGCTCGTCTTCGACCATGCCACGGACGCCCTGTGTAACGACATCGGCATCGGCTGGGACCACACCAAGACCACCAGCGGCTCGATCTTCATCCTCGAGAGCCACATCGCCTATCTGCAGGAGGTGGTGCTCGGCGATCCCCTGCGCTTCGCCACCCATGTGCTCGACTTCGACGCCAAGCGCATCCACTTCGCCCACACCATGCACCACGATACCAAGGGCTATCACGCGGCGACCATCGAGATTATGCAGCTCTACGTGAACCTGGAGACCCGCCGCGCCGCGCCCATGCCCGATTCGACCCTGCAGCGCCTCGCCGAGCTCAAGGCCGCGCACGCCGCCCTGCCCCGCCCCGCCGGCCTCAGCCGCGCCATGAGCCTCGGCGCCGGCAAGCTGATACCAGCGAGCACGGATTAGGAACCCATTTGATGGCCCGAGGTGGTTTCCCGGGTAGGAGTGACGCGCCGGGCGATGTGTGGCATCGGCCAAGCGTCGCGACGCATCCGGGGAGCCACCTCGGGCCACCGCAGGCCGCGCGCTTTTCGCCGCTGGCGT
>CAYPAX010000150.1:0-7541 GCA_964408735.1 uncultured Rhodospirillaceae bacterium | reverse complement strand
CATCGTCTGGGAGTGAGAATCAGCAAAGCCACTTAATCAACGGGCTGGTAGGAGACGTTCGAGCCCATGTAATAGCCGCGATGGGTGAGCTCACCGATGGTGAGGTTCTCGGTCTCGATATTGCTCAGCAGCACGGCCTGGACATTATTGATGTCCTCGATACCGAGCCTGTCGAGTTCGCTCTTGACGACATCGAGAAAGCGCCTGTGCAGCCGCTCGATCAATCTGATGCAGTCGAGGAAAACGACTTTGTCGCCCGCGCGCGCCTCTGCATCCGCAGCGCTGCCGGCCTGTTCATCCACGCTCATATCCGTCCCACCATCGCCCCCCGGCGGTTGCTCACGATCACAATTTGCATAAAATTTTATCTGTCTCTGGTTGCCATAGCGTTACCAGTCACTTTCCGGCAATCATTTTTATGATGGCGGAGTAATCCAGGCCACCATTGCCGGCTGCGCTGAAGACGCCATAGAGCGCGGCCGCCTCGGCGCCCAGCGGAGTCGCGGTGCCGCTGGCATTGGCAGCCTGCTGGGCGAGCCGCAAGTCCTTGAGCATCATGTCGGTGGCGAAGCCCGGCGCGAAATCCCGGTTCGCCGCCGCCGTCTCGACGATGCCGGCGACCGGCAGGTGGTTGAGCATGGCCCAGCAGCTTCCGGAAGCGTTCGAGGATATGTCGAACAGGGTTTGCGCCTCGAGCCCAAGGGAATCGGCGAGCGTGAAGGCCTCGCCAAGCGCGATCATGGAAATGCCGAGAATCATGTTGTTGCAGATCTTCGCCACCTGGCCATTGCCGCTGGGCCCGGCATGGACGATCTTGCGCCCCATCTTGGCCAACACGGGCTCGGCCTCGGCGAAAGCCTCCGCCTGCCCTCCCACCATGAAAGTCAGTGCCGCCGCCGAAGCACCGGCGACACCGCCCGAGACCGGCGCATCGAGCATGGCTAGGCCCGCCGCCTCTGCCGCCGCCGCCACCTCGCGCGCGCTCTCGACATCGATGGTCGAGCAGTCGATCAGCACCGTGCCCGACGTGGCCGCTGCGATCACGCCGCCGTCGCCGCAATAGACCTCGCGCACATGGGCGCCGGCCGGCAGCATGGTGATGACCAGCTCGGCACCGCTCACCGCAGCGGCCGGCGAGTCAGCAGCCACAGCACCGTCCCCGGCAAGCGCCGCAACGGCCTCGGACGAGACGTCGAAGACGGTCACCGCATCGCCTGCCTTGAGCAGATTGCGCACCATGGGCCCGCCCATATTGCCGACGCCAATAAACCCGATCTTCATAGGATCCTCCGTTAGTCGAATGTCAGATCGCGCGCGCCGAGCGGCGCGAAATAGGCCTCGATAGCCTCGTCCGAAACCTCTTCCAGGCTGGCCGGCCGCCAGGCAGGCGTGTTGTCCTTGTCGATGAGCACGGCGCGGACGCCTTCGGCAAAATCATGATCGGCCATGAAGCGCTGACAGAGCCGATATTCCATGACCATGTTGGCGTCGAAATCGAGCGCTGCAGCGCGCTCCAGCTGCCGCTGCGCCACTTTCAGGCTGAGCGGCGCCATGCGGCGCAGCGTCGCCGCCATCTTCTCCGCCCACTCGCCGCCCTCGGCATCGAGCGCCGAGACAATGCCTTCGACTCTGTCAGGCGAGAAACAGCGGTCTATTGCTGCCGCCTGCGCCGCCATCGGCGCCGCGCCCGGCTCTTCGCCATAGCGAGCCAGCAGGTCCTCTATCGGTGCTTCGCCGATCGCTGCGAGCAGCGCCGGCAGGTTACCGTCAGATACATAATGGGTCGCGGCGCCGAGATAGAGGCAATCGGCAGCCCGCGCGCGCGCGCCGCTCAAAGCCATGTACAGGCCCAGTTTCCCGGGAAAGCGTGCCAGGGCGTAGCCGCCGCCGACATCGGGGAAGAAGCCGATGGCCATCTCCGGCATGGCCAGCACCGTGCGCTCCGTGGCGATGCGGTAGCGGCCGTGGATCGAGAGCCCGACACCGCCGCCCATGGTGATGCCGTCGAGTATCGCAACATAGGGCTTCGGGTAGGTGCGTATGATGCGGTTGAGGCGGTATTCCTCGCGGAAGAATTCCGCACTGAGCCCGGTTCCCACCTCACCGGCCAGGATGCGCTTGGCAATGCCGACCACGTCGCCGCCGGCGCAAAAGGCGCGCTCGCCGGCGCCCGTGATCACTGCCTCCCTCACGCCGTCGTCGGCGGCCCACTCGGCCAGTCTGTCGGTGATCTCCAGCACCATGGCATGGGTCAGCGCATTCAGCGCCTTGGGACGGTTGAGGGTGATACGGCCGACGCCGCCCTCGACCGCGAACAGAACTTCAGGTTCACTCATAGGGGCGTATTTCCGGTCAACAGCTTGCGAGCGATGATCACACGCATGATTTCGTTGGTGCCTTCGAGAATCTGATGCACTCGCAGGTCGCGCAGAATACGCTCCACGGGATAGTCGCGCAGATAGCCGTAGCCGCCATGCAGCTGCAGCGCCGCATTGCAGATGTCGAAGCCGGCATCGGTCGCAAAGCGCTTGGCCATGGCGCATTGGAGCGTGGCGTCGGGCGCCGCCGCATCGAGCCTGGCCGCCGCCCGCCAGATCATCAGCCGCGCCGCCTCAAGCTCGGTCGCCATGTCGGCGAGCTTGAATTGCAGGGCCTGGAACGCAGCCAGCTTTTGCCCGAATTGTTCGCGCACCTGCATATGCTCGCGCGCGGCATCGAGCGCCGCGCGGGCGCCGCCGAGCGAGCAGGCGCCAATATTGATGCGCCCGCCATCGAGCCCGCGCATGGCGATCTTGAAGCCGTCGCCCTCGTCGCCGATGCGGTTGGCGACGGGCACGCGGCAGTCCTCGAAGATCACCGCCGCGGTGGGCTGGGAATGCCAGCCGAGCTTTTTCTCCCGGGCGCCGAAGGAAAGCCCGGGCGTGTCCTTCTCCACCACCAGGCAGCTGATGCCGTTCGCACCGTCGCCGCCCGTGCGCACCATGCAGACATAGATATCGGTGGCGCCGCCGCCCGAGATGAAAGCCTTGGCACCGTCGAGCACGTAGTCGTCGCCGTCTCGGCGCGCGCGGGTGCGCAAGCTCGCGGCGTCGGAGCCGGCGCCAGGCTCGGTCAGGCAGTAGCTCGCGAACAGATCCATCGAGGCCAAGCCCGGCAGCCAGCGGGCGCGCTGGTCGTCGTCGCCGAAGCTGTCGATCATCCAGGCGGCCATGTTGTGGATCGAGATGTAGGCGGCGGTCGACGGGCAAGCAGAGGCAAGCTCTTCGAGCACCACCGCCGCATCGACGCGCCCGAGCCCTGTGCCGCCGTGCTCAGGATCGCAATAGAGGCCGGCAAAACCAAGCCCTGCGGCCTGGCGCAGCACATCGACCGGGAAGATGCCCTCTTCATCCCAGGCGGCCGCCTCCGGCGCCATACGCTCCGTGGCAAAGCTGCGCGCCACCTCGCGAAACGCCAGCTGTTCCTCGCTCAGATCAAAGTCCACGCACCCCTCCCGTTGCCGCCGCGATGTTAGAACATGTTCCGCCGCCAACACAGGAGGATTTTCAGGACCGCCCGGGCGCATTACACTCGCCCGCGTCACATTGAGGAGCCATCAATGCCAGGACCCCGCCTGCCCGCCGATCCCGGCCGCTACCCCAATACGCGCCTGCGCCGCAACCGGCGCGACGACTGGAGCCGCCGCCTGGTCTCGCAGACCCGGCTCGGCGTCGACGACCTGATCTGGCCGGTCTTCGTGCATGAGCTCGACGACCCGGCACCCGTGCCCTCGATGCCGGGCGTGAAGCGGCTTTCCATACCCGGCCTGGTCGAGGCGGCGGGGGAAGCGGCGGCGCTCGGCATTCCGGCGCTGGCGATCTTTCCGGTCGTCGACCTGCCTCTGAAGACCGAAGAAGCCGAGGAAGCCTACAACCCGGACAACCTGGTCTGTCGCGCGGTGCGGGCGGTGGCCGATGCGGTGCCCGATATCGGCATCGTCTGCGATGTGGCGCTTGATCCTTTCACCAGCCACGGCCAGGACGGCCTGGTGCGCGACGACTATGTGGTCAATGACGAGACGGTCGAGGTGCTGGTCAAGCAGTCCCTGGTGCAGGCGGCGGCAGGCTGCAACGTCATCGCGCCGTCGGACATGATGGACGGGCGCGTCGGCGCCATCCGCGCGGCGCTTGACGGGGCCGGCCACGACGACGTGCGCATCATGGCCTATGCGGCGAAATTCGCTTCCGGATTTTACGGCCCGTTCCGCGACGCGGTGGGCTCGTCCACCAACCTCGGCCAGGGCGACAAACGCACCTACCAGCTTGACCCGGCAAACGGTGACGAGGCGTTGCGCGAAGTGGCGCTCGACATCGCCGAGGGCGCCGACATGGTGATGGTCAAGCCGGGCATGCCCTATCTCGACATCGTCTGGCGCGTGAAGGAAGCCTTCGGCCTGCCCACCTACGCCTACCAGGTGTCCGGCGAATACGCCATGCTGGAAGGGGCGGGCGCAAACGGCTGGCTCGACGGCGAGCGCGTCATGATGGAAAGTCTTGCCAGCTTCAAGCGCGCCGGCGCCGACGGCATTCTCACCTATTTCGCCGTGCGCGCGGCGAAGCGGCTGAGGGCTGGGTAGCGGAGCCGGCTGAGCCTAGAGGGGACAGATTTATGGAACTGTTCCCGTTTTCCTTTTCAGGAAGCATTCCGCGCAGCGATCATGCCAGGGGATGACACTGCCGCTGCCGTGGAAGCCCACATGGCCGCCGGAGCGCGGCACGAGAAGGCTCAGCGCGGGATTGGACCAGTCCTGGCCGTGATACGAGACAGCCGGGATCCAGGGATCGTCCGCGGCGTGGATGACCAGCGTCGGCGTGGCAATGCGCGCGAGATAGGGTGCGGCCGAGCATTTGGCATAATAGTCGTCGGCGCCGGCAAAGCCGTGGCGCGGGGCAACGAAGCCGTCGTCGAAGGCGCGTACACTTCTGGCCGCGGAGATGGTGCGGCGCTCGGCATCGCTGAGCTGCGCGCCCTCGCCCATCGCCTCGCGCTTCATGTGCCAAAGCAGCCATCGTTGGTACGGCGCGTTGCGCGACTTCGCGAAGCGGGCCGAGGCCGCTGCCAACTCGATCGGCACCGAGACCGTGACCGCGGCGCGCACGCCGTTCAGTCCCTCTCCCTCGCCCAAGGCCTTGAGTACCATGTTGGCGCCTAACGAATAGGCGTAGAGGATGAACTCCTGTTCGCCGCGCTCACGCAGCACCGCCAGCGCCGCGCGCAGGTCCTCGCTGCGCCCGGCATGGTAATGCCCGCCGCAGGTGGCGCGCGAGGGCCCGGCGCCGCGCAGATTGAGCCGCAACGTGCGATAGCCCAGCGAGGTGAAGTGACGCGCGCTGGCCACGATATAGGCGCTTTCCTCGCAACCGCTGAGGCCGTGGATGAGCACGGCGAGCGGGGCGTGGGACTGGCGTGTCGGCGCGTTCAGTGCCGCGGCCAGCACATCACCATCGCCGAGCGGCAGCGTGAGCCGCTCGCCGGCCAGCGGTGGCTGCGGGCAAAGCCAGTTGCGCAGGGTCTGCAGGTCGCCTCCTAGCCAGGGCGGGCGTGGGACGAAGCGCGGGTAGGCGTTGCTCAACGGCGTGTGCGGACCTCGCCCTCGCGGCGTATGGGCGGCACGGCCTCCTCGTCGATCGCAACGGGTGCGCGCTCGCGCACGACAGCGTCAGCCGGCGCGCGCTCACGCACCACGGCCTCGGCCGGCACGCGTTCCCGCACCACGGCTTCGGCCGGCTCGCGCGACACCCGAGGCGCCACGTCTGGCGTTGCGACACGCCCGCCGGCGCCCTGCTGTTCCAAGGCGACCATCTCCTCGGTCGGGTTCGCCGTGTAGAGCCAGCCCGGCTCGGGATCGGCAAGCCGGCTGCAGCCCGCTTGGTAGCAGGCGCGCACCGCATACCAGTAGATCTTACCCTGGCTCACCTGCATATCGTATATCTGGGTCTCGGCCGTGTTCGCCACCTTCTCGTGCAGCGGACCGGGCATCGGTGTGTCGAGCTTGCTTTCGGCCCGGTAGACAATATAGGCATGCGCCCCCGGCGTGGCCTGCCAACTGACGCCGATCTGGGCGCCGATCAGCCCGTCCGTGGCATCGACCCCGCTTGGCGCCGGCTGCGGCACCAGGCGCTTGGCCAAAAGCGCCACCACTGCCGGGTCGATAGCCTGGCCGGCGGCGCCCGAGCCCTCGAAAAACCCGTTATTGATGCCACCATAATCCGTGCAACCATGAGCATTACAGGCACGGACCTTGTAATTATAATTCTTGCCGATCTGTACCACGGTATCGAGGTGGCTGGGGCCGTTCACTGTGGCTACCACGTCGCCGACCGAGATGATATCGATCGCATTTTCCCACTTGAAGACGTCATAGGCGATGGCCCCGGCAACGGCCGACCAGCTCAGCATCACGCCGCCCGGATGTGTACCGTCGCTGGCCTGCAGGTTGGCCGGCGCCACCGGCGTGCTGGCGCCGTTGCCGGGAAAGCTTCCCAGACTCAGCTCGAGGCCGTTGCTCGCGCCATCGCCGTCGACGTCGCCGAGCTCGAGTGCCGCGAAGACATGCCCATTGGCTTTGAATGCCTCGCCATAGGCGTTCAACTCCTCCGGCCCGTCGGGCACGGGAGCGGTCGTGCTGTGGCAGGTCAGACAACCGTTGTTGCCCTGCGTGTTATAGGGCCAGGCGGGATACTGTCCCACGACATCGTTTGTCGATCCCGGATCGTCGAGAAAGAACGGCCAAGCCAGCGCCCCCCCAGAAGACAGGCAAAGCCCGACCGTCATTGCCGCCGCAGCGACCAGGCGCGTTGCGTCCGCCATGCCTCGCTCCCATCACGTCATCCCAAGGGCCGATATCCTTCGGCCGCAAGCGATGCTGACGCATGGCAGCGCATAAGGCAAGCCGCGGCGCGACGCGCGCGCTCACCGGGCTGCGGGCGGCGGCGGGGCGTCTGCCTCCGCACAATCTCCAGGGTTCAGCACCCAGGCGCGGCTGGGAAAGAGGCTTTGGGATTTGTCGGCCTCCGGCTTGGTCAGAAAGCTGCCGCACTCGACATAGCCGGCCGCGGCGAAAGCCCGCTCGACATGCCAGTGGGCAAGGAATGGCACCGACACGGCGAGCGTGATCACAACGCCCAAGAAGCGCTTGTTCGTCGCAAGCGCCGCGATGCCCGGTCTGTCGAGAAGCATCGATAGCCATGCCATGACCGGTAGGATCATCGAGTATCGCCGCCATCGCCTTATGAATTTGCGGAGGCGCTTCAAGCTCCGGCATGATACTGCCCGAGTTGTCGATGAATCTGCCTTCGCCAAGCGTTACCTCTACGTGCAAGCGGTCGTAAACAGTGCGCGGCAACGCGCGAACCACGAGAGGCAAGGCATAAAGTTGCTCAACATCGGTCGAAACGGAGCTAAGGACGCCCGCTAGTTCCTTTGGCAGCTGAGAGAACGGCGTTCCCCTAGCCCGGATTATTCACGGCTCGGTAGAATATGGTTGGTAAGCGTATATTAAG
>CAYPAX010000149.1:0-7577 GCA_964408735.1 uncultured Rhodospirillaceae bacterium | reverse complement strand
ACCAACCATATTCTACCGAGCCGTGAATAATCCGGGCTAGGCCGGCGCCACGCAGCGGCGATGGTAGAAGAGGTGACCGGTGGTGCCAGTCTGCCTGATGCTGTTCTGGATCAAATCGTCGAGAAAACCGATGGCGTGCCATTGTTTGTGGAGGAGTTGACCAAGACCATCATCGAAAGCGGGCTCGTTGCCAGGGCCAATGGCCACTATGAGCTTGTCGCACCAGTGTCCGACCTCGTTATACCTTCCACGCTGCGTGATAGTCTTATGGCGCGCCTCGACAGGTTATCGCCGGTCAAAGAAATTGCGCAAATCGGCGCCTGTATCGGGCGCGAGTTCTCGCATGGTCTGATCGCTGCCGTATCGGCCCTCGGCGACAACGAGCTTTCAATTGCCCTTAACCAGCTTGTCGAAAGCGAATTGGTATTTCGCAAAGGCAATCCGCCGGATGCGAGTTACATGTTCAAGCATGCGCTTGTTCAGAGCGCGGCCTATGAAAGCCTCCTCAAAGCTCGACGACACCAGCTGCACACCAAGATTGCGCACGTGATCAAGGAAAGCATGCCAATCGTCCTCGATACCGAGCCTGAGTTGCTTGCCCACCACTTCACCGAAGCAGGCGACTTGGATCAGGCCATTCCGCTTTGGCAGAAGGCCGGTGAGACCGCCATGCTTAAATCAGCCATGGCCGAAGCGGGCGCGCACTTCACACGTGGCCTGGAATTGGTCAAGAACACACCGGAGGAACCGGTTTGGCTTGAACGCGAATTGGCCCTTGAGATCGGACTCGGCAATGTTCGCATGTTGACCATGGGCTGGGCGAACCCGAAAACCGAAGAGGTCTTCGTGCGCGTAGGCCCGTTGACCGAGAAGGTCAACAAGCCCGACAAGATATTTCCGGCACTGCATGGAATGTTCACTTTCTACATTGTGCAAGGAGATCAAGACGCCTCCGTAGGCTTGGGACGGCGAATGCTCGATATTGCGCTCGATATTGGTGATGAAACACTGGAAATGGTTGCCCGGCGATGTTTGGTGAATGCACTTTGCTGGCGCGGACATTTTCAGGAGATACCTGAGCATTACGCACGCGTCGAACAAGTCTTCGACGTCGAGAAGCATGCGAGGATTGTTTTCGATTACGGACTAGACCCGATGGTCGAAGGCGGCGTGTATCGGGCTCATTCGTTGTGGATCACCGGCTATCCCGAGCAAGCCATGGCCGTGTCCGATATGAAGGACGACGTCGCTCGCAAGCTCAATCACCCATTCCAGCTCTGTCAGGCGCTCGGCTGGGGAAATTTCAGTTATCTCTATTCAGGAAACTTGGAGGTCATCGAGCAGCGATTGGAAGAAATGATCCCCATTGCAGATCGGTACGGATTTGCTCCCTGGATTGCCGCGGGCGATTTGTTCGGGGGCTATGTTCAGAACCTACACGGCGACACTGAAGGTGGCCTGGCGCGAATGGGAAAAGGGCTGGAGTTGTGGGAAGGTATCGGATGCGGCGCCGTAGTGCCGTACATGAAGGCCTGGATGGCCCAAATAAGCGCCAGACTTGGCGACTACGGGAAGGCGCACACTTGGCTCGACGAAGCGCTTTCGCAAATCGCAAAATGGAACGAGGAATTTCATCTGGCTGAAATTCAACGCATCAGCGGTGAAATCATGCTTCAGGAAAGCTCCGATAATGGCGAAAAGGCCGCGGCCGCCTTCCGTGACGCTATCGGGACAGCGCAATCACAGAATGCCAAGTCCTGGGAACTCCGCGCCGCCACCTCCCTCGCCCGGCTCTGGCAGTCCCAGGACAAAGCCACCGAAGCCCGCGATCTCCTCGCCCCGGTCTACGACTGGTTCACCGAGGGCTTCGACACCGCCGACCTGATGGAGGCCAAGGCACTGTTAGACGAGCTGAACTAGCTCAGACCAGCGCCGCACCGCGTGACCGCTGCACCCCCCCGCTACGACATCATCAGCGACATGACCAAAGCGCCGCGCTTCGGCTTTCCCGACTGCCTGGATAGCGAAGCGATGTTCTTCGACATGTTCGAGAGATAGCCAGATCGACTCGCGAGGCAATGGTCGCGGGCACGCCCGAGGCGCCGGGGCAGGCGCCTGCCGTCGCCCGGGGGCTTCACGAGTGGAAGATGGTCACCACCTGGCCGAAAAACTTTCCTGGCCTCGGCACCAGCGCCCAGCGCGTCGCCGATCGCATCACCGCGATGTCGGAGGGTCGCCTTAAGGTCAAGCTCTACGCCGCCGGAGAGCTGGTTCCCGCCTTCGAGGTCTTCGACGCGGTGCGCGAGGGCACTGCCGAGATGAGCCATTCTTCATCCGCCTATTGGGTTGCCAAGCACAAGAGCGCGCCGTTCTTCTCCTCTGTTCCGAGCGGTCTCGTGCAGCAGGAACGATTGGCCTGGCTCTATCACGGCGGCGGCCAGGCACTGTGGGACGAGCTTTATGGCGAATTCGGCCTCAAGCCTTTCGTGGTCGGCGCCACCGGTACCCAGATGGGTGGCTGGTTCCAAAAGGAGATCAATTCCCTTGACGATTTCAAGGGCCTGAAAATGCGCATCCCCGGGCTCGGCGCCGAAGTCGTCAACCGCCTCGGCGCGACAGCGGTCAACATCCCCGGCGGCGAGATCATGCCGGCGCTGCAATCGGGTGTCATCGATGCGACCGAATGGGTGGCGCCGTGGAATGACCTTGCTTTCGGCTTCCACAAGATAGCCAAATACTACTATGGCCCGGGCTTTCACGAACCTGCCGCGACGCTCGAATCGTTCGTCAACAAGCAGCGCTTCGAGGCACTGACAGCGGACCTTCAGCTGATCGTGCAGAGCGCCTGCATGGCCGAGACCGGCTACACCCTGAGCGAGTTCACCGCAGGTAATGCAGAGGCCCAGACAGCTCTGATCGATGAGCACGGGGTCAAGATATCGACCTTTCCGGACGATCTGGTCAAGGCGGCGATTGTTGCCGCGGAGGCGGTGCTGCGCGAGACTGCCGACGAGGGCGATCTCGCCAGGCGCATCTTCGACAGCTGGTGGCAGGCGCGCGAGGGGGCCATCGCCCGCGCGCCCTATGCCGAATACGGCTTCATGCGCATGCGCGACCTCGCCACGTGAGCCCTACGTGAGTTGCTGCAATGCCGGGACCTTAAGTGTAAATTGTGCGCGGAGGGTCACGATGTCCGACATCAGCCAATGGCTGGAAGAGCTGCCTAGATTCAACATCCAAGTGCGCCTGCTAGACTCTTGTGCATGGCACGTTTGGCACAGGTGGTGGCGCCCGGGGTTCCGCATCATGTGACCCAGCGAGGCAACCGCCGCCAGGAGACCTTTTTCGGCGACGACGACTACGCCGCCTATCTGGCGCTGCTGGCCGAGGAGCTGGCGCGGGAGTCCGTGGCGCTGTGGGCATATTGTTTGATGCCTAATCATGTGTATCTTAGCTTGGTGCCCGAGACCGCGGGCGGCCTGGCGACGGCGCTTGGCGAGGCGCATCGGCGCTACACCCGCCGCGTCAATTTCAGCGAGGGCTGGCGCGGCTTTCCCTGGCAGGGCCGCTTAGCCTCCTTCCCGCTCGACGAGCCTCACCTGCTGGCGGCGGCGGGGCGTAGAGATAGGTATTGTGTCCCCTTTATAGTAGGTATTGTGTCCCCTTTATAGAAGCGCCCGCCGCCTCGCGCCCTCGTCCTAAAAGAACACGTACGAGCGCACCACCACGTTCTTGCGGCAGGGCGCATCGATGGGCACTGTCGGGTCGATGCAGGCGGTGTGGAAGGACCAGCGCGAGACCGAGCCGTCGGTGACGGAGTCGTAGCATTTGAGCATCGAGACCTCGGTCGGGGTCTGCCGCGGAAACCAGTACCATTCGTGGTCGGGGCGGTTGGTGAAGCGGGTGGTCTCGCCGACTCGGTCGTCATAGAGGCGGTAGTTGGTGATGTAAGGCTGCTTGGCGAATGATGGCCAGGCGCAGAGCACGAAGGGGAATTGTTCCACCGTCTCCATCGGCTTGGCGAGGTTGATCGACATGAAGCGCCGCGACATCTTGGCGTCGGCCTCGGCTTCCGTGTAGTGCTGGGTGCGCCCGAAATTGCGCAGGTTCTTCGTCAGCAGCTCGCGGCAGCGCACGCGGCCGCTGTTGTCGTTGAGGTCGTTGTGCACGATGGTGGCGTAGCGGGCGTTGACGCCGGGGTTCTTGGCCGCCTGGTCTTCCGTGCGGTCGCCTTCGTAGTCCTTGTTGAAGACGTCGTGGTTATAGACCAGCGCATCCGTCGCACCGGGGAAGAAGTCCAGCAGCAGCTTTTCGATCTCGGGGTAGAAGGTGCGCTCCACCTCGGCCGCGTCGTAGAAGTTCCCGCACTTGGACTCGAGGTGCGCCAGGGAGATGCCGAGCCTGTCCATGCACTCGGGGCTCTCGGGCGAGAGGCCCGGATGGTATTCCTCGATACGCCGGGCGTCGCGCATGACATGGGGGAAGAAGAGCGTCCGCCGCCGCATGTCGTCTTCCTCCTTGCGCAAGGCCGGTGCGTCGGCTGCCCGCGCCGGGTCATGCCAGATGGCGTTGGACGGCACCACGGAATAGGTCGGCTGCTCGTAGATGGTATAGGGCAAGGGCAGCGCCAGGCCGCCTTCCGGCGCTTCCATGCCGGAATCGCGAATGTAGGCCACACAATCCGAGAACTTGCGGAAGCCGGTGCCCCATTTGGTCTCCATGCGCCCGCCGGGCGCGGCGTCGATGCTGTCGATGACCCGCTGCCCCTCGCCCGTGGCGATCATCGCCAGCGCCGCTTCCAGCGCCGCAGCGGTTCCCGCGTCGCCATCCCGGTCGAACGACATGTAGGACAGGCCGCCGTTGGCGGCAACCGGCGCCGGCTGCCCCTGCGTGAGCTGAAGGGGCGGCACATAAGCGGACGAAACAGCCTCCGCACCTGCCGCATCGGGAATGTCGACGACTTTGAGCCGGTCCATGGCGTGCCTCCGGTTGACCAGGCGCCATCGTGGCACACGGGGCCTTGTGTGCCTAGGGCCTGATGCCTCCCGAAGCGGGCGACAACGGCGCTGCTCGCCTGTACTGTCGGCAATATCCGACAGGGAGCGAGTGCGATGATCGTCGATGCCCATTCTCACTGGCCGCAGGGCCGTCATGCGGCCGACAATCTGCCGAGCCGGATCGAGGATCTCGGCATCGAGCCCGCCTCTCTCGTCGCCACCCTCGACGAGCTCGGTATCGAGACGGTGGTCAGCCTGGCCCAGGAGATGGCGCGGATTCGCGACCAGTGGCTGGGCTCCAACGCGCTCGCGCGCGACCTGCAGGCGCGCTTTCCGGAGCGCATTCTGGCCTTCGCGGGCTGCGAGCCGATCACCGCCAAAGGCCAGTTCAATGCCGAGAATTTCGCGCAGGTGCGCGAGCTGCTGCGGACCGGCGCGGTCAGCGGCCTGCTGATCACGCCGCCTTACGGCCACTACGCCTTCAGCGACCGCCGCGCCTATCCCTATTTCCAGATGGCCGACGAGCTCGGCGCGCCGATCTATGTGCACCAGGGCGCCATGTTCGGCCCGCCTGAGAACGCGCCGCAGTTCCGCAGCCAGCTCAGCCACGTCGACCGAGTGGTCGTGGACTTCCCCAACCTGCGCCTCAACATCGAGCACATGGCCTGGCCGTGGAGTGCGGAGCTGCTGGCGATCATGGCGCACGGGGCCAACGTGCACACCGACATCTGCATGCTGCTCGGGCGCCCGCGCATGCTGGCCTGGAACCTGACCATGGCCAAGGAATACGGCTTCCTCGACCGCATCTTCTGGGGCACCGATTACGTCGGCACCAGCAACGCGGAATATGCCGAGTGCGTGCGCCGCGAAGTCAGGTTCCTGCGCAGCGAGCTCAATCCTATCCTGGCGCGGTGCGGCTGGCCCGAGCTCAGCGAAACCGAGATCGAAGGCCTGCTCGGCGACAACGCCCGCCGCTTCCTCGCCGGCGAGGGCGGCCGCAGCCTCGAAGAGCTAGGCGTCAGCGCGCGGCTCGATTAGAGCAGGCCTATAGGGAACGGCCTTCTATGACTCTCCGTCGCTCAGCTCCGGCACGTCCAGAAGAGCGAGAAGGCCCCCGAGCGACGGCGAAATATGCTTGTCCTTCCTTAAGATCACGCCATAGGTCGTTTCGCCGTCGAGCGCGTCGGGAATCGGGATGATGTGAAAGACCGATTTGTCTTCCGGCGTCAGGCAGATGCCGGAGACCGCAGCAATTCCGTGACCGCGTGCGACATAGTGTTTCACGGTTTCGATGTTGCCGACTTCCAAGGCAACATGGTACGGCAGGCCGAGGCGCTCCAGCCCCTCCTTGATGCGATTCTGGTCCTGGCTATCGATTTCCGAGACGATCTGCGAGTACTGCGACAAGGTCTCCACGCTCAGAATATCTTCGATCGTCGGCGCTCCCTGGCGCGCCAGCGGATGCCCCCTGGGAATCAGGATGAAGGACTTGAAGGTGCGCCAGGCGTGGAAGCGAATATCCGACGGCAATTGCCGTTTGTGAACGATGCCGAGATCGATCTCGTTTTGGCGAACAAGCGCAACCGTCTCTGCCGGGCGCCGGCTCAGCAGCCTTAGCCGCGCATAGCGATATTCGCGCGCGTAGGATTCGGCGATGTCCGGCAGATGATAGCGCAGCAACGGAGACGCCGCACCAAGGGTAACCGTCCCTTTGGCCTCTTCATCTCCGATTTCCTCGGCAAACCTCGCAAGCTCGTCGAGCAAGCGGGTGGCAAGCGCCTTGGTGCGCAGACCGGCCTGTGTCAAACGAACCTTGCCGCCCCGGGATTCGTAGAGCTTGACCTCGAGGTATCTCTCCAGCGCCTTGATGCGCTGGGACACTGCGGCGTCGGAAATGCCCAGCTCGATGCCGGCCTTGGTCAAGCTGCCATGCTTCGCCATTGCCTCGAAACATCGAAGCGCCTTCATGTCCATGGGGTCGTAAGGTTGCTTCGACATTTTCACGTGTCCCAAACGGCAGAAGTAAAACTTAGGAGAGCATAACCGTTACCCGATGGCGGGACAATCGACCGCTTGAAAAGATGCCTCCACGCGATTCGAGACTGTCGAAGCTCGCCGGAGGAGGCAATGCAGATCGCTTTGGATATCGTGATCATGGTTCTGGCCGTGGATCTGGGCTCGGGCCTGTTGCACTGGCTGGAAGACAGCTACGGCCAGCCCCATTGGCCGCTTACCGGCAAATGGATCACCAGACCCAACATGCGCCATCATCGACAGCCCGCCGCGTTCACCAAGAATTCCTGGCTGCGCAGCGCCGCCGTACCCCTGGTCATCGGCGCCGTCATCATCGCTGTTGCCTGGCTGTGCGGGGCGCTGACGTGGCAGGTCGCCCTGTTCGTTGCGATTGCGGTCAATGCCAACGAAATTCACAAATGGAGTCATATGCCAAAGAACAAGAGAGGCATGCTGGTAAGCGCGCTTCAGGATATCCGCCTCATTCAGACCCCAAGGCACCACGGCAGGCACCATAGCAGCCCGTTGATTAAGTGGCTTTGCTGATTCTCACTCCCAGACGATGAA